>JASFUW010000035.1:0-21225 GCA_050050135.1 Phycisphaerae bacterium
TGGATGTTCACTCGCTGAGACATACGACCGCCACCTATCTTGCCAAGGCCGGTGTCGCACCGCGAACCGCACAAAGCATCATGCGGCATTCGGACATCCGATTGACGCTCGGGACGTACACCGATCCAAAAGCACTACATCCGGCTGCGGCACTTAGTGCGCTGCCCAGCTTTTTGCCGAAGCCTACTCGCGAGCGCATGCGTGCGACGGGTACCTACGATCCGTCGGGCGGAGCACTGGGCGCCCCACTGGGCGGAAAAATGCGCCCAGCTACTCAATCTGGTTCAAGAGCGTGCGCTATGACAGGTGTCGGCACTGATAAGCCGTCGAGAGCGCAACCTACCGCAAGTTCAACACTTAGCAACGCTTCGCAATGCCATTCAACAAAGCGGGCGACGAGACTCGAACTCGTAACATTCAGCTTGGAAGGCTGATGCTCTACCAATTGAGCTACGCCCGCACGCCAACGACTCCCGGTCGTCCACTCGGGTCGCCGGGGTCGCCCTGCGACGTCGGTCGATCACCGGGCTGGCTTAAGCCGGGTACGACTCTTTCGTCATGCTCCGGGAGCGTACCCGAACCTACCTCGACCTTCAAGATTGCGAGCCCCGGAGAGGCATCCTGATCCCCATCGGTTGGTGACCCCAACCACCGCTGTCCGGAGGTCGGCCGGGCGAAGCACGTTTGTTCCGAAGCGCCGGCACCCAGCGACCCGGCGCTTTCGAGGTCGAGCCGTGATGTCCCATGACAAGACTCACCGTGGCGTCCACGGTGTTCGCTCGTGTTGCTTCGACCGGCACGAACCCCGGCGTTTCACGGCTCCTTGCTCCCTACCTTGAACATGGTCAAGAGCATCTTGAAGGAGCGAGGTGCGTAAACGGCATGAGGAACGTGAGCGGGCATCAGGATCATCTGCCCGGCGCCGATCTCGAATAACTCGCCGCCGATGACGATCTCCGCAGCACCGTCCAGGACGTGAGCGCATGCGTCGTAAGGACACGTGTGCTCGCTGAGGTGCTGGCCTTCGGCGAAAGCGAACAGGGTCAATGAACCTGAGTTCGCGTTCATCAGCGTGCGGCTAACGATCGAGTCGTCATTGTACGACGCGAGATCCGCGATCCCGCAGACGATCCGCGGTTCGATCCCGGGTAACTTGGCTGACGATTCTGACATCACTCACGCTCCAGTCGAGATCTACCTTGTTATTCCATGGCGGCCGAGGCGACGCCGCCGAACGTCTCTTCCTGCTCTGTTAGGACCGACCACCCGGTCTTGAGCCCCAGGACGAACCAGGCGAGCGCGATGACGCCCGTCGCGAAAACCGTATCTCCGACCACGCGGAGCCACCGCAACGTCTCCATCATCGGCGTTTGTAGGAATTCCGCGGAACGTGCGTACCACATGCCGCGCTCCACGCTTGCCCACGCCTGCATCAGCCCCACTGGGAGTAGGCTCAAGAGCACCATCAGCGCGAGCCCGACGTTGATCGACCAGAACGCGTACGCCAGCACCTTGGACTTCCACACCAGTTGCGTCGCCAGACCCTTCATGCAGAAGAGCATCAACCCGATGCCCAACATCCCGTACACGCCGAAGAGCGCCGTGTGCCCATGAACCGGCGTCGTGTTCAATCCTTGCATGAAGTACAACGCGATCGGCGGGTTGATGAAGAAGCCGAACAGCCCTGCACCGACGAGATTCCAGAACGCAACTGCGACGAAGAAGTAGATGGGCCACTTGTAGGCCGATACCCACGGCCGAGCGCGGCTGAGCGTGAGGTTTTCGTACCCCTCGAACCCGATGAGCACAAGCGGGACCACTTCCAGCGCGCTGAACGTGGCGCCGAGCGCGAGAATCGCGGTCGGCGTACCCGTGAAGTACAAGTGGTGAAACGTACCGATGATGCCGCCGCTGAGGAAGATCGTACTTGAAAAGAGCACCGCCGACGTCGCCGTCGCCGAGCGAAGAAGTCCCATCCGGGTAAACAGAAACGCGATAACGACGGTGGCGAAGACCTCAAAGAACCCCTCCACCCAAAGGTGCACGACCCACCAGCGCCAGTATTCGATGATGGCCAGGTTGGTCTGCCTGCCCCACATCAACCCCGCACCGTAGAACATCGCGATCGCCAGCGATGCGATGAAGAACAGACAGAGCAGGGCACGATTCTCTCCCGGTTTGCGAAGTGCCGGCCACATGGCCCGTCCCATGAGAAACAGCCAGATGAACAGCCCGGCAAACAGGAACAGTTGCCAGAACCGTCCTAGGTCCACGTATTCCAAACCCTGATGGCCGAACCAGAAGTTGGCTTCGTATCCGAGCTTCTGCTGGACACCCAACCATTGACCCGCCAGTGACCCGGCGACGATCACCAGCAGGCACACGAACAAGACGTTGACGCCCAGACGCTGATAAGGCGGCTCGTAACCCGAGACGGCAGGGGCTACGAACAACCCCGTTGCGAGCCACGCGGTGGCGATCCAGAAGATGCCAAGTTGTGTATGCCACGTTCGAGTCACTGCATAGGGAAGATATTCGGCAAGCGGAAAGCCGTAGAATCCCGACCCTTCCACTCCGTAATGCGCCGTGACGCCCCCGAGTCCGACCTGTGCAACAATCAGCCCCGCCACGACCCAGAAGTACTTCAGGGTCGCCCGCATCGAGGGCGTCGGATTCAACGCCAGAAGCGGGTCACGAGGTGGCACATCCGCGTCATCATGTTCGCCCGCGCGCTGGACGGCAAAATACCAGGCCAGCGCGCCGATACCTGCGAGCAGAAGCACGAAGCTAACGACCGACCACACGATGATCGAACCTGTGGGGCGGTTGCCGATCAGACTCTCCGGCGGCCAGTTGTTGGTGTAGGTGATGTCCATCCCCGGTCGGTTCGTGGAGCAGGCCCACGACGCCCAGAAAAAGAACGCGTTGAGTGCCTGCTTGCGGTCGTCCGACTTGATGCTGTTTGAGGGGATGGCGTAAGCCTCGCGCAGGTCGTCAAGCTCTTGATCCTCGCCAAACAGGGCTGTGTAGTGTGACCCGACAGTACGAATCGCCTCGGCGCGGACCGGTGAGACGGTGATGGCGCCGGTATACCGATCAAACGTGTTCGTTCTCAATTCGTTTCGCAACCGCTCTCGTAGCGCCGCCTGCGCCTCCGACCCCAGATCGGCGAAGGACTGGCCATGATCGTGCGTCGCCCAGGCTTTGAGCAGCGATGTCGCCTCCCGGTGCAGCCAGTCGGCTGACCAATCCGGCGCGACGTAGGCCCCATGCCCCCACACCGTCCCGACCTCCTGCCCGCCGATGGACTGCCAGACGTTCTGACCGTCCCGTATCTCCTGCGCGGTGAACAGGACCGTCCCGTCCGCGGACACCACACGATCGGGAACGGGAGGCATCTGCTGATAGAGTTCGTACCCGTAATAACCGAGCACCGCGAAGGACCCGATAATGACGCATGCCAGGGCCAGCCAGAGGCGTTTTGTGTTCATGGGTGCCGCTCCGCGCCGAATAAGTCTAATTGGACCCAAATATCTTCTTGACCATCGCAAGTATACAGCGCATAATTTGGATGTCAAGGCCCAATTAGACAATTTTGGAGCAGACTATGATCTCACCAACCGCCGAGTATGCCCTCCGGGCCATGGTGGCCATCGCGCAGGCAAATGGCGACGTCGCTCCGACACAGGGCATCGCCAAGCTCACCAAGGTGCCACCCGGCTACCTTCCCAAGGTGCTCCAGATGCTCGGCCGGGCGGGATTGGTCGAATCAAGGCGGGGGCTCGGCGGCGGATTCCGTTTGGCCAAACCCGCCGAAGAACTGACCGTCCTCGACGTGGTCAACGCCGTTGACCCGATCAAGCGGATCACGAGATGCCCGCTCGATCTTGATTCCCACGGGACGAATCTTTGCCCGCTTCATAAGCGCCTGGATGAGGCCACCGAGCACATCGAACGCTCTTTCGCAAATACAACAATCTCCGAGTTACTGGGACAGCCAGGCCGCACCACGCCGTTCTGCGAACCAACCGACGCCCAGCGTGTGGACCAGCCGCAAGGCAGTCGAGTGCACCCGGCTCAAGATCGAGCGTGAGGCCTTCGAGACCCTCCTCGACGAGTTCGATGAGCTCTGGGCGAAGGTGGTCGGCGACCTATGCTCGTCAGTCGAATCGGGGACCTGACGGTTCGATCCGCCGCGCGCGTTACTCCGCCACGGGTAAGACGAAGGTACGGTGAGGGTGCGTCGGCGTCCGTTCTACGCGCTGATCGCCGAGGACGCGGAGTAACCGGATTGTTTGATGGCCCGCTTGCGCACTTCAGGATCGTGGTCGGTGCTAAGCTGTAGCAAGGCCTGTTTCGCGGGTTCGGTACCGACCGCTCGCAGGACCTCGACCGCTTTGAGCCGGACGCGGTTGTCGGGCGACTGCAAGAGGGCCACCGCGGTCTGCGTACTTTCAGGAGGCAGCGGACGGACGGCCAGCATCGCGTTGAGCTTGGCAAGAGCGTCCTCACTGCTTATGCCGGCGGTCGGTCTCGACCGAGCGGGTGCGTCTTCTGCGGACACTTCCGAAGGTGGTGCGACGGCGGGTGGTCCTGTTTGTGGTGCAGCCGAGGCACGTCCGGTCGCTTCGAGCGCCTCCGTCTCCGTTTCGCGTTCCAGGAACTTCAAGCCGACGCGATAGACGTTCAAGTCGTGCTGCCGACACCAAACGACCTCCCCGCGGACCCACAGCGATTGACCTCGCTGTTCGATCTGGACGTGGATCACTTCGCCGCGGTACATGGGGTCGGAGCTGAAGATACACGCACCGCTCCGGGAGACGTCCTGAACGGGCGCGGTGAACTCGTCCGCGGACATGTTGACCTTCAGGCTTTCGGTGCACACGCACTTGAGCGCGATTTCGCCGCCGCACGCGAAACGCCTCGCCCGTCGAACGCCCTGCGCACGCCGCTGGGCGACAGGACGGAGCTCATGGCGGGAGGCTACCTCCTCCGGTGCGTCTTCGGTGCCGAGTCCGAGGCACTTCTCATCGTGTGACCAGAACCGCTCGAACAGCTCATTCCAGTAGCCGAGAAACTTCGAGTCGAACTGCCGACCGCCCTGCGTGTTCAGCACGCGCACGGCATCCGGCGGGTTCATCGGTGCCCGGTAGGGGCGTCGACCGATCATCGCATGGAAGGAATCGACGATCGAGAGCACTCGACTTCCGGGGTGTAGATCTTCGCCGGTCAGACCGATGGGGTACCCGCCGCCGTTGACCCACTCATGGTGCTGCACGATTATCTGGCGGATCGCGGGCGACGCCTTGGGATCGTCACCCAAAAGACGTACCGACTCGACCGGGTGCTGTTGGATGAGCAGGGCCTCCTCGGCTGTCAGCGCGGTAGGTTTGTTCAGGATTCTAGGGTCGATCGTGAGCTTGCCGATGTCGTGCATCATCCCCGCGAGCCCGAGCGAGGACACCATCTCGTAATCGTCACCGAAGACCTCGGCGCCGAGGATGATGGCCAGCGTCGATACCACGAACATGTGGCTCGCGGTCGTCCGTTCATGAGCGGCCATCTGTAGCATGTGGCCGGCGACCATCGGATTATCCAGCACGAACCCGATCACCTGGTCAACCAGGGTCGCGGCCCGGTGCAGATCTTCTGAGGGTACGGGGCCGTTCGTCAGGTCTCGCGCGACGGCTGTCCCGACCTGGTGAACGATCCGGGTCTTCTCTTCGACCTGTATCTCGTTGGTGCGGAGCAGCGCGGAGAGCCTCGATTCGAGGGCGGCCTCGCACCGGCCGAGGTCTTTGCTGCGAACATAGACGTAGGGCACGCCGTGCTCGTCGAGCTTGTCGAAGTCCGGTGTGTCCAGACCGACGCCGGATTTCCGATAAAGGACGGGACCTTCGCTCTCCGAGGTGGGCAGGTAGATTTCCACGTCGGCGTGCGGCCCGGAGGACAGCGCACGCGCAGCGGCGGTGGCGAGGCGGGCGTATTTTCCATATTCCGTCATGAGTTCCCCCTCCGATTATCCAATACGGTGGGCGCGTTCGCGAACGGGTATGCGGTTGGGGCCGGACATCCGTCCTGCGGCCCTTAAAGTGTTGGCTTATTGGCACCGCCGCGGGGGCCGGGTTCGCTTCTGCGTCGAGCGTTCGAACTGTGTCAACCTGATGACAACGTCCGAGTAGCTCGGTGTGGGCTTGCGTCTTGCAGATTCTGCGGATATGAGACCACGCTGAGCCGTGGGGCGCGCTCTGACCTGCGGGCCGCGCTCTGAGCCGCGAGCCGCGCTCTGAGCCGCGGGCTTTAGCCCGCGCGGATCACGGTGAGCAGGGACGCAGTGTTCGACTATGCGTAGCGGAGCGCCGCAGGTGACCGATGCGACGCCTCGGGCGTTTTGGACTGGGAGAAAACCATGACCGGCAAGATTCTGCTGAGCATCGTCTTGACGTTCGTCATCATCGTTGTCGTTCCGTTCCCCGCGTATGGTCTGTTCTCGGCGGCCGGACTCGTCGAGCCGCCCGACGAATCAGCCGCGGCGAGCTTCATGATCGGAATCCTGGTGTCGAAGGTCGGCACCGCGATGGCGTTCGTTCTGATCTTCCACGTCGGCTCCGGCGTGTTCAGCGACCGTTGGTTGTTGTACGCGTCGCTCTGGTTATTGATGTCCGTGATTCACGAGATCGGCCAAGCGATCGGTCCCGGGTACTCACCCATGGACGCCCTCGCCGGCATCATCTCCGAGACCGTCTACTTCCCCCTCGCGGCTTATGTCATCTGGCGACTCCTTCGACCGCCTGTAGCGACGATTCCACCGGGCTGCGCTGACTTGGAGCCGTGATCGCGGCGCGCCGGGAAATTGGCCGTCCACCGACGACGCTCGCCGCGCGCATGGCAGGTCATCGACCTGCCGGAACCCGCTCACGGTCTGAGCGCCCAGTCGGCGACGGGTCGGGAGGCGGGGTCGAAGTCGTATTCCTGGAGGTGGGCTTTGGGAATCCATTGGATCTCGGCGTAACGGCCCGGCTTGGGTTCGCCTACTGACAAACCGCAGAAGAAATAACGTAGCTCGGCCTGCTCGCCATCGACTTCGGCGACGATCGGCGGCTGGCCGACGACGATCTCGACGTCGATCCCCAGGTTTCGGTTGGCGATCCGGCGCATGGCGGTCTCGGGTGATTCGCCTTTGTTGATACGGCCGCGGGGGAAATGCCATAATCTTGTCAGCGTTTCCGGTCCCTCGAACGTCGCGATAAGAATGTGGTTGTCGTGTCGTTCGATCAGCCCCGCGGCGTAGGTCGCCGTTGGTCTTTGTCGCGGTTGTTCAGGCATTTGGTCTCCCAGCGCTGCCGGGTCTCCCCCCTCACCCTGACCTCTCCCCCAACGGGGTGAGAGGTAAGTATGAGGATCGAGCCTATGCAGGTCCCGGTTGCTCGGCCGTGTCGGGCGCTGTGCGCTCATCCTGTGCGCGTCTCAAGAGGAACGTCTGCGAAGCGACACCGTAGGCGAGAAGCCCGATTGACAGAACAGCTCGAATACCGAACCAATACCCGCGTTGCGGGACGACGATCGGCCGGGAGAGCCCCGCCACCTGCTCGGTAGCGAGCTCGCCGCTCACGAGAAGCCAATGGACGTAGCCGATCGTCCCGCCCGGCGGATAACGCTCACGGAAGAAACGCCGAACGTCGCGGGCGACGTCGGCCCGGAACGCCTCGATGGTTTGATCGCCGATGTTGCGCGTCTGGTTGCCCGCCTTGATACCTACGCCGCGCGGAAAGTCTCTGCTCTCGATGTACAGAGAGAAGACCCAGGTCACGCCGACGAGAAGCGTCGTGCCGAACACCACCGGCCATTTCCGATAGGGACGACCGGGCGCCGCGACACGGTGAACGACCGCCCCGATCATGACCCCGAACAAAATGAAAAAGAACACACCGAGCAGCGCCGGGAGCATTCCGGCAAGCGAAAGCAGCCAGGCCAGCGGTGTGGCGACGATCAGCCCGACAACCACGGCGGCCCACCATCGTCCCGAGCCCCCCGGCGTCGTCGAGTCGGGCATCGTTCCTTCGACGGGCGAGGGTGACGCGGTGTGGTCGCCCTTTGCCCCGGTGTCGGGTCCCGCGTCGTCGGGTGGCGGGGAAGGTGTCGCGGCGGGCCCGGAACCGTGCGGCTCGACCGACGACGACTCGTCAAGTCCGAGTTCGCCGGACGGCTCGTTGTGTCGTGCTGCTGTCATTCAGGTACCCTCGCCGGCCCCGACGACATCCCGTGTGACCGTGGCGCCCTACAAACCCGACTCCACATGGAATCGCCGGATGTCGCGTGTGCACCGTATCTTGGCTCAATCGGTAGAGGTTCGCAAACCGTCGACACACGAGGACGCGAGGCGTTTATCGATACGGTAAGACTCGTGAGCACGAGGGGCGGATCTCGTCCGCGGGCCGCGCACGGGCGCTGCTCACTCCACAGACCCGTTCTCTGTCTTGCGTTTTGCGTCGCGCGCCGGCTTCTTTGCCCGGTTGGCTGCTTCGGTGCGAGGCGGCTGGCTTCCCTCGATTTGCAGGACCAGCGTGATGTAGGTCTCCGCGTTCGGTGCGGACGTTGCGACTTCGCGTCGCACCGTCGCTGTGGGCGTGGGAGTCTCGCCGGCCCCATCCTTGAAATCCCTTTGATCGGTGCTTGTAGCGGGAGGGCGTCGGGCGTCACCCGGGGCTCGCGTGGTCCTTTCAACGGGCGAAGGTGACGGTTCCCGCGCGGATCGTCCCGCCCGGCGCGCGCGCCGCGTCGCGGCGGGCGCCCTAAGGTCCTTTCTCAGTTCGCCGTTCGACGATTTCGGCGCGGGCTCCTCGAGTTTGCCGGCGGCAGCGACGCCGGAATCCGATTCCACGACGGACGGAGTACCGGAATGCACGACGCGGCGACGGCGCGCCGGTCCGTCGGTTGCTTCCGGGCGTGCTGCTGATGTGTCAACCCGCCGCGACTCTGTTGCTTTGGCCCGGAACGCACCCGCTGGCTCGGTCGCCTCCGGCTCAGCAGCACCGCCTTTCGTGGTCGGACCACCTGGACCCGCTTCGAGACCGCGGTCGAGTTCATCAACCGCACCCCCCAAAAGTGTCGTCGATCTGGCACTGGTGAGGGCTTCGTCGTCTGACGCGCCGAGTTCGGCTTCTTCGGTCTTGTCCATCTCGGCCCAGAGGTCGCGGGCGAGTTCGTCGCGAGGCGTCGCGTGGGCGACCGCCGTCGGGGTCTCGACGCCGTAGAGCGCCGCCTGGCTGCTCCTCAATCCCTTCACCGTGAACACCCCCGATGTCAGCACGACTTGGTCATCCGGATCGGCGATGCGCTCGAAATCCTCCAGCATCCCCTCGAGCTGACGCGTGGTCGCCTGCACGAGGATCTGGCGCTGGTCCGGTTCGGCGAAGTTTCTACCCTGCACGCCGGGAAACACCACGCCTTGTGCCACCAGCTCACGTGATTCGGGCTCGGCGCTGTGGTCTGCAAGGTCGATCGCGCCGTGTTCTCGCAGGTAGGACACGAGTCGCGCAGCCACCGCCTCTTGTCGCGATTCATCCTTCAGCCTGATGGCCAACCGAACCGGTTCGTTTGCGAACCGGTGTTCGCGGAGCAACGCAACGTCCGCGTCGGTCTGGAGCTTTTGCTGAAACGTAGCCATCTTCAGGATGCCGCTTTCCGTCCGAGCCAGCGCCGCGTCTCTGCCTTTCGGCGCACGCGTCGTCTCGGGTTCCTCTTCGTCGGAAGGTTGCGGCTGTTTCTCCGGGTTCAGCGCGAGCGGCTTTGCGGCCTGTCGCGCCAGGTCGGGAGCACCCGTCATGATTCGCAAACCGACGAACACGAGGGCGACCGCCGCCGCCGTTGCCAGAAGTGCCAGCGCGGGGCTTCGCCTGCCGCCGCTTGCCGCCGGTGCCTGAGGGGTGTCGCCCAGCAGCGCCGCTCGCTCGACGTGTGCCCGCACGTCCTGTGCAACGGATTCCGGCGCCGGATGGCGAGGAAGCGATGACACGAGGTTGACCGTCCGCCGGAGCTTATCGAGCGTTTGTCGAGCCTCGGCGTCCTCGCGCAGAAAGGCCTCGACCTGCCGGGTCTCCTCGGGACCGAGCTCCCCGTCGATATACGCGGACAGCCATTCGCCAAGTTGTTCGCGGTCGGATTCCGCCATCTCTACGCCCTCATGGGTCAAACCCATCCGGGGGACCGATCGCCTCCGCCAGCGTCGCCCGGGCGCGGTGCAGGCGAGATTTTACCGTACCCGTGGGTATCTGGAGAACCTCAGCGATCTCCCTATAGTCAAGCCCCTCGATGTCACGCAGGACGACAACGGCGCGATGGTCGTCGTCCAGCGATTGCAGTGCCTGTACCACGGCCCTCTGCATCTCCGCGTCGTCGGTCCTGACCGCCGGATCGTTCTGTATCCGGTCGGCGACGCGCCCGGCCAGCCCCGCCGCCTGAGTGCCGTCGATATTAGCTCCCTGATCGAGAGAGAGCACCTGACGCCGGCGACTCCCTCTGCGGTGCGACAACGCCAGATTCACCGCGATCCGGTACATCCAGGTATAGAACCCGCTTTGGCGGCGGAAGGTGTCCAGGCTGTCGAACGCCTTCAGGAAGGCCTCCTGCGTCAGATCGCGGGCGTCTTCCAGGTTCCCGCAGATTCGCCAGCACGCGTTGAACACGCGGTCCTGGTACTTGCGCACCAGCCCGGCAAACGCCTCGGTCTGACCAGCCTTGACCTGCTCGATAAGCCGAACGTCCTCCAGCTCGACCGGGCGTGCCCCGTGCCCGGACGGTACCTGTCTTCCAATGTTTGGACGCTCGGCCACCCCGGCGGTTCCCGGTTGAGGAGGAAACATTATCGGACGATCAGCACTTTTCCCTATTTTCGCCCGTCGTGGACCAAGGGTCAACGAAAGCCCCATCGGCAGCATCGAGCCCGGATGCTCAGTTGCGGCTGGCACATTCCATCCAGGGGGGTTGACGGCGGGTCGATATATCCTAAAATCCGGATGTACGGATTTTCAAGCCAGAGGAGACTAACCGGTTGGAACCTGAGGTACTGTTCAAGGCGGTAGCGGATCGCACCAGGCAGAGGACACTGTCCGTCCTCCGGCGGAACGAGCTGACGGTTTCAGAACTCGTCTCCGTCCTCCGCCAGCCCCAATCGACCGTGTCGCGCCATCTGAAGGTGCTGCGTGATGCGGGGCTGATCCGTGATCGGCGTGACGGAAACATGGCGCTGTATGCGGTCCCCGGATCCGCGAACGGCGGCCGCGACGACCATAGCGGATTGCGCGGGCGTTTGCTCGAATGGATCGGGGCTCAGCCGCTGACACCGGAACTCGCGTCACGCCTGGAAACCGTACTCCACGAACGGCGCGACATGAGTCGCCGCTTCTTCGACCGCGTCGGGCGCCAGTGGGATTCGCTTCGAGAAGGCAGCTTCGGCTCGACGTTCCACCTCGAAGCGTTCCTCGCCCTGCTGCCGAGGGAGTGGGTGGTCGCGGATATCGGTGCGGGGACCGGATACCTGTTGCCGACGTTGGCCAAGCACTTCGCTCGGGTGCTCGCGGTCGAGCCGGCAGAGGCGATGCGACACGCGGCGGTGCACCGCATCGAGTATCACCGACTTGACAACGTGCTGCTCAGTGGCGGCGATCTCGGTCGATTGCCGATCGCCGCTTCGACGGTGGATCTGTCCATCGCCATACTTGTGTTGCACCATGTTCCCACCCCGCGCGAGTCGCTGCGTGAGCTGCATCGTATTACGTGCGCGGGCGGCCGCGTGTTGATCGTCGAGCAGGTCGCGCACGAGAACGCACCCTTTCGCGACAAAATGCAGGACCGCTGGTGGGGTTTCAACCCGGAGACACTTGCGGATATGCTCAGGTCCGTAGGATTCGAAGCGGTTGCATCGCAGCGTCTCGCCAGCGTCGAGCGGGACGAGCACGCGCCGGATCTGTTCACCTTGACCGGAAGTAAGGCGGCCTAGCCGAACACGCGGCGCCGGCCGCCTGTCGCATGATTCGTATAATCGGGCAACCAGAGCAAACCATAAACTGATTGGGAGTGGACCATGGCCACGGCTGTTCAAGACTTCAAGGTAGCGGACCTTTCGCTCGCGGATTTCGGACGCAAGGAGATTCTTCTGGCTGAGCATGAAATGCCCGGCCTGATGGCGGTTCGCAGGGAGTACGGCTCGTCGAAGCCGCTCGCGGGCATGAAGATCATGGGCTCGCTGCACATGACCATCCAGACGGCGGTTCTCATCGAAACATTGACCGAGCTGGGCGCCGACGTCCGTTGGTGTAGCTGCAACATCTTCAGCACGCAGGACCACGCGGCCGCGGCGATCGCCCACGCCGGAACGCCCGTGTTCGCATGGAAAGGGGAAACACTGGAGGAATACTGGTGGTGTACCAGTGAGGCGTTGCGGTTTCCCGACCCCGGGCCGATGTCGCTCGTCGACGACGGCGGAGACGCCACCCTGCTCATTCATATGGGCTTCGACGCCGAGAACGCCTTCGCCAAAGACGGAACGCTCCCGGACCCCGACACCGCCGAGAACGAGGAGATGGCCGTCATTCTCGGTGTGATCCGCGACGAGCTGACCCATGATCCGCAGCGGTGGCACAAGCTCGCCAGTCACATCATCGGCGTCAGTGAGGAGACGACCACCGGCGTGCTCAGGCTCTACCAGCGCGAGCGGGCGGGCACGCTGCTCTTCCCTGCGATCAACGTCAACGACAGCGTCACCAAGAGCAAGTTCGACAACCTCTACGGTTGTCGTCACTCGCTCGTCGACGGGATCATGCGGGCGACGGACGTCATGCTGGCGGGCAAGACCGCCCTCGTGTGCGGTTACGGCGACGTGGGCAAGGGTTGTGCCCAGAGCTTGCGTGCCCAGGGGTGCCGCGTGTCTGTTACTGAAATCGACCCCATCTGCGCCTTGCAGGCCACGATGGAGGGCTATCAGGTCGTGACGATCGACGACGCGGTCGCCGAGGCGGACATCTTCGTGACCGCCACGGGAAACAAAGACATCATCATGGCATCCCACATGGCGAAGATGAAAGACCAGGCCATCGTCTGCAACATCGGCCATTTCGACAACGAGATCGACATGGCCGGTCTGACCGCCACGCCGGGCATCCGGAAGGAAGACATCAAACCGCAGGTCGCCAAGTGGATTTGGCCCGACGGGCATTACATCATCGTTTTGGCCGAGGGACGACTCGTGAACCTCGGTTGCGCGACGGGACACCCCAGCTTCGTCATGAGCAACAGCTTTTCCAATCAGGTCCTGGCCCAGATCGACCTGCGTCAAAACGCCGGCACTTACGAGAAGAAGGTCTACGTCCTGCCCAAGCACCTGGACGAGAAGGTAGCGCGCTTGCACCTCGATCAGCTTGGAGCCAAGCTGACCCAGCTTCGCCCCGACCAGGCGGACTACATCGGCGTACCCGTCGAGGGACCGTTCAAGCCGGAGACCTATAGGTACTAGTGCTGCGTCAACTGTATTTTTGCGGGTAGCGAGCGGCCTCTTTCCGAGCCGCGCCCGTGAGGAAGCGGTCTTCTGGAACCCGCAAATTAAGGCGTGACCGTGCACTAGGAGTACATGCCAGATACCAAGGGTGCATGCAAACAAGTAAGACCGTCTAACAAAACCGAGCCGCGATCCCGGCGCGCAGGGAGAGCGGGGCTTTCATCCCTCCCGCCGTGGTTCTGTTAGACGGTGGAAGTCCCGGTTGAATGGTAGGGGCTGGCTCGCAGGCACAGGCAATGGTACACGACCACGGGCTGGCTGCGCCAGACCGTGCCACCCGACGCGCCGCGACGCCGTCCGAACTTGACGGACCTTTGTGGACGCGGACCGGTGCTGGTCCGTGCGGCGACCGGCCGGTACAATGCGCGTGAACGTTCTGATTGACCTTGCGTAGGGCGAGGCATACAGCGCGCGGGCTCTGAGGCCGGAGAGTGACGTCCCGACATTACCATGGTGTCGACGCGGTTGACGCCGAAGCGCCTTCGCCAACGAAGTTCCCGAACGAAGACGGGTGTTCGATGATCTGGGACCCTACATACAAGCCTCAACTTCGGCCGCTCGAAGCGTTCCCCCTGCCCGACGGTCACGGTCCGAGCATCGCTTTGCGCGATCGGACCGGACTTTCCGACGTGGTGCTCAATCTGTCCGAGGGCGCGCTTCGGGTGTTGGTCCTGATGGACGGCGTGAACACCTGCGACGACATTCGACGGGAATTTCAGACGGCGGTCGGCCAGGAGGTCCCGATTAATACGTTCCAGTCGATGCTTCAACAACTGGAGAAGGCGCATTTCCTCGAAGGTCCCGAGTTCGAGGCGTACTACGAGGCAAAGCTCGGCGCGTATCGGGAAGCGGGCGTCCGTCCCATGCCGTATGCCGCCGAACACGGCATCGATGAATCCGGCTCGCTGTTCGGCGACATGTTGAAATCGGCGGAGGCGCCGTCGATCCCGGGGACGATCCGGGGCGTGGTCGCCCCGCATCTGGATTACCCGAGGGGTCGGCCTTGTTATGCAGCCGCGTACGGCGCGCTGCGGGGCAGGAAGCCGCCGACTCGCGTGGTGATCCTGGGGACCAACCATTTCGGGCGCTCGACGTCCGTGGTCGCCACCGCGAACGGCTTCGCCACGCCGCTGGGGACGGTGCACACCGATCGCGCTTTTCTCGAACGGCTGGAGGACCGTTGCGGCTACCTGCGCACCTTCGAACTGGACCACGCACGAGAGCACTCCATCGAGCTGCAAGTCGGTTGGCTTCAGCATCTATTCGGCGGCGATGCGTTCGAGATCGTCCCGGTCTTGTGCCCCGATCCCTGCGGACCGAGCGGAACGGCGCCGCCGGACGGTCAAGGCGTCGATCTGCGAGATTTCGCGCATGCCCTGGGCGAACTGATCGCAGACGATCCGAACGACACGCTGTTGGTCGCAGGAGCGGACCTGAGTCACGTTGGTGCCGAGTTCGGCGACGAGCAACGTCTCGATCCGCCGTTCCTCGATCAGGTCCGGCGGCGCGATCGGAATGCACTCGACAACCTGGAGGCGAACAACCCCACCGCATTCATTGAAGGGGTGGCCCAGCAGGACAACCCGACCCGAGTCTGCAGTGCCGGCTGCCTCTTTGCCCTGACGACGGCGATCCCCGATGCGAGGGGCGTCGTCCTTCGGTATCATCAAGCCGTAGATCAGGATTCGCACCGGTGTGTCACGTGCGCGGCGGTGGCGTTCACTTGATGGACCCATGAGCGAGCATTCGCTATTCCGCAGGGTGATCGCGGGAGAGAGCGGACTTTGGGCGGCGCCGTTGCGCGGCGTTTTGCGCCTGGGGGAGCTCCTTTATGCGGGTGGGGTTGCGATCCGCAACGCCCGCTATACGCGCAGCGGTCCGAAGTACGTCGCGCCCGTGCCCGTCATCAGCGTGGGCAATCTCACCGTCGGCGGCACCGGGAAAACGCCGTTTGTCATCCATGTCGTCAACCGACTGGAAGGGATGGGTCGCAACCCGGCCGTGGTCTCCCGCGGGTACGGCGCGGGGAATGACACCGAGAACGATGAAGAACGGCTGATCCGGAAGCGCTGCCCGAGTGTCACATTCGTGTCAGATCCGAATCGGGCACTCGCCGCCGAGACCGCGCACCGTCGGTTCGGCGCCGACGTGATCGTTCTCGACGACGGGTTTCAACATCGCCGGCTCGGACGGACGATGGATATCGTTCTAATCGACGCGACCTGCCCATTCGGATACGCCCACCTCCTCCCACGGGGGCTGCTTCGCGAACCGTTGACCTCGCTTCGCCGCGCCCACGCCGTGGTCCTGACCCGGTGCGACCAGGTGTCACAATCCCAGCTTGCGAACATTGAATCGAAAGTCAGGTCCGTCGCGCGCGACGCGGTGCAACTGAGATGCAGCCACCGTGTCATCGGTGTCGAGCGGCTTGACGGAACACCGATTCCCGAGGCGACGGAGGGCAAGCGGGCCGTCGTTTTCGGCGGGATCGGACGCCCCCAGGCGTTCGCGACGACGGTTCGCTCACTCGGGATCGACGTCGTCGGTCGGCGATGGTGGCCCGACCACCATCACTACCGGCGTCGGGACGTCGAGTGGCTGATGGCGATCGGGCGCTTTCCCTCACATGATCTGTTGCTGACAACCGAAAAGGATGCCGTCAAGCTTGCGACCCTCGAGGGAATCGACCGGACGCGGATCGGGGTGGTCAGGATCGCGATAGAATTCGCTGACGATGGCGATACAATCTTGAAGAACATGCTGAGCGACGTCTTGAAGCAGGGTTGAGCACCCATGGCGCAACGATATAAACCGGTTGATCTTGCGGGTCTGAAGACGTATCGCGTCGCGCATCGTCAGCACAAGGCGAGCGTGGAGCGGGCCGCGGCACTCCCCGCGCCCGGTGCGTCGGCGCAGGAACTGTTGAACGCGTTTCCCGACTATCTCGGAGCGGCGGCGTTTCGAAGAACGGTTGACGCGGTGGTGTCCGCGGTGAAGAGCGACCGCCCTGTCGTCGCGGCGTTTGGGGCCCACGTAATCAAGGTGGGGTGTTCGCCGATTCTGATCGACCTGATCCGCCGCGGCGTGGTGGGCGCGGTAGCGTGCAACGGGGCCTGCGCGATCCACGACGTCGAAATGGCGACGCTCGGACAAACGAGTGAAGAGGTGGCCGACACCATCCGCGACGGCAGCTTCGGCATGGTCACCGAGACGCTGACTTTCTTTGACCAGGCGGCGGCGACTGCCAAAGAGCGCACGATCGGTCTCGGTGAAGCGGTCGGACAGTTGCTGATCGACCAGAACGCCCCCCACCGTTCGACCAGCATCTTTGCGGCGGCGCGTGAGGCCGGCGTCCCGGCGACAGTTCACGTGGCCCTCGGGACCGACACGGTTCATGTTTCACCGAACGCGGACGGCGGTGCCGTGGGCGCGGCCTCGATGCGGGATTTCAGGTTGATTTGCGACGTTGTTCGGAACCTGGGATGTGGGCCGAACACCGGAGCCGGCGGCGTGTGGCTCAACATCGGCTCGGCGGTGATTCTGCCCGAGGTGTTCCTCAAGGCCGTCTCCGTGGCTCGCAACCTCGGCGCCGACCTGGACGGCATGACGACCGCGAACTTCGACATGATCCCCCACTACCGCCCGCGACAGAACATTGTCACCCGCCCCGTCGCCGAGGGTCACGGACACGAGGTCATCGGCCACCACGAAATCCTGCTACCCCTGCTTCGGCAGGCGGTAATCGAACGGTTGGAAACGGCGACGAGACCATGACCGCCACGGCTGTCTTCCTCGATCGCGACGGCACGATCATCGAGGATTCGGGGTACGTCAAAGACCCGAATGAGGTTCGCCTGATCCCCGGCGCCGCGGATGCGGTTCGGCGCTTTTCCGAGGCAGGTCATCTGGTGGTGATCGTGTCGAACCAGTCGGGCGTCGCCCGCGGCTTGTTCACCGAAGAGGATCTGTCGCGCGTTCATGACCGATTTGTGGCACTGCTCGAAGCCGAGGGGGCGAAGCTCGACGGGGCGTACTACTGCCCGTACCTCGACGGCGCGGAAGCCGAAGTCGAGGCGTATCGGCGCAAGAGCGGGCTGCGAAAACCGCAGCCGGGAATGTTGCTCCAGGCTGCCGACGAGATGGACATCGACCTGGCGCGGTCCTGGATGATCGGTGACGCACCGCGCGACGTCGAGGCGGGCGCTCGGGCGAAGTGTCGGACAATCCTCATCGCGCCCCGCCGTTTGGACGAGCATGACACGGTAACACCGACGCATACGGTCAAGACCATTCAGGAGGCGGCAGAGGTTGTGGAGCACGAGATGCGTCAAAGAGACGAAGCCAACGCCACAAGCCCGATCGGTCAAGACAAGCGGGCCGTCAAGCTCCTCGAGGACATCCGCGACCGGCTCGACCGCGCGCAGCGCGAGAAACGCCAACAGGACTTCTCGTTTATGCGGTTGCTCGGTGCGCTGGTTCAGATGTTCGCGATCGTAGCGGCGTTGTGGGGCGTCGCGGCATTGATGAGCGACGGAGCGTCGACCGCGACGGCCAGGTTCCTCCTCGCGATCTTCCTGCAGCTCGCTTCGATCTTCGCTTTTGCCGTCGACCGGTTCCGCTGACCCCGAATTCGGCACCACCGTGCCGCCTTTACGCTGGCGTGAACAACCATGCCTCTCACCGACGAAACTCCGAGCGAAGCGAATCGACACCCGACACCCGCGCCTCGCGGCGACCGAGTCATGTGGGGCATCATCATCGTGCTGGTCGCCCTCTGGGCAGGTGCGATGCTGTCACGCAACACCCTTCGAGCCTATTGGTGGACGCATCGGCTCGCGTCGGCGGGGTCGGCCCAGGAGCGTCTATCCTGTTTCCATAGGCTTTCCGCATTGGGCTCGGCGGCGGTTCCCGCCGTGTCGCGTCTGCTCACGCACGAGGACCCCGGGCTGAGATCGTTCGCCGTCGGCGTGCTCCAACACGCCGGAAGTGTTCGGGCGACCGAGTTGCTCATGGAAGCGTGTCACGACGACGACGAGGACGTGGCCCGGCTGGCGATACAGGGTGTCGCCCTGACTGACGACGAACGTGCTGTCACACTGCTGACAGCCTTTGCGGACCAATCGACCGAACGGCGGGCGATGATGGCAACGGCTGCACTTGCCGATCTCGGGTCGAGCGACGCGTCCCGAGCACTGATCGAGCTTCTCCAAACAACCAAGCACACCGGTGTGCGTGTCGAAGCCATCGAAAGCCTCGGGCAGCTCCGATCCGACGAGGCGGTGGGTCCGCTTATCGATCTGTTGGATGACGAATCGGTGTTCGACGGCGTGACGGAACGTGACCGGATGATCCTGCGCGCGTTCGAAGTGGTCCGTCTGAGGCCCGAACTGGCTCAGAACGGTACAACTGCGCAGACCGTCGAGGTCGATACACACCATGTCGTGTGGCAAAGCGCCGACCGGGCGCTCAGGTTGATCACGAACCACGTGCCCGATCAGCCGGTGGCCCAGGGCGCGACGCGGACGGCGATTGCCGAGGCGTGGCGCGAGTGGTCGGCGCGAACGCGACAGAAGCCTGACACTGTCAGTCCGTGAATTCCGGAAATCGGGGGCCCGGCGTTACAGTACTCGCCGACGGCCGGGCGGAAGCGCTTGACCGGCGCAAGAACACGGCAGGCGACGGCAGATAAATCGATCTGACCGCCGCCTGCCGACGTCGTTTGTTTGTCCGGCTCTACCGTGGCGGTAGTTCGGCGGTCCGTCGGTTCCCGTCCGGATCGTGCGTGCGCGTCATGCCGCGATCTACGCGGGCGACTCACGCTGCCACGATATGGCACCCATATCCGGACGTCGACGGCTTGCCGACCATCGAGCCGACCCGCGCTTAGACCATGCCCTTGAGGTTCTTCAGCGCCTGCACCTTGACGACGTTCCGCGCCGGCTTGGCCTTGAACATCATCTCTTCACCCGTAAACGGGTTGATGCCCTTGCGTGCTTTCGTCGCCGGCTTGCGGACGACCTTGATCTTCATCAGACCGGGTACGGTGAAGACGCCCGGCCCGCGCTTGCCGAGGTCCTTCTTGATCATCCCCGCGAGACCGTCAAACACCGCCGCAACCTGCTTCTTTGTCAGGTCTGAACCGTCTGCCAACTCGCCGAAAACCTCTGACTTGGTGCGCGCCTTCGCTGTCACCTTCGCCTTTTTCTTCTTCGCCATTCAGTTTTCCTTTCAAATGAACGTATCAACCCTTCGGTTGTACGCGCGAGAATCTACGTCCCGCTCGGTGCGGAATCAAGCATTTTTTCCGGGAAAAAACGCGATTTTTTGACGCTGTCTCGGACGGGGGAGCGCGCTCGCGTAGCGGTGCGTCGCGACATGGGATGCAAACTTCCACGAATCGGGCGTGTTGAAACAAGCGGCCTGCGTTGGTGCGGCAGGTGCCCGACGGTCCTTTCCAACACTGCCGACGGGTCTGACGGACGATGCGATCAACGTGAATCGCAGTGCCAGAGCACGGTGCATTCCGCCGCGTCGTCTGCCCCGATGCGATGCGTCCGACCGCTTGTCCCTGGCCCCAAGGCAGCGGCTGTCGGCACACGACGAGCCTACCTGAACCGGCTTCCACCCCCCTGGATAGACCAGAAAACGCGGTTTTTTTCCGTACGGTGCGTTTTGTCCGGTTGTCGGCGTGGAGGCCTGGTCCCGCCGGCGATGCGTGACTTGGCAGGGCACTTGGGGCACAATCCGGACCCGTGAACAAAGTGATTTGTTGTACCAACCCGGCCCACGAAACCGACGGGCCCGTGCGACGCACAGGCTCCGCGGTCACCTCCGTCGCCGTGATTCTCGTCATCGTGACCGGATGCACCGCCCCTAGACAAAGTCGACATGCGATCCGCCCGCCGGGCTTTTTTTTCACGGAAATTGCCGACGACGTCGGGCTCGGAAATATTCCGGCCGAACGGGTTTTTTGGGTCGACCTGGACGGCGACGCCTTCCCCGACTGCATACTGGACAACCGGTTCGTCTTCCTGAACCGACAAGACCCGAGCCGCCTCGGCCGTGTTTTCCGGGACGACACGACGCGCGCGTGGGTCCGCGATCGGCCCGGTTCGGAAGCCGCGGACCGCCCGGACTGTCTCCAGGCCGCCGACGTCGACAACGACGGTGACATCGACCTGTTCGCCGGTCGATACTGTGATTTCGAGCGGCCGGTCGTGAAAGACGGCGCACTCGTTTTGGACGACCAGGGCCGACGGATCATGGCCGTCGCGGAACACATGCGACGCAACGCGATCCTGCTGAACGACGGAACGGGCCGCTTTATGCAGCACCCTCACGCCCTGACGCCGAACCCGCCCGCCACCGCGACCACAGCCATGTTCTTCGACGCTGACCGCGACGGTTGGATCGACCTGGCGGTGGGAAACTGGTACCGTGAGTACGGGTGGAGCTACAAATGTTATCCGCCGCAGTTGTACCGGGGAATCGGCGGCGGGATGTTTCGTGACGTGACCTTGACATCCGGGTGGGGATGTGCGTCGGCGCCGGGCCTTCGCAACAGTTGCCGCCCGATTTACGGATTGTCCCACGCGGACTTCAACAACGACGGCGACCAGGATGCGTTTGTCGCGGCGTACGGTCGGCAGTGGAACGTGCTGCTAAAGAACTAC
>JASFUW010000036.1:0-20667 GCA_050050135.1 Phycisphaerae bacterium
CGGGACAGGTCGGGGCGTCGGCACGGTCGCACCCGTCGTCTGATCGCGTGCGGCGGAGCCTTCGCACCCACTCGTTCGTCGCGCTCGCCCTGGTTTGTGCCGCATCGCTTATCCAGGGCTGCCAGAGCGGCGGTCCGCAGCGCCGCGGCATCCGCGCCTTCCACGTCACCGACACGAGAGGATACGTCGAGTTCGAGTCGCGTCAGCGCGAGCGGGAGCAGAACTCGAAGGTCGGCGCGGGCGATGTTCGATCCGAGGAGAGTCTGTTCGAGGAGAAGCTGAATCTGGAGTTCGACGGATATGGCTACCATCCCAACTTTCTCGAATTCACGTTGGGCGCGACGTTCGGACTGCTCCAACACGAGTTCGACGATCTGTTCTCCGAGCGCCGCCGTTCCAGCGGCGACGCCGGTTCGATCCTGGAGTTCGACGCCGAAGCTCATTTTCTCAAAAAGAAAAGCTATCCCGGCAGCGTGTTCGCGCGACGCCATCGAACCATCGAGCCGCGCCGGTTTCTATCGAGCATCGAGACTACGACGACGAACCTGGGTTTCAACTGGCAGTACATCAGCGACAGGACGCCGACCAACCTGCGTTTCAGCCACACCGACGTGAAGCTTGAACCACTCGGTGACGTCGAGGAGGACGGTCGTCAGAAGAACACGCTCCTGAGATTCGAAACCAGCTACCGCGTCTCCCACTCGAACGTCTTCGGTTTGATCTACGAGTATCAGTCTGTGGAACAACAGCCGTTCCAGTTGGAGTACGACTCCGATGAACTGACCCTCTCGCACCGCCTCGACTTCGGCGCCCGCAAGCAGTACCGCCTCGATTCCGAGTTGAATTTCTTCGAGCAACGTGGCAGCTTCGACATCGAGCGGGCCCGCTGGCGCGAGCTTCTTAGAATCCAGCACGCGGAGCGACTTCGTTCCTGGTACCGGTTCGAGGTTCTGGATCGCACGCAGGGCAGTTTCACCGGCGTTCCCCCGATCGAGGAACGGTCGTGGCTGCTCTCGGGGACGATGGAGCACGAGCTGTATGGCAGCCTCCTGTCGCAATTCCACGGGTTCGTCGGCAGCCAGGATTTCGAGAGCAGCGGGATCATCGACCGGTGGGGCACCCAGGCCAGCTTCGACTACCGAAAGAAAAACCCCTGGGGTGTGCTGCTCGCCAACTACCGGGCTCGCTATGAAGAGGAGGATCGCAGCGGCGGGGGGGTTACCGCCGAGGTGCTCGACGAAAGCCATACCTTCCGCGACCCCGCCAGAGTCAGGCTGACGGGGGAGAACATCGCGACCTCGTCGATCTTCATCACCGGCGAGGACGGGTTCACCGTGTTCCAGAACGGCATCGACTACGTGATCCGGCGGCTGGGTGACGCCGTCGAGATCGAGCGCGTTCCGACCGGGCGGATCGCCGACGGCGACACGATTCTGGTGGACTACACCTTTCGCTTATTCGGGCAGTTCGCCCGCGAGACGCGCACGCACGACTTCAGCGTCCGTCAGGATTTCGACTTCGGGCTACTCCCGTACTACCGCCTCCGCTGGCAGGACCAGACCATTACGGGAAGGGGCGCGGAGGCAGCCGTGGCCGAGGACGTCACTGCACACACCGGCGGTCTCGAGTTCCAGCGGCGCCCGTTTCGCCTGCTCGCCGAATATGAGGACCACGACTCGAACATCAACCCGTTTCGGGCCGTCCGGTTGAGCGCCGACCTGACGCACCGCTTCAAGACCGGCGCGACGGCCAGCGTGAAAGGGCGGTGGTCGCGGTTCGAGCACCAGGAACCGGTCGCCCGGCGCACCCGGCTGTTCACGCTGGAGGGTCTGTATCGCCATCCGCTGACGACGCACCTGACGTTCGAGGGCACGGCGATCTATCGTGACGAAAGCGATTCGCTCAGCGGCGACGACGAGGGGGTCGACGCCGATCTGTCTCTGGAATGGATTATCCGCCAGACGGAGGTCAAGATGACGTATGAAATCGGAAGGATCGAAGATGATTTCGCACGAAGCGATTACTCGGCGTTGTTCGTGCAGATACGGCGGAGGTTCTGAGCCCATGACGCGGAGATCGATACTGCAAACCAGGCACGCACTGTGGAGGGTTCTCGTCGCAACCGTACTTGTGCTGCCCTTCGGTTGCGCCGCACCGAGCCCGAGAGGGCTCCAGCGATCAGGCACGCAACTGGTCTGGCCGCCCGCGCCCGCTCCGCCGCGAATCCGCTACGCCGGGCAACTTCAGTCATCAGCCGATGTCGAGAGACCGGGCGGGTTCGTCAGGGCATTCGGCGAGTTCATCGTCGGGAAGCGCGAACCACAACGCATGTACGGTCCGCGCGCGGTCTGCTGCACGCACGGCGGCGACCGGGTGTGGGTTGCTGATCCCGGAGGGCGGCGCGTCCACGTCTTCGATCTCGCGCGTAACACCTATCAGGCGATCAGCCGCATGGGGGATGCCGCCCTGTTGAGCCCGGTCGACGTCACCGCCGGTCCCAACGAGACGCTCCTTCTGTGCGATTCCGAAGCCGTCGCCGTCCATCAGGTGTCCGTTCCGGACGGGTCGTTCGTCCGTACGCTGCGTCTTCCCGAGGACATCCTGCGGCCGGTCGCGCTGCGGTACGAGCACGCTCGCGGGGAGCTATTTGTCGTGGACGCCGTCGCCCACGACATCAAGGTTTTGGACATGACCGGCCGGTTACTGCGGATTGTCGGTCGACGCGGCGACGGCCCCGCCGAGTTCAACTTCCCTTGCGAAATCGCCGAGCGGGAGGGGACCCTCTGGGTCGTGGACGCCGGAAACCACCGCATTCAGGGCCTGACACCGACGGGGCGGGCGATCGAACAGTTCGGTCAGGAGGGCGACGCGCCCGGCGACCTGGCACTACCGAAGGGTATCGCCTTCGACAGTCACGGGCACGCGTACGTTGTGGACTCCAGGTTCGAGAACGTCCAAATCTTCGACGCCTCAGGGCGATTGCTCCTTTTCTTCGGGCACGAAGGGACCGGCGAAGGCGAATTCTGGTTGCCCTCCGGCGTTTTTGTTGACGAAAATGACAGAATATGGGTGTGCGATACTTACAACGGAAGACTACAGGCGTTTGATTACGTAGGACCCTGAAGAATGTCGAATGTCGAATGGCGAATTCAGGAACCAAGAGGTGACCGAACAGCCCCGGCGCGCTTCTGGACAGGCGACGACCCACAGTCCGCCGCACGTGGTGTGGCGCGTTTGGTATGCGGTATCGTTCGACCATGCGCCTTTCGCGATTCGCTATGGGTCCTTCGCCATTTCCTATTGCTGTTCTCTGTCAGCGCGTGCCTGGGTCAGGAGCGCGTGACCGACACCGTCCACAACCTCTCCGTCAGTGGACCGGGGCGGTTCCGCGCGTCCTCCGAGAGCCAGGTGTGTGTCTTTTGCCACGCGACGCATAAAGCCACCGGCATGCGCCCGTTGTGGAACCGGCAGGTCTCGCCGTCGAGCTACAAGATTTACGAATCGTCGACCCTAGATGCCAACCCCGGTCAGCCGACCGGCGTGAGCAAGCTGTGTTTGAGCTGCCACGACGGGACCATCGCCCTCGGCAGCGTGCTCAGCCACACCGAGCGCATCCGCATCACCGGCGGCGATTACATACCATCCGGGCTGACCAACCTGGGCACCGACCTCTCGGATGACCATCCGATCAGCTTCTTTTTCACCGGCGGTGTCGCGTCGTCGGATCGGCAGTTGATCGATCCGGTCGCCTGGCCCGACGAGATTCATCTGGACCAAACGGGTCAGCTCCAGTGTACGTCCTGCCACGATCCTCATCAGAACCGTTACGGTGACTTTCTGGTGACACGTCCCGAGCGCGGCGCCCTTTGCACGAGCTGCCATCGGATGGACGGCTGGACGACCTCCTCACACGCCGCCTCGAGCGCCACCGTTTTGGGGACGCGTACCGGCGATTGGCCCTTCGCCACGGTCGCCGACAACGCCTGCCGGAGTTGCCACCGTCCCCACACCGCCGGCGGACGGGAACGCTTGATGATCGCCGAGAAGGAGGAGGACAACTGCCTGTGCTGTCATGACGGAACCGTGGCACGAACGAATATCGAGGCGGAGCTGGACAAGATCACCGGCCACGACCCGCGCCGGTCCTTCGGCGACCACGACCCCGCCGAGTCCCGCCCGGGCGACAACCCCCACGCCGAGTGCAGCGACTGCCACAATCCGCACGCCGTCTCCGCCGAGGTTCTCACGACTCAATACACCCCGATCGGTGCGACGCAGGCCCACGTCAAGGGTGTTGACGTAGGCGGCGCCACCGTGGACAACGCGCAGTACGAATACCAGGTTTGCCTGCGCTGCCACGGCGACGCAGCCGTGACCGTCCGAGGTCGAATCCTGCGGCAGGTGCAGGACTCGAATCTGCGCCTGAAGTTCAGCTCCGGCAACGCCAGCTTCCACCCCGTGGTCGTCTCGTCGCCAGGCCAGAGCACCGTAAGTCTGATCGCGAGCATGCCCTCGGGAACGCTCATCCGCTGCACCGACTGCCACAACAACGACACCGGTCCCAGGGCAGGCGGCAGCGGGCCCGACGGCCCGCACGGCTCCAACTTCGAGTTTCTCCTCGAGCGAAACTACACCACGCGCGACGACACCGTCGAGTCGGAGTTCGAGTACGCCTTGTGTTACAAGTGTCACCGCCGCACGAGCATCCTGTCCGACCAGAGCTTTCCGCACCATCGCCTCCACGTGGTCGACGCCCGCGCTCCGTGCTCGAGTTGTCATGACCCGCACGGTATCAGCTTGACCCAGGCGTTGGGCTCGGACCATACGCACCTGATCAACTTCGACACGCGAATCGTCCAACCCACCGGCGGCACGCGGACGCTTCGATTCCGCGACCTCGGCGATACGGCCGGCAGTTGCACGCTGACCTGCCACGGTGTCGAGCACAAGACGCAAGTCTACGGGCTCGGTCTTCCTTGATGCGTCGGGTCCTGCGACAGGTCGGGTCGTTGTGGTTCGCCGCGATCCTGTTGGTGTTGTTGCTGATCGCGATGGCGTGTGCCACCGTTGCGGAGTCCGCCCGCGGCGCGGAGTTCGCGCGGATCGAATTCTATCACGCGTCGTGGTTCGTCTGGCTGTTCGTCCTCCTTTCGATCAACCTCACGGCTGCGGTGGTCGTGCGGTTGCCCTTCAGACGGGGGCGCGGGCGCGTCGCGATCGGGTTCGTGCTCACGCACCTCGGGGTCGTGACCACTCTCCTCGGCACCGTCGTGACCATGTGCTCGGGTCTCGAGGGGCAGATTCCCATCGCCGAGCGGCAAACCACCAACGTCGCCCGAACATCAGACAGCGCGCTCACCCTCGTGAATCAGCGCGACAGGACGACCGCCACGATCGAACTCGGCGATCCGGCGTTCAACGGGTCGGTTGCCGCCGAGGACCCACGCGCTGAAGTGCTCTCGCACCAAGGCCTCCGATGCGAAATCCGCCGATACATCCCTGACGGCGTGTGGTCAGAGGAAAAACAGAACGACGACTCCCCACCGCGCCCTGCTGTCGACCGCATCCGGTGGGACATGACCGAAGTCTCCCCCGTCCGCGAAAACCGTACGCCGGCCCTGCTCCTGAGACTTACCACCCAGCAGCACGCCTCCGACATGTGGGTGCAGAAGTACCAACCCAGACCGGTGGCGATCGATGGCGTCCCGCACTTGCTGCACTACGGCGACCTGACCGTCCCGTTGGGGTTCAACGTCCGCCTCGACCGCTTCCGCGTGCTGCGCTACCCCGGAACGGACCAGCCGCGCTCGTTCGAAAGCCACATCACCATCACGGATTCCCGCGGCGGCGAAAGCTCCGAGCACATCACAAGCATGAACCACCCCGCCAAGTACGGGGGCTTTGCGCTCTACCAGTTGAGCTATGACACCGGCACCGGGCGCACCGTGAGCGTACTGGGGGTGGCCCGTGATCCGGGTGTCACGCCGGTCTTTGTCGGGTACATCGCGACGCTGGTCGGCATGGTGTGGGTGTTCACCGTCCGCCGATCGGTTCCGCGGGAAACCCGACCGCTCGGTCGGACCCGGTGAAGCCGGCCGTCGATCCGGAAAGACGCGACGCAGCAGGGTGACGCAACGCAGTCATCGCTCGAACGATCACTCGAACAGCACGAGCGGCCGGTTGTCGCGCCGCGCGGCGAAGTGCCTGAAGCGATCCTGCGCGATCGTGCCATCCGGCCGGATGAGAAGCCTCGGCTCCTTGCTTGCCGCAGAGTTCGGGAACTTGGTCTTCCAATCTGCGAGGATTTCACTGGCCATCCGCAAGTGGTCGTGTTTCGTGGCCCCGATGACCGTATCCGCTGTCATGTCTTGATATTCAGGGTAACGATGCAGTGTCCGTTGGGCGTTGTACCGCACGGCATGGTAGGGGTCCATCAATAAGGCTGTCAGATAGGGCACCATCCAGTCAGTTCCGGATATCTGACGGGCGGGTTCCCAGCCCATGCTCCAGGCCATCAACGCCCGCTGGCCTGCATCGCCGCTCAGCGTCCAGATAGCGGAGGCCGCGGTGTTCTTCTCGTCTTCGGATAGCTCAGGCGGTCTGATGTCGTACCATTCCTCGAGCTTCTTCGCCGTCCACGCAAGCGTCTGATCCAGATGGCACTGGTTGCACGCGTTCGGACGCCCCGTCCCCAGGCTCGTCGCAACGTTGGGAGACCCCACGGTGTGACTGCGGATGGCCCCCAACAATCCCCAGGTCGTGTAAGGCATGTGGCAGTTGTAGCAAGTAGTTCCCGTCGAGTCCGCGGCGTGATGTGAATGGGCAACCGCGACTTTCGGATCCTCGAACCGATCGTGGCATTGCAGGCAGGCCCCATCTCCGTCCATTCCGGGCCCGAGCTGGTCCTCCGCCCACGACGAGAACGGGCGAGCGTCCTCCTTCGACCGATGCAGGGCGTGGCACGACAGACAGCTCATTTCCCCGCGCTGATAGCAGGGGGTCTCGAGCATGCCGTGGTACTCGCGCCCGGTCACCCGCAGCGCGCCGTCCGACCAGAAGCAGTATTCGAGCCTGAACGTTTCATGATTGTCCAGGTATCGACGGACAGGCGGCGGGTTGTCGTCATACCGCCCGACGACCGTCGTTTGGAACTCCGCAAGTCGGTCGCCGGGACGATAGTGCGACCCTTCGTGGTGCCAGTCCGTCGCTTTGGCATTGTCAAGGAAGATCTCGATGCCATGACACTGCCCACACACTTCGGTTGCCCGATCATGTGGCAGTCGCCGTGGGTTCACGATCGTCGGGTCCGCCTCGTCGCCCAGGTGGTGCCGGTAACGACGTAGCGGAGACCGGTTCGCGGACACGTGCTGACCGCCGGGACCATGGCATGCTTCGCAGGTGATTCCCAACTCCGCAACGCGCGTCTCTCCGCTCGGAAGATCCTCCTTCCTTCCGTGCGTTGCATGACATTTGATGCAGTGCATCTTCCAGCGACCCGTCTCGATCGGCGTTCTCTCGACCGGAGGTTGCAGGAACCGGGCCTTGCGTGGAATCCACATCCGATCCTTCAGGAGATACACAAGCGGGAACTGGGCCAGGCCTGCGTCGCCTTCCGATTCGAGCCAGTACAACTGATAGTTGTGCGATCCGGTCGCCATCGCAACCCGCCACTCGACGGCGGTGACCTGGTCCTTGCCGTTCACCCAGAATTCATCGCCCCGCCGCTGAACGTGCCAGGTCACCCCCTCCAGATTCAGCTCGGTCCCATCGAACGGGGCCAGGATCGATTCCGGGGTCGCCACCTGGGTCATGGTCCGGTGGTAGGACGCGTGCCAGGTGGCGTGTTCGTAAGGGTGGCACGAACGACAGGCATCCGAACCGACATATTCGTCTTCGTTCACCACTCGAGGAAGACCGCGCAGCGGAGGCGGACCGTGTCCCGACCTCGAGGTGAACCATCCGGCGCCAACCACGAACCCGGTGAGCGAGAGCAGCATCAAGGCCACGGCTGCCACCGCGCCCCGTCCGCGATGACTCCGCACGATTCCGACCGCCAGAGGCGATACGCCTGCTGCCAGCACCAGAAAAACAATGGGAAGATCCTCAGGCACCCGAACACCTCGCACCGATTCTAACAGATTTCGCTCGGTGGGTCGCCCCGCTCTTGCCGGCTACGGGGTGGTGGAATACGCTTCCGCCATGAGTGGCCGGCGCAAGCAAACGAAGGAAAAGGGCGACAAACCGAGGACCGGGCAAGGGACACGCCCGAATGCGGAGCCCGGAGACGAAGATGGGGACGACTCCGCAGCGCTGATCCGGCGTCATCTGTGGTTCGGCTGGCGGTCACTCTTCTTCTTCCTGCTGTTGGGCCTCTTCCTCGAGAGCTTGCATGGATTCAAGGTCGGCTGGTATCTGGACGCATCCGATACCACACGGCGGCACATGTGGACGCTGGCCCATGCGCACGGCACGCTCCTTGCAGTGTTGAATCTGGTCTTCGCAGGCACGCTCCGGTTGGTTCCGGCGTGGCCGCAAGGGCGTAGAGCGCTCGCTTCGGCTTGTCTTTTGAGTGCAGCCATCGTCCTGCCGACGGGTTTTCTGCTCGGCGGGTGGTTCACGTACGACGGAGACCCGGGCATCGGAATCCTGCTGGTTCCGATCGGCGCTGTTCTGCTCTTGATCGCCGTGTTTCTCGCCGCGGCGTTGCCTGTCGTCGCGCGCCGAGACTCGAAGTCGGGATTGCGTCGTGGAGAGGTGGGCAATGCTGCGGCGCGCGAATGATCGCACCCGCCGTGCCTTGACCCGTACGGATGAGGGAGAGCTGGAGCGCATGAAGAACGAATCGACCGATCGACGTCAGTCCCAAGCCCTGTTCGACAAGGCGTCCCGCGTCCTCGTCGGCGGCGTGAACAGTCCGGTCCGCGCTTTTCGTGCGGTGGGGGGGAAGCCGGTCTTCGTCGACCGGGCGGACGGCGCCTACATCCACGATGTAGACGGCAATCGTTACGTCGATCTGGTCGGAACGTGGGGACCTGCCATCGTGGGGCATGCCCACCCGAAGGTCGTTGAAGCGGTTCAACAGGCAGCGACGAAAGGGCTGAGCTTCGGCGCATGTTGCGCCGCAGAGGCCCAGCTTGCGGAGATCATCATTGAGGCCCTCCCGTCCGTCGAAATGGTCCGTTTTGTAAACAGCGGGACCGAGGCGACAATGAGTGCCATTAGACTGTCACGGGCGGCGACGGGGCGGGAGAAGGTGCTCAAGTTCCTCGGTTGTTACCACGGGCACGTCGACTCGTTGCTCGTTGCGGCCGGCTCGGGAGCAGCCACCTTCGGCGAACCCGACTCCGCGGGCGTTCCGACCGCGTTCGCATCGACCACGCTGCTCGCCCCCTATAACGATCTGGACGCGGCAGGGACCGTCATGGCGACCGACGGTGACCGGGTGGCCGCCATACTCGTCGAGCCCGTCGCCGGCAACATGGGGTTTGTTCGACCGGTTCCCGGGTTTCTCGAAGGTCTGCGCGAACTGTGCGATCGGCACGGCACGTTGCTCGTCTTTGACGAGGTGATGACCGGGTTCCGCGTAGCGTGGGGCGGGTTCCAGAACGTGTGCCACGTCAAACCGGATATCACCTGCCTGGGGAAGGTCATCGGCGGGGGGATGCCGGTCGCCGCGTACGGCGGACCGCGATCGATCATGGAAAACCTAAGCCCGCTGGGCCCCGCGTATCAGGCCGGAACGCTGAGTGGAAACCCGTTGGGCATGGCTTCCGGCATTGCCACGCTGCAACTTTGCCGGGCGGGCGGATTCTACGAGTCGCTCGCTGCGAAAACTCAGCGACTTGCGAAAGGGTGCCACCAGTCGGCACTCGACGCGGGTGTCCCGCTGCAGACGGATTCTGAAGGCGGGATGCTCGGCATGGCTCTTACCGATCGACCCGTCGTGAATTTCGACGACGCACAGAACTGCAACCACGATCGATTCGGCCGGTTCTTCAACGCCATGCTCGACCGCGGCGTGTGGCTGCCGCCATCGGGGTACGAAGCGATGTTCGTCTCCGCTGCACACGACGACGCAGCCCTCGACCGGATCGTCGACGCCGCGCGGGAGAGCTTCAAAGAGGTAGCGTCATGACCCGTATCCGTCTCGGCACAAGGGGCAGCAAGCTCGCCCTGTGGCAGACGAACTGGGTCACCGACCGCCTGCGCGAAGCCCACCCCGACGTCGAGATCGAGCAAGTCGTCATCAAGACCCACGGCGACGTCGTGACCGACGAGCAGTTCGGCGAGGACTGGCCCGTCGGCGCCTTCGTCAGTGCCATCGAGCGGGCACTCATGGAGGAGCGCGTCGACCTCGCCGTGCACAGCTACAAGGACCTGCAGACCGCCGTGACCACCGGTCTGACGGTCGCCGCGGTCCCCGCGCGCGAAGCGGTCAACGATGTTCTGCTCACCCGCAAACCGGTCGACATCGACAACCTGCCGCGGGGCTTTCGCGTCGGCACCGGAAGCCCGCGCCGGTCGGCGCAGTTTCGGCGGCTCGGCGGCGTCGAGATCGCGCCCATCCGTGGCAACGTGGAAACGCGTGTCGCGAAGATCGAAGCGGATGACCTGGGCGGCGTCGTGCTTGCGGCAGCCGGTCTGAAGCGACTCGGCATCACCTACGCCCACATGACCGATCTGCCGACCGATCGCTTCGTGCCGTCGCCAGCGCAAGGGGCGCTGGCGCTGCAGACGCGCGAGGGCAGCGACGTCGCCGCCCTGCTCGAGGTCCTTGACCACCCGGAGTCCCACCGGGCGGTGCTGGCCGAGCGGTCCTTCCTTAAACGCGTGAACGCCGGCTGCCACGTACCCATCGGAGCCCTGGCGAACGTCTCGGGGAACATTGTGTCTCTGCACGGTCAGCTCTTCGACCAGAACGGTGAACACATGGCGGAGGAAACGATGTCGGGTGACGACCCGGTGACGCTTGGCGTGCGAATGGCAGATACGCTTCTGGAGCGATTACAGCCTTAGCGTGTCTGCGTCGGTTACCGTGCGCCGCCACGAACCCCATCCGGAAGGACAGATCGCGTGCGTGTCTGGGTAACACGGGATGAATCGATCGACGGACCGCTTTCGACCGCGCTGCGCGACGCCGGTTTGACCGTCGTGCTCGAACCGGTCCTCGAGCGTCGCACGCTCACCGACGCCGCAGACACCATCGGACAGCTCGACGTTTCGGACTGGCTCGTCCTGACCAGTGTCTACGCGGTCCGAGCAATCGCGGTCGAACCGGCACGGCGTCCCCGCGTGGCCGTGGTCGGTGAGGCTTCACGCCAAGCTGCGGCTGAGCGGGGATTTCGGGTCGAACTGGTCGCCGCCGCCGGCACGGGAGAGGGCCTTTTCAAAGAACTCCGCCAGGTCGCCCGCAGCGGAAGAATCTGCTATCCACGGTCTTCACTCGCGAAAGTGCCGCCCGCGTGGCCTGACGTGGAATTGATCAGCCCGGTGCTCTATGAAACGGTGGAGCGCCGCTTCGATCCGAGCGTTGTCGATCGTGTCGACGTCGTGTGCGTGGCGAGCCCCTCCGCCGTCGCCGCGGTCGGTCCGGTTGACCTGCCCTTCGCGAGCATCGGGCCGACCACGTCGCACGCGATCCGCAGCGTCGGGAAGGTGCCCTGGGTCGAGGCGCCCGAATCGAGCTTCAGGTCGCTGTCGATTGCCATCTACAAACGTGCGATAATAGAGCGCGCATAAGCAGGTAGCGATAATCTCACCGATCGCGGCGCGCTGACGCCCAAACACCGTCGTGGTGTCTGTTCTCGGACACTCTCTGGTCGTGCGCGCACCAGCGCATCCCGGCACGCCGGGATTTGAGGTAAGATGGCAGTAGGTCGGATGGCCGTCCCGAACCGGTGCGCACGCGGAGTGTTCGCACGCAGACACTCTGCACGTGTCCACCCGGAGCTACGTCCCGATGCAGCGCAGGATGCTGGTTTGTCTTGGGCTCTTGCTGGCCCTTTGTGCGGTGGGCATGGTCATCGCCATGTTCTGCCTTCGCGAGAGCATCGGCGAGCTCTCTCGCGTGGCTGAGTCTCACCGCATCCAATCCATGCGCACGCGACTGGCATCGACGGCGGTCTCCCTTCAGAGCAACCTGCTGACCTACTTCGATGGCAACGGCCAGGGCAATCAGGACCTCGTCCTAAGCAGATTCGAGGACGCCCAGAACCAGTGCAACGGGTGCCACCATGAACCGATGGTCCAGGCCGAACTCGACGCACTGCGTTCGAGCTTTGACGCCTACAAGTCTACGGCGGCAGACCTCGGGTTCACCGACGTCGGACGCGCCGGCGAGCGACCCGACGATGTCGTCGGCAACCGGGCAGAGGAACTGGCCAGCAAGCTCGCCCAGCGAGCGACCGACCTCGCCGAACGCGCCGGTGCCCACCTCGTACTTCAAGGCGCGGACGCCGCTTCCAGCATACGCCATGCGTGGGTCATATTGTTCGCGACTCTGATCGGCGCCGTGGGAATCGGCGGGCTGGTCGCCCTTCATCTCGAGCGCCGCCTTTCCAGACCCATCGCCGCGCTGCTCGACGGGATCGAGCAGGCCCGCAGCGGCAACGTCCCCCGACCGCTACCGGTTGACGCCGACCGGGAGTTCAAGGTTCTGGCGAAGGCGTTCACCGATGCGTACAGGAGTCTGGATTCGGCCCATGCGAACATGATCCAGACGGAGAAGATCGCAGCCACGGGGCGGTTGGCTGCCGGCGTCGCCCATGAGATCGGCAACCCGCTCGCGAGCATCTCCGCCACGGTCCAGGTCATGAAGCGTCAGGCTCCCGCGGATGGCAACGGAAAGCAGTTGGACCTGATCATGGGCGAGATCAACCGCATTTCCCGCATCATACGCGAGTTGCTCCAGTTCTCCCGCCCGAGTGAACAAACCGTGCGCGAGTGCCTCGATGTGTGCGAACTGCTCGACAGAACGACCAGCTTGCTCGGTTACGACCGGCGCGCCAAGGGCGTTCAGCTCGACTGCCACATCCGGCATCCCTGCCTGGTCAACGGCGATGCCGACCAACTGCTCGTGGTCTTCACCAACGTCATCCTTAACGCGTTTGATGCGCTCGACGGGCGGGAACGTGACGACGCTGCCCTCACCATCACCGGCGAGCGGGACGACGACACAGCCGTCATTCGCTTCGAGGACAACGGCACCGGCATGACCGAAGACCAGCGGGCCAGAGCGTTCGAGCCCTTTTTCACGACGAAGGCGCCCGGCGTCGGCACCGGACTCGGTCTGTGGACCTCCTATCGCATCGTCGAGCAACACGACGGACAGATCGAGCTCACTTCGAGTCCCGGCGTCGGAACCACCGTGACCATCAGGCTCCCATTCTGCCAACGGGAGACCGGCGTGTTTGCATCCGCCGGGGATGGGATCTGATCCCGCGTCGTCCGCCGCACTCCTCGGGGTGCCCTTTCTTTGTCGTTCCGGGGTGGACCCGTCCGGACACTACCGATAGGACGCTCTATTCTTTCTCCGGTGCCAAGAGAGCGACAACGGCTTGCTCTTCATCGACGAGCAAGATACCCACCAGTTTGCCGTCGCCGCGTGCAACCACGCACGCACCATGCCACGTGTCGTCGACGGACACGGCCGGGTCGATCCGCCAGAGCTTACCGCCCGCCGTCTCGTCATCCTCCTCCAAACCGAGTCGTGCCGCCGACAGCGGCAGCGGTGTCGAGGTGGCGTCACCGATGGCGAGGCAGTCCTCCGGTCGGGTGGCCGCCCGCCGCAGCGACCGGTCCCAACGCCCGCCCACGACGTGCACATCGAGCACGGCCAGTCCATGCCCGACGCGCCGCGGATTGGCGGGAACAGCCACGGTCTGCCCGGCGACCTCCAACACGACAGAGCCCTGGTTTGCGGCCTCGCTAACCGTCAGCACGTCGGCCGGGCCCAAAAGCCCCTCATCCGTCTGCAACGTCCAACCCCGCCGGAACCGCTCCGACTTGATCCAGCGTCCTTCCTTCCACGCCATCACCGCACGAACCGGTGTCGGAATCGGTGCACCCGGCGGAAGCGCCGAACTGCCGATCACAGCCAGCGGCTCCCACTCGAGCCATTTCTCGTCCGGCTCGTCCGCCAGTTGAAATCGATGGCCGGTCCGGACGACGTCCCCCGCGTTGGGCGGCGTAGCCATCGCGACGCCGCCCGCGACGAGTCCTTCCAGCGATTCCACCTTGGCCGACAACCCCCCGATCCCCAACTGCAACTCGACGCCGCCGACACTCCAGAACTGCGTCTCGGGGCGGACAAGCTGAGCGTACGGTTTCAGAATGTGCAACCGCGCCTCGACCGCGTTCCCGTCACTCGCCAGACCGACCGACAGGATCGTGCCGATCTTGATCCCGCGATAGGAGACGGCCGCCCCACGCCGCATCCCGGCCCGCTGCGGCGCTTCGAGTATGATCTCCAGGTCACCCGGACGGATCGCGTCGACCAGCGGCGGCTCACGCAGGCCCACGAAGTGTCGCTGCGCCCGGCCCGAACCCGGCAGAATGGAGAGGTAGCGCGGCCCGATCAGGGTCTCGAGACCGGCCACGCCGGTGACGTCGAGCTGCGGACGAACCACCCACACGCGCATGCCTCCTTTCGCCAGGTGCGAAGCCTGGGGGAGCAGGACGGCCGTCACCATGATTCCGTCCGACGATTCCGCCAGATCGACCCCGCGCACCTGCCCTACGGGCGTACCGCGATAACGAACCTCGTCCCCCGGCGCAAGCCCGTAGCCCTCATCGAGCTGTATGGTGATCACCGTGCCACGAAGGTGCCACGCCCGATACCCCAACCACCCCGCAAAGCAAAGCGCAAAAACGGGCACCAACCATGCCCACGACAGGTGGCGCTCGGGTCGAACCTCCGCCTGCGGAAGCTCACCTGCTTGACCGGGACTCGTCATCATCACTCTCACCTATCCGGGCGTCATGACCTGCGAGGTCGTGCCGTCAGGGGTTCGCCGGCATCTTGCCCTTTGCGTCCTCGCCGGTCGACGCCGCCGGTGCGGGTGTCTCCCACAGACTGTGCGGGTCGAACGTAGCCGTGGCCAACATGCTCAGCGTCACGCAGGCCGCAAACGCGATCGCCGCCGGACCGGCCTCCACATCGACCCAGTCGCCCACCTTGATCGCCGCCACCAGCACCGCAACAAGCAGCACGTCGAGCATGCCCCACCGCCCCGTCCATTCCACGATCCGGTAGCTCATCGCTCGATGCTTCGACCGAAGCGACAAGCCGCCGGCTGACAGTGCCAGCATCGTGGCAAGCTTCCCCAGCGGAATCAGAATCGAGCAGAACACCACGATCACACCGACAACCAGATGTCCGGAACTCAAGAGCGTACCCACGCCTTCGAGGATGCTGACCTCGTTGATCCGCCCGAACTTCTCGATCCGCAGCATGGGCAGCGTGACCGCGAGCGGGTAGAGTATCAGCGCAGCCAGCGCGATCGCAGCGGTGCGGCTGTTGCAGCGCAGGCTCGACGATCGCCGATGCAGCGCCGTACCACACCGCACACAATACGCCCGCATCCGCGCCGGAACCGCGGGCACAACCTGCGCCAGCCCGCAACAGGAGCATGCGCAAACCGTACTCGTCGTTGCCTCATCCATACCCGCCGCAACCGCCAAAACGAAGGCAGATCGGGGCGTGTCACGTCCCCGCGTGATCCCGAACGTATTCTACGGCGTTGACTACTATCGTTGCCTGGAGCCGTCAAACTCCGTACCGATTTGTACATTCGTCATCAAATGCCCGGTATTGACGCGTTATGTGGCCGACCCGAGTGACTCCACCGCCCATAGGAAACGGGGGCACCGCTCATCGGAGTGGTGCCCCCATCGCAAAAGTCCGGTTCAGCCTATCCGGTTGGGGATTTAGCGAACTGCGATGGCCGGTCTCGTCGGACTAAGCCGTAGGCACTCGACGCCGATGCTCAAGCACAACCGTCCCTGCACTCAACAGCAGCAGCGTCACCACGACCAGCCCCCATTCCGAGACCGTCGGGCAGAGTACCCCCGGGAAGCCCTGGATCGTCCCGACGCCGAACCCGTTCGTTGGTTGCGGATCTTCCCCGGGCGGCGTCAGCGTGCCGGTATGGTTGCTCTGCACACACCCGGAAGAATTCCTCAGGACTTGGGTAACCACCGCCACACCAACTGCTCCACCCTGCTCGATGGTCTTGAAGTTCTTAAAATTGTAGTTATTGGCATTGGCGAAGGTAAAGCCTGTGAACACACCCTCCTCAACGGTCCCTCCGCCCGATAGGCTCGCCGACAGCCCTAGAATGTAATCCCCCAAATCAACTTCACCCGGGTCATCCAACGGCCCGGACTCGTCGATGGTCATGTTTACTGGCGGTAAACCCATGGCCTGCTGAAGAGGGAATGTCGCAACGACATCCAGATGCAAGATACAGGTAAGGGCATCGAAATCGAACGTGATTGTCTGCTCCTCCGGCGGGGCCGTACAATCCATCGAGAATGAAATATCTCCCGTCGGCTCGGGGCCGTTCCCGACGTCAATCATTATTCCGCTCGTGGTTCCCGAGTAGTCATGCCAGTATTCTGTCAGTGTCCCCGTCAACGTATACGGTTGCGCGCGAACGGACGATACCGTCGCCAGAAACATCACGCTCGCGACTCCGATAAAAACCGGAATGCTCTTTGCTCTTGATAGAAACATTGCAGCCGCTCCTAATAACAGTGAAGAAAAGGACCTTGTAGCCGAGGTACCGCTCGTCGTATGTTACACACGACGACTCCATGCGGTGCAATCGCTCGTGTGGGGATCGCTTACCGCGAACTAGCGAAGCGCGGCGAGAAAAAGCGGAGGTGCGCGCGGGTCCGCGGCTCCGGTCGCCCAATGGTTCACGGGCACGGTCTTTCGTCGGGCAACCCGGCCCGGGAAATCCAGCGATCCGATCAGTGACTGCGGGATCAGGAACCAGACACCGGCGTCGGTCAACATACGCACGAGCGATGCATTCGCGTACGCGACGACGAACGCGCTGCACACGTATGCGAGTAGCCGGCCAAGCCAATGCATCTTAACGAGATTCGTGCCCGACGTGCTTAGTACGCCCTCGCGCATATCCGTCAGACTGTGGAGATGGAGCACGACTTCGAGCAGGGTCCAGCCAAGTGCCAACCTGATCAAATCGAGCGCTGTGCCACGCGTACTGCGGGCAGCCAGACCGATGTAGACCGTCGGGATGCTCATCAGAAGTGCAACTACGGAAACTGACGGCTCGACCGGCGGAACTGTGAAGCCGGTTCCTGGCTCCCATCCGCGCATCGCAGACGACCCGGCGGATGTAGAGAGAAACAGGCAGAGGCAGGCGCTCCACACCGCTCCGGCCGACGATGCTGCAAGTGGGCGCAAACAGCGAATCGCCGCGAACAGTGGCACGAAACTCATCCACACCAACCAGTGGGACTGCGGCCACCGGAGCGCGGCAACGGTCGACAAAGCGCTGAGGATCAACGACACACCGAATGCCGCGGCTTTGACGCCACGCGGCACCTTGTGCGAAAGGCCATTTCTTACCGTGGACACGGCTTCACTGCCCCTGTGCACAGAACTCCGATTGGTCCTGAAGATGACGCGGCTCCGTCGCTGCCCCACGCACTAGCCGAACCCAGCTGAGCCACGACGGATTTCTCAGGTCGTTGCGATGCGATCCTCAGAAAAATGGGCACAGCTCAAGCGACTTCCCGAACCGCGCACGCCTTTGGAATCTGCCGACCCGAAACAGCGAGTATTGTCCCAGCACGTTCACGACCTGCAAGAGAAAAAGCACTGATCTGCAAGAACCTTCAGTCGCGCGACCAAACGATCCGCACCTCGCGCCACGGCATTCGCCTGCAACTGCACGTTGTGTCTCGTTGATTTCCCGTTCTCTCGTCGTGGAGTGTCTCAGACGTAGCACATAGGGAATGGCCCTATTGGTTAATCCAACCACACACTGCTACCGCGTCGCGAGTCGCTCTCGATGTAGTCGCGGCGACCCACGGTCTTCCATTTCGAGCCGCCACTCCGTACGACACTGGAATGGTGAGTGCACCGATGCGCCGCGGAATCCGGCGCTACGAGAGCCGACATGGTTAGCGTGATCGACGGGACCGAGACGGGAGTTGCGACTACAATTGCATGAACCAAAGAACGATCACAACGATCACGGCCGCAGCGACCATAGCCAGCGCAATCTTGATCCAGCTATACGGCCGATCGCCCTGCACCTCGCCGGTGCCGGCGTTGACCACGACCTGATAGGACTTCTTGCCGTATCGATAGGCCAACATCCACACGGGAAGGAGCAGGTGTTTGTAGGTGACAGCGTCGTGGCGCGTGTGGATCGAGTGAATGCGCTGCACGTCCCCGCCGATCCGCTGGCGAACCTCGCGCTCCAGCGCGTTGGTCATCCGCTCCTTGGCCTCGACGAGACCCTCGTCGAGCGGAATATCATACGTGCGCGCCAAAAACCCGGCCAGCATCTCCTGTGCGAACGGTGCACACTCGTTCAAAGGCCACGGCTCCAACGCAACCAGACGCTTCGTCGGCACTCCTGTTGATGCCAGCACGAGCACGTCGTCGAAGAACCGCTGAAAGCTGCCCGACGCCGGGTACCAGCGTGTACGGCGCACGCGACGCTTGTTCTTGCCCGTTCCAGTGGTCACCCAATAGTGTTCGCCCCGCATGCCCGAATAACGTGTGAAGGTCAGCGAATCGAACGTCCAGTACGGAAGATAGATACCGTTGAATCGCCCCTGAACACCGCGCTTCTTGAAGTCGTTCGGAGCGAACCATCGCGTCCGCACCCATTTCGCCAGATTGGATCGTGCTTCCTCACGGTCGATCTGAAACGCGAGCACCCCGTCAACCGGCACGCGCCGCTCAGCCTGCCGGACGCCGTCGAGTTGGATCGGCACGCCGCAATACGCACACTCCATGCTGGTGAGCGTGCCCGGAAACCGCACCGTCGCACCGCACGATTCGCAACGTACTTCGTTGAGCCCTTCCTCCTCCGACTGCCCCGTCTCCCGCTGCTCGACCACGCGGCGGAGCATCGATTCCAGATCCTGCTCGACGACCGTCTCCTCGCCGTCGAGCTCGATCGATTTCGTAAACCCGCAATACGGGCACTTCAGGCTTTGCGTGCCTATGTTGAAGGTCAGATCGGCTCCGCAGCCCTCACAGGGAAAGACTCGCCCGCGGTCTTCGTCGGCGCCCGGCGCAGCATCTTGGGTCGAGCCGCCCGACGCCAACGGCATCGGAGCGCGCGGTCGTGTGGGTATCGCGTGTTCGGTCATCGGTCAGGTTCCGATCCTATCCCGCGGAGGTCAACCGGATAACCACCGGAAGATCGCCCGTACAATGTGCGCCCCGGGGTCATGATAGTAGGGGCCCATCGTGTCCCGGTTCGCCTTAAGCGCATCCTCCTTGTCGGTAACCCTCTGTCGCCGCTCCGCCTTCCGTTGCTCGTCCCTTTGATATTGGGCGTCGTGGAGTTGGCCCCCAGCCTTGACCCATTTCAAGATACGCCCCAGCTCACCGCCGTCCAGCCACACGCCGTGGTCACGACAGGTGTCCGTGACCACACCCGAACGCGCTCCGTAGTTCTTCCGATTCATGAGCTGCCGGCACACCGGACACTTGACGTACTTGACCGTCGACTCGACGGTCCCCTCTTCTTCGATCAGGGCAGCCAGCCGCTGCCGATCGATCCGGTAGACCTCGGACACGGATGACTGGACTACGGCATTCAGCTCGCCCAGGTCGAAGAACATGCCGAGGCACCGGGAACATCGGTCGATCAGGCATCCGCCCTCGATCGCCAGATCGATCGTGGGCATCTTCACGTTGCAGCGCGGGCAGAGGCGCCCGCCCTGACCGGTTCGATCATGCCCGATACGCCGCAGATCGGTGTCATTCACGGTCCCGCAGTATTTGCAGATGTTGGACCTGGCCGACAGCGGCGCGCCACAGTTCGAGCAGTCCATTGGTCCGCCCCTTCGTCGACCGGCGACGCTGCGCCGGTCAGGTCTCGCTTACGCCCCCGGGTTCGCCGGCGGTGCAGGCGGCGGCGGGGGAGGCGCGTCGAAATAGGCCGCCAGTTGCGGTACCTGTTCCGCCGGCAACCACGAGGCCATCCCTGCCGTCCACACCATGGTCCCTCGCGAAAGCTGTCCCTGGGCGATCCCGCTCGCGAGCTGAGCCAGAGTGAACGGTCCCGACGCCTGACCGCCCGATGCCACATGCCAGACACCTACCGGGGGTGGCGGTGGCGCGGCGCTCGCACCGGGCATCATCGGGCTTCCCGCACCGCCCATCATCTTGCTGGCCATCGCGAAGCCCACGCCGAGTCCCATCCCTTCCGACGCACCGCCTCCCGCAGGGTTCTCGGCCGCCGCGGTCATCGCTCGTCCCATCTGATATTGCTGGAAGCGCCCCATGTCGCCGATCACGCCCATCTGCGTCCGCGTGTCCAGCGCCTTCTCAACCTCTTCCGGCAGCGAAATGTTCACGATGTAGAGTTGCGGAATGTCCAGACCGTACTCATCGTCCACCCGGGCGACCGCCTTCTCGCGCAACTGCGCCGAAAGCTCCTGATACTT
>JASFUW010000037.1:0-20574 GCA_050050135.1 Phycisphaerae bacterium
GACATTCACCATCCGATGTGTGCTTTTGTGGCTTGTCTCATCTTGTCGGAAACGGTGTGCGTCCGCCGGTGGGGCTTGGGGAGTCAGTACAATGTTGACGTGATCGTTTGGGCAGCACCCATCATTCCGCATCGGTGCTGCAAAGGAGCAACCGACCGGCGAGCATCGAAAGGAGAATAACGTGTCCATTCGTACCCTTCGTGTCACATTCCTGTCAGCCGCTTTGGCGCTGGTCGCGGTGGCGGCTACGTCAAAGCACGCAACCGCTGCGGGGAAGCCCCCCCTGGTTCCGCGAGATGTCTTCTTCGGCAACCCCGACAAAGCCAGCGTCCAACTGAGTCCGGACGGCAAGCAGGTCAGCTACCTGGCACCCGTGAACGGCGTGCTCAACGTCTGGGTCGGCCCCGCAGACAATCCCGACGCCGCCAAACCGGTCACCAAGGACACCCACCGCGGCATCCGCATCCACTTCTGGGCCTACACCAGCCACCACGTCATTTACATGCAGGATTCCGGCGGTGACGAAAACTGGCACCTCTACAGCGTCGACCTCCGCAACGACAAAATCCGCGACCTGACGCCCTATGAAAACGTAGCCGCCCGCGTGCAGGAGCTCAGCCCCGACCACCCCGAGGAAATCCTGGTCAGCGTCAACAACCGCAACCCCCAACTACACGACGTGCACCGGGTCAACATCACGACCGGCGACAGCACGCTTGTCGTCCAGAACAACGAGGGCTACGCGGGCTATCTCTCCGAGGACGATCTCGAGGTCCACTTCGCCATGAAGATGACACCGGACGGCGGCTCCGAAATCCACAAAGCCACCGGACCCAGCAGTTGGACGCTCTTCACCAAGATCCCCGCGACCGACACGCTCACGACATCCCCGCTGTTCCTCGACGAGTCGGGTGAAAACCTGTTCGTGATCGACAGCCGGGGGCGAAACACCGCAGCCTTGACGCTGGTGGGCATCGAGTCGGGTCAATCCAGGATGATCGCCCAGGACCCCAAAGCCGACATCGACGGCATCATAGGCCACCCGACCAGAAACATCGTCCAGGCCGTCCGGTCCACCTACCTCCGCCGTCGCTGGCAGATTCTCGACAAGTCCATCGAGCGAGACATCAAGGTGCTCGAAGGCGTCGCCGACGGGGAGTTCAACGTCACCAGTCGGACGTTGGACGACAACCACTGGATCGTGGCTTACGTCATGGACGCCGGACCCGTCCGTTACTACAAATACGACCGAAAGGCCAAAAAAGCCGCGTTCCTCTTCACCAACCGTAAGGCGCTCGAGAACGTCGAGCTCGCGAAGATGCATCCGGTGGCCATCAAGTCGCGCGACGGTCTGGACCTCGTCAGCTACTACACGCTCCCAACCTGGACCGATCCCGAGAAGGACGGGAAACCCGACAAGCCGCTGCCTATGGTTCTGTTCGTCCACGGCGGACCGTGGGCCCGGGACTCGTGGGGTTACAGTCCCTACCATCAGTGGCTCGCCAACCGAGGCTACGCCGTATTGAGCGTCAACTTCCGCGGCTCGACCGGGTTCGGCAAGGACTTCATCAACGCCAGCAATTACGAGTGGGCCGGCAAGATGCACGACGACCTCATCGACGCCGTCAAGTGGGCCGCCAAGAACGGCATCGCCCGCAAGGAGCAGGTCGCGATCATGGGCGGGAGCTACGGCGGGTACGCCACCCTCGTCGGGCTGACCTTCACGCCCGACACATTCGCTTGCGGTGTCGACATCGTCGGCCCCTCCAACCTGATCACCCTCCTGGAAACCATCCCGCCGTACTGGGCTCCGATGATCGACGTCTTCACCAAGCGCGTCGGCGACCACCGAACCGAGGACGGTCGGGCCCTCCTGGCTGAGCGCTCACCGCTGAACCGGGTCGATCGAATCCGCAAGCCCCTGCTGATCGGCCAGGGCGCCAACGACCCCCGCGTCAAGCAGGCCGAGTCCGATCAGATCGTGAACGCCATGAAGGCGAAAAACCTCCCCGTGACCTACGTCCTCTTCCCCGACGAGGGGCACGGCTTCGCCCGACCCGAAAACCGAACCTCGTTCAACGCCGTGACCGAGGGCTTTCTTTCAAAGCACCTGGGCGGCAGGTTCGAGCCCATGAGCGAGGACATGGAAGGTTCCAGCATCACGATCCCCGAGGGCGCCGAGTTCGTCCCCGGCCTGCCCGAGGGAATCAAGACCACCAGAACCACCACGAAGGACGAAACCTAGCGGTTGCGTCCACGCTAATCTCTACGCAGGACAGGGCCCGCGGCCACCGTGTCGCGGGCCTTTGTCTCTCGGAGACCGGGTCCGCGTTAGCGCTCCTTACGATCGCTGCGGATGGAGATCGAGAGCTGCGCCGGCGTCAGCCTCTGAAAGTCCCAGGTTTCATACGTCGTCTCGAGCAACGTGCGGATGTCGGGACGAATAACCCCGTGGTGACGCCGCTTTCCGTTGACCCGGATGGTGACCGGCTTGTCGAAGTCGATGAGCCCGAAGGGAAACAGGATTTCGAGCTTACCGCACTTCCGCGTCTCGATGGTGATCGTCTGTCCCTCGACCGTAGCCCCGATATACGCGAGCTTCTCCTCGAGCACCGACGTGATGTACGCGTCCCGGTCGGTCAAGGGCGACGGAAGTATCGAGAGTTGCTCTTCCTCCCACACATCTCCCTTGAACTTGGTCAGCCGAAGCCAGCCCGCGTCCCCCTGATCGGGATACCGAAACCGATGCGTCACAGTCCTGGACGGTGGGACCCGCGTCCGCGCCAGACAATCCCCCAGCTCTCCAGCACTTGCTTTGAACGCAGCGACCGCGCCTTCGGGTCGCTCTCGACTCGGATCAACCGCCTTCCCGGTGATCGGGAGCCCTTGTTGCCGCGCGAAAGCGAGCATGGCACGATCATGCGCTGCGACGACCCCCACGCGCGACCTCTCCGATGACGCGCCCGGATCAACCCAGGTCGCCAGCACGGGCAGCGACCGCAGGTTGCCCAGCAACAGCGGGTACATCTGTTCCGGATAGGGCACATCCAGGTACGAGCCGACGAAGATTGCACCGGCGAACTCATGCGGATGGGCGATAGCCGCCAGCCAGCCTGCATCTCCATCCGAGCCGCCCCCCCACAGGTACATCCGATCCGTGTCGACATGGAACGCACGGCGGACCGCCCGCAACAAGCGGCGGAACGCTCGCTCTCGCGGAGGGTCTCTGTGGAACGAGCCGTCGACCGGAAGCGTGGGGCAAACGAGCACCAACGGCTCGCCGACGTCTCGGAGAATCTCACGACCCGGCAGCGTGCAGCCCTTCTCGGAAGCCGCACACGACGACATCGCGAAAACAACCGGATAACGACGCGCGGGGTCATAAGCGGATGGGAGGTGGTACGCGACGCGGACGACCCCTGTTGAACCTGCGCTGACGGTAAGGGCGCCCTCCCGTTCTCCACGTGCATGCCAGAGCTGCACCGTGCTCAGTGCCTCGACGACCGCTCCGATTGACCCGTTGGCAGCTTCTTCGATGCGCCCGATCAGCCCCCTTCTGCGATCGCGATCGGGGCTCTCAAAAAACGTCTCGACAAGTTCCGCGACGCTGCCGCCGTTCTCAAGCGGGTCCGGTTGCGCACATGCCACGCCGATCACACCACACCCGCATTGAAGATGGATGACCAGAGCCAAATACGCCGCACGACGGGAATGGCGCATGGAACCTGCTTGTCGACGTATACCACGCCCCATGGTCATGCCTGAGCCCCCATACTGGACGAGCATACCACCGACAGAAACCACCGTCGGCGCTCCATCGCAGGATAGCAAACTCGCCATACAGCCGCCAAAAACCAAGTGTCCCCGGCGATTTCCGGAAGGACACGTCGAAATCCGCCTGGCATCCCGGCGCGCCGCCCCCACCACCGTCTACCCGACCGGCGTTGCGCCGGCGCCCCCGCGCAATCCTACGCGGCGCAGAACCCGACCGCCCGCGGATCGGGTCTCGTCGGGCCGTCCGTTTTTCAGGCCTCTGACGGGGGGCGCTTCGCCGGCCCGCCGGCGCGGTTTGCGAGACCGCCCCCGGTTGTGTCATACTACCGCAGCCGTTTTCCAGACGGCCGCCGCCGGCGCGCCCGTCAGCATCAGGGGCGCTCGGTTGATCGGCGTTTGCCCGAGCAAGGCATGGCTAAGGAAAAGACCATTCTGGTTGTCGAAGACGAACGCGACCTCGTAGAGCTCCTCAGCTATAACCTCGAGCGCGAGGGCTACCGCTGCCGGTGTGTTTTCGACGGTGAGCTTGCCCTGGCGGAAGCCAGGCGATACCCCCCCGACATGGTGATCCTTGACCGAATGCTGCCCAGGCTCTCGGGTGACGACGTCATGGCCAAGCTCCGAAGTGACCCGAAGACCGCCGCAGTGCCCATCCTCATGCTCACCGCAAAGGCGGAAGAGGATGACGAGCTGGTCGGATTCGCTTTGGGCGCGGACGACTACGTAACCAAGCCCTTCTCGATGAAGCTGTTGCTCGCCCGCGTTCGCGCTCTGTTGCGGCGCCCGGCCGCAGCTCGATCCGCGTCGGCCGTGATGACCACAGGCAAAGTCACGCTCGATCGGAGCCGTCACGAACTCACCGTCGAAGGCACACGCGTCCCGCTCACCGCCACGGAGTTCGGCATCCTCTGGCAGATCATGGCCGCCCGCGGACGCGTACTGAGCCGAGAACAGCTTATCGACGCGGTCCTCGGCGCAGGCGCCGTCGTCACCGACCGTACCATTGACGTCCATGTCGCCGCCCTGCGCAGAAAGCTCGGACCCGCCTCTTCGCTCATCCAGACCGTCCGTGGCGTCGGTTATGCTCTGCGCGAGCAGAGCGGAGCGAGTCTTTGAGCCGTCTTTTCATACGACAAAGCAAGCTCTTCTGGAAGCTGTTCCTCGGTTACGCCGTCTTGACAACGCTCGCCCTGGGTACCTGCGTACTTCTAATCCTGAGGGAGTACGACGAATTCTACGGCGAAGAGATCGTCGAATCACTCCGCGTTCAGGCCCAGACGCTGCGAAGCGTCGTCCGTGGGCGGCTGACCCCCGCACACACCCATGAGCTGGACCGCATCGCCAAAGAAGCCGCCAAACCCGGGGCACACGCCGTCCACATCACCTTCGTCGCCGCCGACGGCGCCATCCTGGGCGATTCCCACGCGGACCCCGCCGACCTGGACACACATCGTGACCGCATCGAGATCAAGGCCGCACTCGATAACGGCTGGGGCACCGCCACACGCTGGTCGAACACTGTGGGACGAATGATGAGCTACGTCGCCCTGCGCGTCGGTCCGAAGGAACACCCGGAAGGTGTCGTTCGTGTGGCACTCGGCGTCGCCACCATAGGAAACCGTACCCAGTCCGTGCGAAAGATCATCTGGACCATCGCCGCCATCGCCATCACCGCCACCGCCCTGTTCTCCCTCGGGCTTGCCCGACTATGGACCATGCCCATTCGCCGGATCACCGCCGTTGCGGGACGGATCTCCCGCGGAGACCTCACGGCCCGTGCCCGCATTCACGGTTCGGACGAACTGGCACGCCTCGCTGAGTCCCTAAACGAGATGCGGCGGCACCTGGCCAGGCAACTGACCACCATCGACCACCAGCGGAAGACCTTTGAGGCCCTCCTCGATCAGGTGCAGGAGGGGGTGATCGTCGCAGGTCCCGACGGCAACGTCGTTCACGCCAATCCCGCAGCCGCGAGACTGCTCCATCCCGACGACGCGGAGCATTGGGTGGGTCTTACCTGGACCGGAAGGCCCATAGAGCAGTGCGTCCCCCAGCACGATCTGCAACGACTGCTGCTCGCTGACCGGATCACCCCGTCGCCGCCAGGCGATTCGTTCGAGGAAGCCAACGCGGAACCGCCCGGCAAACGTCCCGAAACGGAGATTCGCATCGAGATTCCGAACGCCGCCAGCTCGCTCGTGTTGTTGGCGCGTGCCTCGACCATCAGGCTGCCCGACCCCGCATCCGACGGGCGAAAGACGGGTGACTCATCGACCTCGGAGGTCACGGGCAGGATCCTCGCCCTGACGGACATCTCGCAGATCGCCCGGACCATTCAGATGAAGACCGACTTCGTAGCCAACGCCTCGCACGAGTTGCGGACGCCTCTCTCCGCCATTCGCGGTGCGGTCGAAACGGTCCTCAACATCGACGTCGCCGAGGACGCCGCCGCGGTGAAGCGATTCCTCGGCGTCATCGATCGGCACAGCACGCGCCTGGAGGCCTTAGTCGCAGACTTGCTCGCCCTCTCCCGCTTGGAGGCCCCATCCAGTGAGTTCAAACCGACCACGGTCGACCTGCGACGGTTCTGTGATGATCTACGAGACAGATGGGCCCACGCCATTGCGTCCAAGCAGCTGACCTGGCAATGCGAGCTGGCGTCCGGCTTGACCCGGGTCACCGCCGACGTCCATTTGCTCGGATTGGCCATCGATAACCTGATCGACAACGCCGTCAAGTTCACCAGCCCGAACGGCCGCATAACCATGACCTGCAACCGCGAAGACGAAGCGCTGATCATCGCGGTCTCCGACAACGGGTGCGGAATTCCGTCGCAGGATCACCAGCGAGTCTTCGAACGCTTCTACCAGGTCGCCCCGGATCGGAGTGGGGGGACGTCGGGCCAGAGCGAGCCCCGCGGTACGGGACTCGGGCTGGCCATCGTCCGACACGCGGCAGCCGCCATGCATGGAACCGTCACGTTGGACAGCCAGGTCGGCGTCGGCACCGTCGTCACGCTCCGCATTCCGCAAACCGTCTCGGCTCCGCAGGAAAACGACTCGCAACATGAAGGATGACGCGGTACGCGGCTCCGGCTGAGTCGGATCGTCCATTCGTGTCAGCGGTCCGTGGTGATAGGTTGTCAGTCGCTACCGCCACGGGAACACCCCATCGGCGTGCCATACAGCGCATGACACTCCGGCCAACGTGAGCACGCCTCACACCGTAAGCGCAAGCCCCGTCGAACAATCCACATTGTGAGATCAAAGGAATCCACATCCCAATGCTGGGAAGTACGGCATCTTAATTCAATCTTAATCCACCCTTCACACAATCCTCACAATGAAAAGTAACTGTACCGACCTTGAGGTGCAGATCTCGGACCCCGTGAAAGGAGAAACGTCTCATGGTGATTCGTCGGTTCATGATGATTGGTGCTCCGTTGATGGCAGTGGCGTTACTCGTTGCCCAGCCCGCCGCGGCGCAATCGGACGCGCCTACACAGCGTGAGCGGGAACTCGAGGACCTGGTGCGCCAACTACTCGGTCGGGTTGAACAACTCGAAGGCCGCATCGGCCAGTTGGAAGGGACACGAGTCCAGGCCCTGGAAAACTCCGTGAACCAGATGAAGGAAGAGCGACCCCCCGCACTCGACTCCGACGAATGGAAGCAGATGCGCAAGTGGGTCACCGATTCGAACACCCTGCGACCCTACTGGAAGGGCGGGCTGCGTTTCGATTCCGCCGACGGACGGTTCAAGCTCAAGATCGGCGGTCGCATACAAAACGATTGGGCCTACTTCTGTGAGGATGGCGACATCGAACGCGCCATCGGCGACGACTTCGACGACGGAACCGAATTCCGCCGCGCCAGACTCTACGTTTCCGGTTCCATCTACGACAACGTCGACTTCAAAGCGCAGTACGATTTCGCGGACGGCGACTCCGACTTCAAGGACGTCTGGATGGGGCTCAAGAAAGTCCCCTACGTCGGACACGTTCGCATCGGTCATTTCAAGGAACCGTTCAGTCTCGAGGAGCTGACCAGCAGCAAATACATCACCTTCCTCGAGCGCAGCCTGGTCAACACGTTCGCGCCCAGCCGAAACACCGGTGTCATGATCCATGACACCCTGCTCGAAGATCGCATGACCTGGGCGGCGGGCGTCTTCCGCCAGACGGACGATTACGGCGAGGGTGTCGGGGGACGCGCATACAACGCCACCGCACGCATCACCGGTCTGCCCCTCTACGCGGACGAGGGCGAGAGACTGGTGCACCTCGGGTTCGGGTACAGCAAGCAGAACTACGAGGACGATGAGGTTCGATTCCGTGCCCGTCCGGAAGCCCACCTGGCGCCGAGGTTGGTCGACACGGGTTGGATTCCCGCCGACCACGGAGACCTGCTTTCCGCCGAGGCCGCCGTTGTGTGGGGCCCGCTCTCCTTGCAGGGCGAATACGCTCACGCCCTCATCGACGGGCGCTCGCACCGCTTCGGTGACCCCCACCTCTGGGCCGCCGCCGTCCAGGCCAGCTACTTCCTCACTGGGGAGCATCGGCCATACAAGAAATCCAGCGGTACGTTCGGCAACGTTAAACCCAACGAGGACTTCGGTCCAGATGGCGGCAGGGGCGCATGGGAGGTCGCGGCCCGCTACTCGCATTTGAATCTCAACGACGAGCGCGTTCGCGGCGGCCGCCTTCGCGACCTGTCGCTCGGGTTGAACTGGTACCTGAACCCGAACATGCGGATGATGTGGAACTACGTCCTCGCCGACCCCGTGGACGACGGCGACGTCGGCATCTTCCTGTGGAGGTTCCAACTGGCGTTCTGAGTCGTGCCCCTCGCCCGGCGAACGTACACCGGTCCGCCGCATGATCGGTGGCACCGCACGATTCGCGGGTGCTCTCGCGACGGGCTGGCGTCGGGCCTCGGGTTGTGTGGGTAACACGTACCTGGCGGGCTGTTCAGGAAACATTACGTTAAGTGATTGTAAAGGAGTCAACAATGCGAAGTCGGATGCTCAGGTTTCTCGGGTGCCTCGCGTTGGTGGTTTGCTGCATCGCGATGATCGGGTGCGATGTGTCGGCGATCAGCGAGGACATCGGGCAGATTCTGGCGGACAGCGTCAAGGGCGCAGCCGTCGATGTCGGAAACGCTATTGTCGAGGCAGCGGCGGACTCGGTCTTCCGTTAGAATACAAGAGGTCGACCGACGCGGTCGGCTACGGGCTGAATCCGGCAGTCGCCGGATAACAAAAACAACAGGAGATTGAAAAATGTTGTTCAAGAAGGGGGTAGCGCTTGGGTGCAGCGTCACTGCGTTGGCACTGATGTTTGCAACGACCGACGTCCAGGCCGGGGAGAAGCTCACCGGCCGGATCAAAATCGATGGCTCCAGCACGGTCGCGCCGATCACCATGGCAACGGCCGAACTGTTCCAGCAGGAGCATCCCAAGGTCCGCGTGACCGTGGGCATCTCGGGCACCGGCGGCGGTTTCAAGAAGTTTCTCGATCAAAGCCACGACCTGCGGACCGACATCAGCGATGCGTCACGTGCGATCAAGCAGAAGGAGATCGAAAGGGCCGAGAACCTCGGCGTCAGCTACATCGAAATTCCCATCGGAATCGACGGAATCGCCGTCATGGTCCACCCCTCGAACGCCTTCTGCGATTACCTGACCGTCGATGAGTTGAAGCGCATCTGGGAACCCGGAAGCGCGATCACGAGCTGGCGACAGGTCCGTCCCGGCTTCCCCGACCTGCCCCTCAAACTCTACGGTCCGGACACCGACAGCGGCACGTTCGACTACTTCACCAAGGCGATCGTCGGCAAAGAGCGGGCCTCACGCAGCGACTACACCGGTAGCGCGTCCGACAACGTCCTGGTCCAGGGAATCGCCGGTGACCCGGGCGCCTTGGGCTATTTCGGATACTCCTACTACGAAGCCAACAAGAGCAAACTGAAGCTCGTCGGCGTGGACAACAACAACGGAGAACCGATCAAGCCCAGCTTGGACATCATCCGAGGCGGTACCTACGAGCCGCTTTCGCGCCCGATGTTCCTCTACGTCAACACCGAAGCTTACAGCAGACCCGAGGTCAAGGCGTTCCTCCAGTTCTTCCACGAGAACGCACCACGCATCGTCGAGCATCCGACCGTCAACTACGTGGCGCTGTCTCCCGCAATCTACGAGATGAACATGAATCGCCTCCGATCCGGAAAGACCGGGTCGGCGATGGCCGCCGCCAAAGCCGCCGGCGAGAAACTCGACCTCGCTGAAACCTTCCGGAGGTACTAAAGACCCAAACCGGGCCGCACCATGACTGCGTCCCGATCTTTTGACCGCATCGAGGGCGTCAAGTCGGACGGACCCGCTCTATTCCGCCGGCTTGGCGTCCTCGGCCGCGCTTGACAAAACGAGCCGCCTCGGCGCTCCCGTTAGAAGTGTCTCTATGCGTCGACTGACCCGCTGGACTGAAAACGCGATCAGGCTCCTGCTATTCGTCTGCGCACTCGTCTCCATCGCCACCACCGCCGGAATCGTCTGGGTCCTCTGCTCCGAATCAGTCACCTTCTTCGCCAAGGTGTCCCCGATCGAGTTCTTCTTCGGAACGCGCTGGGCCCCCTTGCTCGAACCGCGAAGCTTCGGCGTCCTCCCGCTGGTCTGCGGGACATTCCTGGTCGCCGGCGGTGCCCTGGTCGTGGCGATCCCGATCGGCTTGGGCACAGCCGTCTTCCTGAGCGAATACGCACCCGCGTGGGCGAGAAGTTTCCTGAAACCGATCCTGGAAGTCCTCGCCGGCATACCCACCGTCGTCTACGGTTACTTCGCCCTGACGTTCATCACGCCGAACGTCCTGCGACCCCTGATTCCACAAACCGAGGTCTTCAACGCAGCGAGCGCGGCCGTTGTCGTCGGCGTGATGATCATCCCGACCATCGCGTCCCTTTGCGACGACGCATTCCGAGCCGTGCCCCAGGCGCTGCGCGAAGGGGCCTACGCCGTCTCCGCGACCAGGCTCGAGGTGTCCACCCGCGTCGTCGTCCCCGCAGCCATGTCGGGTGTGGTGGCCGCCGTCCTTCTGGCATTCGCCAGGGCGATCGGCGAGACCATGGCCGTCAGCCTCGCCGCCGGTATGACCCCGAAGATGACGTTCAACCCGCTCGAGAGCATCCAAACCCTGACCGGCTACATCGTGCAAGTCAGCTTGGGCGACACGCCACACGGAACCGTCGAGTATCAGACCATCTTTGCCTGCGGGATGACACTCTTTATGATCACCCTCACCATCAACCTCGTCGCCCACCGCGTGCTCAAGAGGTTCCGCGAGGTCTACGAATGAGCGACCCGCAGACGCAATATCAGCCGCGCCTGCAGCGTCGCCGCCGTGCGGGCCGCATCTTCCACCTCGTCTGCGGTACCACGAGTGTCGTCGGTCTGGCGTTTCTCGTTGTCCTGATCGCCCGCGTGCTCTTGGAAGGCGCAGCCTGGTTCAGTTGGAAGTTCCTCAACAGCTTCCCCTCCACGCTCTACCCCGAGACCGCCGGTGTCAAAAGCGCGCTTTGGGGAACCATTTGGATCATTGTCATCACCGCGATGGTCGCGGTCCCGGTCGGTGTGGCCGCAGCCGTCTACCTTGAAGAGTACGCCGAGAACAATCGCGTGACGCGATTCATCCACCTGAACATCGCCAACCTCGCCGGCGTGCCTTCGATCGTGTACGGCATCCTCGGTCTGGCCGTCTTCGTTCGGTGGATGCGGTTTGACCGCAGCATCTTGTCCGGCGCCCTGACACTCAGTCTCCTGATCATGCCGGTCATCATCATCGCGACCCGAGAAGCGCTCCTCGCCGTGCCCCAGTCGTTCCGTCACGCCGCGTATGCCTTGGGGGCGACGCGATGGCAGACGGTTCGCGCTCACGTGCTCCCCGCCGCGATGCCCGGAATCATGACCGGAATCATCCTCGCCGTCTCCCGCGCCATCGGCGAAGCCGCCCCACTGCTCATGATCGGTGCCCTCACCTATGTCGCCTTCGTCCCCGAGGGTCTTCGCGACGGGTTCGTGGCGCTCCCCCTGCAAATCTACGACTGGTGCGACCGTCCCCAACCGGTGTTCCATCATCTGGCAGCAGCGGGTATCATCGCCTTATTGGGAATTCTCCTCCCGATGAACGCTATCGCTGTTGCCATTCGTGCCTGGCATCAGCGGAGGAAAGCATGGTAGACGTTATGGAGTCGCCGACAAGCTCCGTGCAACAGCAGACTGCTCCCCTCGGCATCTCGGTTCGCCCCAGGAAAGACCGTGCGGAACAGCCGCAGGGTCCGCCGCGCGAACCGATCATCACGGCGGAGTCACTGACCATCCGCTACGGCAGTTTCACCGCCGTACGCGATGTCTCCCTCGAAATCCGGAGTCGCGAAGTCACCGCCATCATCGGTCCGTCCGGTTGCGGCAAAAGCACCCTGCTCCGCGCCATGAACCGCATGAACGACTTCGTTCGATCCGCCAGTGTCGAGGGAACCTTGTGCTACCGCGGACAGAACATCTACGGCCCCGCGTGCGATCCGGTCGAGCTCCGCCTTCGCATCGGCATGGTCTTCCAGAAACCGAATCCGTTCCCCAAGTCCATCTTCAAGAACGTCGCCTGGGGCGCCGCCATCAACGGCTACCGTGGAAACCTCCAGGAACTCGTCGAGCGCTCACTCCGCCAGGCCGCGCTGTGGGACGAAGTGAAGGACAAGCTTCAGCAAAACGCCTACGCCCTGTCCGGCGGGCAGCAGCAGCGCCTGTGCATCGCCCGCGCCATCGCCCTCGAGCCCGAGGTCGTCCTGATGGACGAACCCTGCTCCGCCCTAGACCCCATCGCCACCGCCCGCATCGAGGACCTGATCGACGCGCTGAAGTCGCAGTACACCGTCGTCCTGGTGACCCACAACATGCAGCAGGCCGCACGCGTCTCCGACAGAACCGCTTTCATGTACCTGGGCGAACTCATCGAATTCGACGACACCAACGTCATCTTCACCAAACCCAACAACGAAAAAACGCAGGATTACATCACCGGACGCTTTGGATAGCATTTCATGACCGCCCAATTCGTACGCTTGCTTGATGAGTTACAGCGCCGATCGTTGCGCATGGCCAGCCTCGTCGAGGACATCCTCCAGGAGGCATGCGAAGCCGCATTCGACGCCGATGAACGTCTCGCCAGCCGGGCAATCCAGCGCGACAGAGATGTCGACTATGAAGAGGTCGAGATCGAGGCGGAAACTGTCCGGCTTATGGCACTCTATCAGCCGGTCGGTTGCGACATCAGGTTTCTTTGCACCGTTCTCAAGGTCAACAACGACCTGGAACGCATCGCCGACTGCGCCGTCAACATCGCCGAGCGGGCACAACACCTCGACCACGAAGGCCTCGATAAGCAGGAAGAAGCCATCCATCAGATGGCCGTCATCGTACGCCGCATGTTGCGAAGCGCGATCCAGGCCTACGGCGTCCGGGACGCCGTCAACGGGAAAAAGGTCTTCCCCGAGGACGACGCCGTCGACGCCCTCTACGGCCAGATCATCCGGAGCATCGTGGCGGACGCCGCCGGCCAGCCCGACCGGATGGCCGCCTTCCTCGACATCCTTTCCATCGCCAAAAACCTCGAACGCATCGCCGACCACGCCACCAACATCGTCGAAGACGTCGTCTTCCTGACCACCGGCGACATCGTTCGACACCAGGACCACTGACCGTCTCATTCCTCGATCCTTCTCGAAACCGCGCTACACCGGCGCCCGGATCGCTGCCCGCCGCTCGAAGCGTCCTCGCTGACCCACACGCTCCGAATGCCCCGGCATTCGCCCCACAAACCACTGCCATATAACGGCGCTTGGCGTCAGCGACGCGCGCTTCGTGGCGAAAGACCCGGGAATTGGGCAACCCGACCCACCCGACACGCGGAAGCCCGAAGTAGTGCTCGACGCCGACGCGAGTGCCGATTACATAGGGGTCCTCAGGCCTACGGCCTCAACGCCCCGACGCCGGACCGGTGCAATAATCGGGCAAGGGCCCGAGGTCAACGGAAGCCGAAGACATCGGGTGCGGGAAAACGCCATGATTCGCGTCGGACAACGTCTTGGGAAATACCGGATCGTCAAACGCGTCGCCGAAGGTGGATACGCCAAGGTCTACGGCGCGCACGACACGGTTGCCGGTGTCCAGGTGGCGATCAAGGTTCCGGATGCGGCCCTGCTCACGAAAGAGGCGTTGGACGACTTTCGGCGCGAAGTCCGAATCAGTGCCAAGCTCGATCACCCGAACATCCTCCCCGTAAAGGACGCCGGTTACGTCGACGGCGTCTTCGTGGTCATCTATCCGTTGGGCGAAGAGTCGCTCGCCGATCGCATGACGCGTCGGATGTCGATGCGTACCGTGGTCACCCTCTCCGAGCAGATGCTCGAAGCCGTCGCCTTCGCCCACCGCCAGCACATCATGCACTGCGATATCAAGCCCGAGAATTTCATCTTGTTCCCCGACCATCGCGTACGACTCGCGGACTTCGGCATCGCCAAGGTCGCCGTACGCACCCTGGCCGCATCGGGCAGCGGCACCGTCGGCTACATCGCCCCCGAACAAGCCATGGGAAAACCCTCCCTGCGGTCCGACGTCTTCTCGCTCGGGCTCATTCTATACCGCATGCTCGCCGGGTCCCTGCCGGAATGGCCCTTCGAGTGGCCGCCGCCCGGTTACGAGCGGATCAAAAAAGCGGTCCACCGCGACGTCATCACCTTCATACAGCGCGCCATGCACGTCGACAGCTCCAAGCGATACGCGGACGCCGGGCGCATGTTGGCCGCCTTCAAGCGAGTGCGGACCAAGGCCCTGCGCTCGAGACGCGTCAAACGCCCCAGAAGCGGCCGGCGGACCGCAACCGCAGACTGGAGAACCATCCGCCACCGTCAGTTCCTGCAAAGGTTCCGTCGCCAGTTGGAAGCCAGATACGAATGCAAACGCTGCAACGCACCCGTCTCCGAGACCATGCGCTGTTGCCCCTGGTGCGGCTCCAAAATCGCCAGGTGGCGCGATGACTCACGCTTCAAAAAGCGATGTCCAAGGTGCAAACGCGGCGTGAAATCCGACTGGCGCTTCTGCCCCTGGTGCTACGGCGGTGTCATCAGCGATTCGTCGTCGCTGCAGTACGAGGACGCACGCTACGAGAGGCGATGCAACGGCCCGCGCTGCCCGGGGGGGTGGCTGATGCCCTTCATGAAGTACTGCCCATTCTGCCGCACCAAGGTCGAACGCCCCTGGAGTTTCGACGGAAGCACCGCAAAGTGCCCGCGGTGCCGCTCCGGCGTGCTGCCCGATTTCTGGGACTACTGTCCCTGGTGTTCCCGAAGCCTTCGGCGCTCTTGAACCATGTCCACACCGCCACTCCACGAACCCTTGGTGATCCTCGACGGTCGCGACGTCGGACCGACCATCCTTGCGCTCGACTGTGGCACCGTCGCCATCCATTCACGCGTCTGCCCCGGAAAGGAGGGACCGAACGAGGACGCCCTCGCCGTCTTGACGTGTTCCGACGGGCGTGCGGTGCTTGTCGTGGCAGACGGCTTCGGTGGACACCCCGCAGGCGATCAGGCGGCGCGGCTCGCCGTCGAAACCATGCGCGACGCGGTGGCCTTGTGCGCCGACACCCGGGGCGATCTGAGGGACGCCATACTCGACGGGTTCGAGGCGGCAAACCGCGCCGTCACCGCACTCGGCGTCGGAGCGGCCAACACGTTGGCAGTCGCCGAATTCGATAACGGCGTCGTCCGTCCCTACCACGTCGGCGACTCCGAGATCATGATCGTCGGACAACGCGGCAAATTGAAGCTCCAAACGGTTTCCCACTCCCCCGTCGGCTATGCTGTCGAGGCCGGGCTCATCGATCGCGACGATGCCATGCACCACGACGAACGCAACATCGTCTCCAACATGGTCGGCTCCCCTCAGATGCGCATCGAGGTCGGTCCCCGCGTCGCGCTCCGACCGCGTGACACGCTCATCCTCGCCACCGACGGCCTGTTCGACAACCTCGGCGTCCCCGAGATCGTCGAACTGATCCGTAAGGGCCCGCTGGAAACGGCGTGTACGCAGCTTCGTGATGCCTGCCGGGATCGTATGCTGAACCCCCAGCCCGATCAGCCGAGTAAACCCGACGACACAGCCCTGGTCCTGTTTAGGCGCTGAAGCAACCCACGCGGGGTCCACGGCCGCCGGCGGCTGCCCGTTCCGTTCGAGCCTTCCACCGAATCAGCGTCATACGGTCAACGGCCCTCCCGCATTCCAGTACTGGTAGGGCCTATCCGCTCGGGCTTCGCAACCCCCGGCCCACCTCGCCCTCGAACACCGACCATCTCGGTCCGGGCGCCCGTCCGCGGCGGCCACCGTACCGAAATGTCCGGAGGACATCCCCCGCCGTGCTGGCGCCGTCGGCGACAACGTCCACCGCGTGTCTATATAAGTTTGGAGCGTGTCCAACGTAAGACCTGGAGTACGTGCATTGGCGATAATCTGTCACTCGCATGGGACACGTCATGAGCCGATAAGTACAACCGGCGACCGCGTGCGTGCGTAGAACACGTTCGGGAATCGGTCCGGTGTGGGTCGCCGTTTTCCGGCTCGGCTTTAGTGTTGCGTTTTGGCAAATAACTTGCAAGAATGCGGGGTGTAAAGTGGTTATGGGATGGGGCATGGCTTGTCCGTGCAAGCGCACGGTTGAGTTCGTCGGGCTCTTTTCCCGCCCGCGCGTAACGTCGGGCAGCGGTGCGTCTCTGACATGCTTTCGCTGTTTAGGGAAAGCTCCGCCGACGCACCAGACGCCTTGGGGGGTTGAGTCTCGCAGTCCTTCTCACCGACTGATGCCCACGAAGTTTTGGCAACGCGCGGTCCGTGTGCGGAGTGCCACGATCGCGTCGCAACGGAGCGGTGGTGTGAGTGGCGGAAGGAGCGTTCTCTGCAAACCCGGCAATCCAACCATACCCGCGAAATCGGCGGGCTTTGCATTAAATCCATGCACCCATCATGCGGTCTTCAGAGGCGGAGACCGCGTTACTTAAACCGGCGGGAGAGGTCCCTGTTTGGAGGTATGTGAAACATGAAGCGACAGAAACACAAGCGATGGCAATCTTGTTTAGCCGTCGTGGCGGTCGGTGCCTTGGCGTTCGGCTTGGCGCTACAAGGTGCTCCGCCCGACAGAACGCCGGACACCAACGCCGGCGCAAAAAAGGTCAAGGTCGGACCGGGAATCCCCGACACACTCGGCGGAATCCCCGTCCTGCCACCGATCACGGTCGATTATCGCAACAAGGGAGGCCTCACCAGCCACGGCCCCGGTGCGATCGCGGAAGGCATGGACAACCTCGGATTGTCGCGACCGACGACTGAAAAGTTCCGTGCCGATCCAGGCGATCCCTGCGCGATCAACGAGCAATGCTACACGTGTGAGGTGTGCGTCGCCTACGGGTGCGTCAACGAACAGTGCTTCGAGTCTCAAAGCTACTGCCAGGATGGCGACAACGGCGGCGAGCCCTGCTCCGTCGACGAAGACTGCCCCGATCCACTCGAGGGCGCTTGCACCCTCATGACGACGGACGTCGACGGCTGCGACGACGGCGCATACTGCAACGGGGAGGAATCCTGCTCCGGTGGCGCATGCGTCGCCGGAACCGCCCCGTGCACCTCGCCCGACGCCTGCGACGAAAGACTGGATGAGTGCCTCGCCCCCGTCTCCCAGTGCTCGCTCCCGAGCGACTGCGACGACGGGGCATCCTGCACCGACGATGACTGCGTCGGCAGCGTTTGTGTCTACACCAACGCCTGCGGCCCCGGATCACGCTGTGTCGAGCCCGAGGTGCTCGACGACCCGCCGATCTGCATCCCGGGTCGCTGCTGTGACACCGGCAAGATCTGCACCCGTGACACTTATGACGACTGTGCCGCCAACTGGTTCCCGTTCGGCGACTCGGAAACCGTTTGCACCGATGAGGGCGCCGAATGCCCGAAGTATTCTTCAGGCATCGCCGTCGAAAAGACGATCACCGGCAAGTTCGGCCCGCTCTCCAACACCGACTGCGACGATTACACGCGGATCGGTGACGACTACAAGACCTGGGACCACGCGACGCTCGATCCCACCGAACAGTACATGAGCGTCACGTTCCTCCGCTTCGTCCGAAGCATCGAACCCGGTGCCCAGGACGGCGCGCGGTGGTCGATCGAGTTCCGCGATGAGGACGGCGTCTTCATCGAGAACACCTTCTTCCCGGACGGCACCAACGATCAGTACGACGAAGAAAGCCCGATCGCCATCCAGACCGTCAACTTCGATCCCCCGCTGGTCATCCCGACCAAGGGTTGGGTGACTTGGACCGTCCAGCCGAACTTCAGCCGGGACGGACGGGCGAGTCTCTACGGGACCGACGCCGTCGAGGAAGGCAACAACATGGCAAGTACCATGTACGTCGAGCGCCGCGATGGCCTGGGCAACACAACGCCCATCCGCGACGGCCTCGGCTTCTGCTCCGGCGGTGCCCGGGATGGTCTGGTCTGCGATCATATCAACGGGAACACGGACTGCGATCCCGGCACTTGCGCCGACAGCCCGCAGATTGTCGCGTTCGAGATGATCGCCGAAACCGGCGTCAGCGCGCCGACCGGTGCCTGCTGTGACATCGACACCGGTGACTGCACCCAGACGCTTCCATGGGAGTGCGAGGGTGGTTTCCAGGGCATTGATACCCTCTGCGGAATCTGCGACGACGGGATTACCCCCTGTGATCAAATTCCCGACGACCCCGATTGCGACGTGGAGTGCTTGCCGATCGCGGCCTGCGCAACCCAGGCTTGCTGTGACACCGACGGGAGCTGCGTCGCGACGACCAATGCCACCTGTTCGGGCACGGTCTGCGACAACGAGCCTGGGACCATCGGGTGCACCTTGGATATCGAATGCCCGGAAGGCGGCCACTGTGTCACCGTAACGGGTACCAGCCAGGGATTCGGCACCGACTGCGATCCCAACTGCTGCACGCAACCCGAGGGCAGCTACGAGGGTGCCGACAACTGCATCCTCGCCGAAAGCGGCAGGCCCATCATCAACGTGCCGGCGTTCGGTGAGCCGCCGGTCACGGTCACCATCACGGGCTCCAACGCCGATGCGACGTACGACGACAGCAACTTCGTCTGTCGCGACGGCCCGTTGGAGCGCCAGCCGTGCCCGCCCGGTGCCGACAATGAGGGCGACGACGCCTTCTGCGGCCGGTGCACCGCCGGGCTGGACCCCTCCACCCAATGCGCCGTCGACGAAGACTGCGACACCTCCGAGGGCGCGGGCGACGGCGTTTGTGACGCGCACGACTGCACCGAGATTTGCATCGCCACCTTCCTCGATGAGGATGGGGATACGCGAGATCTCGGCTGGTGGGTCTCGTTCAGCCTCGTCAGCGCCGACGACTGCGCCGACGTGCGGTTCGATCTCTGCTGCACCGACATCAACGGCGAGCCGCTGCGCCCGCAGTGGGCAAACCTTTGGAACGATTGCCCCTGTGCGACCATCACCCAGCAGGAAGGTGTTGACCCGCCGATCGGCGTCGGAAAGGACACCGAAGGGTTCGCCCGCGGCGGACCGTTCTGCCAGGACGACAACCTCTGGGAGACTTATAGGGGGGTCCCAAACGGCATCTACTACAAGGCCATCTACTCGGCCCCGGGCGGCACCTCCGCCGTTCCGCCGGGCGCGACGTTTCAGATGCACCTTACCGTCGGGGCCTGCCCGAAATCGGTTTGCTGCACGGGCTCGGCGTGTACCATCGTGAACGAAATCGCGTGCGACGAACTCGGCGGTTACTGGGACGCGTCTGGCAACCTCGACTGCGGCAATGACCCGACCTGTGCGCTTCCGCCGGGCGAGACCGACAACCCGTGCTGCTCCGGTGCCTGCTGTACCGGTACCGAGGCGGGCATCATCTGTCAGGATGACGTGGAAGGTCAGCCGATGGATCAGGACACCTGCGAGACCATCCTCGACGGTGCATACGTCGGCGGGGCTGCGTGTGACGACGATCCGTCGCCGTGCCCGGCCTGCCTGGTCGAGAGCGACGTCAACTGCCAGGAGTCCGCGGAACGGACGGTCTTCCCGACCGACCTGGACATCGACGCCGGAATCCGACGAGCCGACGATTTCATCGCCACGGACAACTTCGTGTCAACGGTCTGCCTCGTCGGTGCGTGGACCGACGCCGACATCGACTGCAATCCGCCCACCGGGTTCAACCGTTGCGACTGCGCGTGCGTCGATGACGACCAGCTCAACTGCGTCCCCCAGACCAACGACGTCTTCACCGTCTGCATCTGGGACGACCTCGGAACCGTTCCGGGCGCATCCACGCTCCCGGATAACGCGGGTCTGGTGGGCTGCTCGTCGACCACCTTCACACGCCAGAACAATTACGGTCCCGAGTCCGGGTTCAACTTCGACGAGTACACGGTCAGTCTGTTGCTCGATACCCCGATCCCGACTACGCCGACTGAGGTGTACTGGGTACAGGTGATCGGCGACACCACCTCGCCGCCCGACAACACGTGCAACTTCTACTGGGCACGTGACGGTCGGCTCGACGGCGGTGACCCGGACAACCCGGATCCGCCGGAGTCCATCGGTGGAAACGACAAGGTCATGGAGGACGCCGCCGGTGGCGTCTGGGAGGCTCGCGACATCGAGGTCGATGATATGGCGATCTGCCTCAACTACCCGATCGAGC
>JASFUW010000038.1:0-20400 GCA_050050135.1 Phycisphaerae bacterium
CTTCAAGCAGTTTTTTCGTGCGCTTCTCTCCAAAGGGGACTTCGATGGTCTTCCTCACCCCTTTGATCGTCCGCTCCTGTTCAATCTCGATCTTCTCGATCTCCTCTGGCCGTTTGTGCAGCTCATAGATGTCCGCATACGAATGCAGCCACCCCTTGGCGACCATCTTGGTGACGAGTGTCTCGCCAAGGCCCTCGATATCCATCTGGTTCCGACCCGCGAAGTGGATCAGGCGCTCCTTGAGCTGCGCCGGACACGCCGGGTTGATACATCGTACATAGACACCGCCCTCGTCCTTCTCGACCGCCCCCTTGCAGACCGGACAGCTCGTCGGGCGCTTAAGGGGCTTGGCGTTTCTGGGGCGTTTCTTCCTGATCACTTCCACAACCTGCGGAATGATCTCACCTGCCTTCTCGAGCACCACCGTGTCCCCGACGCGCACATCCAGCCGATCAACCTGATCGAAGTTGTGCAACGTGGCGTGTTGAACCGTCGTACCGGAGAGCAGCACCGGCTCCATCACCGCCCGCGGTGTGATCGTACCCAGCTTGCCGACCTGATAGTCAACTCTCAGAAGCACGCTCTCCGCCCGCTCCGCCGCAAACTTGTACGCAATACACCATCGCGGGTATCGACTCGTCGAGCCCAGCGCGTCACGCTGGTCCAACGCGTCGACCTTGATCACCAGACCGTCTGTTTCGTACGGCAGCTTGCGACGCCGCGCGTCCCATTCTCCCAGCCGCTCGATGACTTCGTCGATTGCATCGACGACCGCGCGGTACGGACTGACCGGAACCCCCCATCGACTCAACTGATCGAACAGCTCCGAATCCGTCGCGGCCGATAGCGGCTCGATCACGCCGGACCCGTGCGCCACGAACGTCAGCCCCCGACCGGCGATCTTCTTCGGATCGAGCTGCTTGAGTGTCCCCGCGGTGGCATTCCGCGGGTTGGCGAACGTCGGCTGACCGTTCGCTTCCCGGTCGGCGTTGAACGCCATGAAGCCCTTCGTCGGCCAGACGATCTCGCCCCGCACCTCGAGCACGTCCGGCGCATCCCGCCCGAACAGCCTCAGCGGAACCGACCGGATCGTCCTCACATTGTGCGTGATGTCGTCCCCCGTCGTCCCGTCGCCGCGCGTGGCCGCCAGCGCCAGCACGCCGCCCTCATACCGTAGCGAGACAGCCACCCCGTCAATCTTCGGATCGACGACGTAGCGATACGCCTCCCCGCCCAACCCCTTCGCCACCCGCTTGTCGAACTCCCGAAGCTGCGCGTCGTCGTACGTGTTGTCCACCGACAGCATCGGCAGCGTATGTCTGACGTGGACGAACCCTTCGATCGGCGCCCCGCCCACCCGTTGCGTCGGCGAGTCGGGTGTAACCAGCTCGGGATGCCGCTCCTCGAGGTCTTGCAGCTCCTCCAAAAGCTCGTCATACGCCCGATCGGATATCTTCGGCTTCGCCAACACGTAATACGCGTGGTCGTGCTCTCGAATCTCTTTCCGAAGCTCCTCGACTCGTTTCACAACGCTTGCAGACATGACGGAATTATGCGCACAGGTGCCTCCGGTTAGCAACAGCACTCCGAGAACCGCTCCTTGCCGCCGCCGTGAACCCTGAACCGCACGGTTCGGTATGCGCGGGCGCCACGATCACCTTCCCCGCAAGTTTCAGTCTGCGGTAACAACCCGCTCTACCTATCATGTGATCCCTCCTTGGAGGGTGAACGGTCGTCAGCCGCGCGCCGGCTCGATAGATGGCACTCGGACAAAACGGTGCGTCGTGCGATCATCCGTCGGAAGAAGCCTGCATCCGGACGCTTCTCAGACGATTGACCGCGGCCGCAATTTCATAGGCACGGGGCCTGGCGAAGTTGCCGGGATGTTGCTCACCCCGACGGAACGGATCGAGAACGTCCAACCCTTCGCGGTCAAGGACATCCTGGACGGCGTGGATGACGTCGGCAAGCGTCCTCTTACCGTCCATGAACCGGGTGGCGGCGAGGTGAATGGCGTGGCCTACGGCGCGAGTCTGGCTGAGGTCGACGAGTTGTTCGACGCTGCGCAGGTCAATGGTGTTCGCGCCGAACCGGATGGTATCGACCGCCGGGGCGTCGATCTTGACCTCGCGACGGCCCCGTGACGCATCGAAGCTGTCTGACAAGGGGATGCGCGGCTTGACCCCGGTGAACGGCCGGACGGGTTCCACGGAACGCCTGGAGTCCAACGACGCGGCGATCTTGCGGGCATCATTGGTCACGTCGTGAGGCAGAAAGTCTCGCATCATGATGACGGTGTCGGCCACCTCGAAATAATCACCGCAGCCGCCCATGACCAGGACGGTCGAGACACCGAGGTTGTCATGAAGTTCGCGGACGCGGTCGAGGAAGGGGGTGATGGGTTCGCAGTCCTTGTGGACGAGGGCCTGCATGCGTGCGTCGCGGACCATGAAGTTCGTGGCCGAGGTGTCCTCGTCGACGAGCAGGACGCCGGTGCCGATTTCAATGGCTTCGAGGATGTTGCTCGCCTGGCTCGTGCTCCCGCTGGCGTCGTCCGTGGCGAAGGACGCGGTGCTCCGGCCGTAGGGCAGATTGTCGATGAAGGGTGAGATGTCGACCTTCTCGACGCGGCGGCCGTCCTCTGCGCGAATCTTCACAGTGTCATGGCGTGTTACGACGTACTCCCGGCCGTCACCGGGGATGTGGGGATAGACGCCGTGTTGAACGGCGTCGAGCAGCGTGGATTTGCCGTGATAGCCGCCGCCGACGATCAACGTGACGCCTTCCGGAATGCCCAGACCGGTGATGGAACGACCATTGCCGTCGGGCGGATCGATCGGGTTAGGGACCTCCAACTCGACGCGAAGGGAGTCCGGCGACCGGAAGGGAACGGCCCGGTCCTCAGGCAGCGGTCGGTTGCTTGCGCCGCTTTCGCGCGGGAGGATCGACCGGTCGGCGACGAAGGCCACCAGGTTCATCTCTTGAAGGCGGTCGCGGATGTGCTCCTGGTTCTCGACGCACGTAACGAAGGAACGGGCGTCGGCTTCAGCCAGATTCGACCAGATCAATCCCCGGTCGACGACCGCGGGAAGGTTCTGACAAAGAAGCGTCACTGCCTGTCTGCCGAGGATACGACGCCCGGCCGCGGGGAGGTGCACCTGAATGCGGGCTTCGATCCACTCCGGGGTGATGAGGACCGCGGTTCGTTCGAGGACCTCCTGACGGCCGGCGTCTATGACCATGGCCACGCCCTTGCCGGTGCCGCCGCCGGGTCGGACGGACTTGCGTATGGCGGCATGAACTTGGCGGATCAGGAAGTCCTGGAGGGCAACGCGCCGGACGCGGTTCGCGAAAAGTTCCTCGGGCACCCGAGCGACCTGCATCGGCAGGCGGACGCGCACGCGGGATGGCGGCGCGTAGGGGTCGGCCTGGACGTGGTCGATGAAGAAAGCGAAGGGTCCGAAGTCGTAGGCACCTCTAATGTCTTTGTAGGCCTTGTACCCTCTGCCGTCGATCCTTGCCAACTCATGTCTGAGGTCGTCGACGCTGTTCATCCGCTGCTCCTGCACCTGCGGTCTTACGTTACGCGGACAGGTTGTTTTTCGCCATGCGGGCCGGAGCCCGCGCCCGACGTGGAGGTTGGGAGCCCATCTGTATCGTTTCCGCGGCGCCGCACCAGAGCACGACTTGTGGTAGGCAGGCTAAACGGAGTATATTGCGAGGACACGGGTCGGGGATGCGGGCGTCTGTCCCGCAAGCCCCTCGAGTTTGTTTCGCGAACGTGCGCGATGGTGAGGCGACGTTTGTGGGCGTCGGCTTACGGTTAGGCGTGCGCTGGACGCCGCAACTCGTAGGCAGATCGGAGACAAGGTGATGGACGATCAGACACCGAACGGGGCGAGCCGGATCGGGTGCTTTCTGTACGGGACGATAGTGTACGTCCTGTTCCTGGTGACGTTCTGTTACATGATCGGCTTCGTCGGCAACCTGGTGGTGCCGCAGTCGATCGACACCGTCGGGGCAAACGGCCCGGCGCCGATGGCGGTGGCGATCGTTGTCAACGCCCTTCTGCTCAGTCTGTTCGCCATACAACACACGATCATGGCCCGGCCGGGGTTCAAGGTGTGGTGGACGACGATCGTCCCTCGTCCCGTCGAACGGAGCACGTTCGTATTGGCGACCTGTATCGTGCTGGTGCTGACGGTCTGGCAGTGGCGGGCGATGCCGGAGATCGTGTGGAGCGTCGAGAACGCGGCGGGCCGCGCCGTGCTCTATGCGTTGTTCACGGCCGGGTGGGTGCTGGTTCTGTACGCGACCTTCTGTATCGATCACTTTGACCTCTTCGGTCTGCGACAAGTCGTGTTGCACCTGCAGGGGAAGGAATACACGCATCCGGGTTTCGCGATGCCGTGGATCTACAAGCTCATCCGCAACCCGCTGATGGCGGGCTTTCTCCTGGCGTTCTGGGCGACACCCGTGATGACGCAGGGGCATCTGCTGTTCGCGATTCTGACGACGGGGTACATCCTGGTCGGCATCCAGTTCGAGGAACGCGACCTGATCCAGGCATTGGGTGAGGATTATCGGAAATACCGGGCAATGACGCCGATGCTGTTGCCGTTCCCGCGGCCGCGCGTTGCGGTCCCGGCGCGCGCCTCGATGGACACCGAGCGTTAGAAAGGACCGATAGTCAGCGAATCTGTTGGGCGGTGCTCGACGTCGGCGCGTCCTTGTATCGTGCTGTCCGGTCGGCTAGGATATCGTTCACCTGGGCCGGGGGAGCGAGGCATTCGCGTTTCAGTCGCATTCGTTTCCGCCAAGCTGTTTCAATCCAGACGCAAACAGGCAGCGCAGGCTCCGTTGTGTGCCTACGCGCTGCGCGCCGGGCTCGTCGGCCCCTGCAGGTTCGAGGCGCTCGCCGCGCGGGCGTTGGACGGGGTCGGCAGATTGTGGGAGGACGACTAATGAGGACGTCAGTTGGGGCGGTGTTGGTCTTAGCGCCGTTGTGTGCATTGGCACCTGGCGCGCGGGGTGTTCCGGCGGAGACCGCGTTTCTCTATCAGGGGCAGCTCAAGCACATGGGCGCGGCGATGGACGACCAGGTCGATCTGCTCTTCACGCTGTGGGATGCCGAAACCGACGGAACCCAGATGGGAGAGAACCAGATCGACGGCGTCACGCCCTCAAACGGTCTGTTTCAGGTCGAAGTCGATTTCGGGCTGGACCCCTTCGGCGGCGACGCGCGATGGTTGGAGATTTCGGTCCGGTATCCCTCCGGTGGCGGGCAGTGGACGGAGCTGGGTCGTCAACCCATCACGGCGACGCCCTATGCCATGTATGCGATGAGCGACGCGAACTGGGCCAGAAACGGCGGCGCCATTTTCAACACCAACCCCGGGTTCGTGGGAATCAACAGGGACCATCCCGTGGGCTCGGAATGGTTCGGGGTGCACGCACCCGTCGACGACGGGTACGGTGGCATGTACGTAACGACCGAGGGCGGCGAGGCAAGGCCGTTCTACGGCTATTACACGGGAACGGCGGCGGCGTGGCACTATCTTGACGGTGGCACGGCCGACTGGCACCTGAACGTCGACGGTTCCGAGCGGTTGACCGTGACGAACGAAGGGAACGTAGGGATCGACAACACCAATCCTCAGTCGATGCTCCATGTGGGTGGCAGTTACACGCCGACGGTATCCGGGAGCATCGCGCGGTTTTCGGGCATTGTGGCCGCAGAGGGCGATTTCGTCAGCGACGGAGGAAACATCCTGTCGCGGGCTCCGAGCGGACTCGGGGCTGCGATTCTGCAAATGGATGCGCAGGCGGACACGGGCGGAGAATCGTGGTTCCTCGTCTCTCACGCGAATAACAGCCCGTTCCTTGGGGACGGTGGCAGCTTCAGTCTATACAGCAACGCAACGCACGTCCTGACCGCGGACCAGCGCGGGCGCCTGGGCGTCGGAACTTTCCCCACTGCTTGGGGGCGCTTCAGCGTGAAGCAGGCGGCGGAAACGTCGGACGATGGAATCACGGTGATCAATTCCACTGAACAACGAGCGTTTCGGATGTGGGCCGACGGGAACAACGTCGGTCGGCTTGACAGTGGGGCATCGGGAACCGGATTGCTGGCGATCAACGCCGGCGGTGGGGACGTGGGGATCGCGACGGCCGATCCACAGGCTCAACTGCACGTCGGTGCGGGGACAGACACCGGGCCCGCGGACGGTGGGTATTTGATCCTCGGCCAGGTGACGGGTTCCAATGTGGGGTTCGACAACAACGAGATCATGGCCCGTGACGACGGGGCGCCGGCCACCTTATATCTGCAGAACGAGGGCGGCACGGTGAGAATCGCAAACGCCGGACAAGGCGTGCTGACAGTCGGGGACACTTTCGAACTCGAATCCAGCGAAGGCGGCAGCGACGGGGCACAGATAATCCTGCGCGACGCCGCCGGAACCGCCACCTTCGAAACCGACGCTGAGGAGAACGGGGGTGGCTCGGTCGCAATATTGCGAAACAGTCTGGGTAACACCACGATCGAAATCGACTCCGACGAGTCGGATAAGCCCGCGCTGCGGGTCAACGATGAGGACGGGAACACGGGGGTCGAGCTCAAGGGGAACGTCGCTTCTTCCGGCTGGGTCGCGATTCGCGGGTCCAACGGCGACTTCAACGTCGTCATGACGCGCGAGAACGCCAATTCGAACCACGGCTGGATCGACGTCGACGATGCATCCGGGAACCCACAAGCCGGGTGCTATGTGAACTCGTCCGGGAACGGCGTTGTCTTCGGGGACACCAAAAGCTTCAGAATTCCAAACCCGCGAAATCGTAGCACCGAAATCTGGTACGCCAGTCTGGAAGGGCCCGAAGCGGCCGCCTATGCCCGGGGTACCGCAAAGCTCGTCGACGGGCGTGCGGAGATCGCTCTGCCGGATCACTTCGTCGACGTATGCAGTGAGACGGCCATAACCGTCCATTTGACGCCGCGGTCCGCGGACTCACTGGGTCTGGCGTACGTTGGCAGCGAAGGGAACAAGGTGCTCGTGCGGGAGCTGGGTAACGGGCAGGGCACTTATGAGTTCGATTACATGGTGATGGACGTTCGAGCGGGGCACGAAGATTTCCGCGTGATCCGTGAGCCGTTACGACGGGCGGCGCAGCCGGGCGTTGCGGAAAGTACGGAGACGTCACCATCGGCGGACGGCACGAACGTACGGCCGGTTGACGTTAATGATAGCGGAGCCGTGACCGTGAGGGAGCCGGTAAGGGATGCAGGCGTGGGTGAACTGCTAGCGCGGATCGGTCGGCTCGAGGCGGCGCTCGCGGGTCTGCAAAAGACCACATCAGGGGATATGGAATGAATCCGAGTCTATCCATGAAAGTCAGAGCGGTGCTGGTGCTTGCGATCGTGCCGGTTGGCGTGGCGCTCGCGGGCGGTCCGCCGGAGTTCGAGGTGACGCGGTCGACGATCGACGGCGGAGGCGTAATGCGAAGCGAAGGCGGGGAGTTCGAGTGCTCCGGCACCGTAGGCCAGCCCGACGTAGGCCAACTTGCCGGCGGTGAGTTCGAGCTGACCGGCGGGTTCTGGTTCGGACTCGCCCCCGCCGACTGCGAAGAGGACGGCGACGTCGATCTGTTCGACTACGACCTCTTCGAGCCCTGCCTTGTCGGTCCGGACGGGGCCGTTTCCCAATCGTGCCGATGCTTCGACACCAATCGCGACGGAACGATCGACATGCTCGACACCGCCATCGTCCAACAGGGCTTCACGGGGTAGTCCCTTCGCGCGCCCGGGATACACCTGCGCCTGGCGCTTCCGGGGGGCAGTTGGTAATGCGTCCGGGACGCACCCCGTTGATACACCGGGCGCCGGCGCTTCCGGGTCGAAACGAGGACCAACAAATACCGGCGTGATCCCGACTCTCGTCGGAACCACGCCGGTCCTCAGAGGCTATCCAGGTCGTGCCACTGCCCGAGAGCGGTGCCACCCTGGCGCTTCACGGCGGAATCATGGGTGACCCACCGGTTTCGGCACGCCAAACGACGGGATGCTCCCGTTCGTCACGCTGACGTCGAAGCCGAGGATTCTCAGGTCCCCGTCGATGTCGCGGCGTGCATCATCCGGCGAGGCGAACGTCGGAATCCCGGTGTTGATCACGCTGACGTCGAACGCCAGCACGCGTGCATCGTCGCTGGCGTCGCCGACCTGGACGACGTACTGCAACTCGAACGGGAAGACCCCCGCCCATGCACCCGTGTTGGCCACGGAATACCAGTGCCGGTGTACAAGCGTGCTGCCGTTCTCCCAGATACGGAGGATTCGCGGCCGGCCCCCGCCGTCGTTCTCGAGGGTGAAGGTGAACAGGTTCGACAGGTCGGGGCCGAACACGCCGCCGGGCAGCATCTCGCGGATCAAGACGTCGCCCGCGCCCGGCAGGGTGATGTCATCGTCGAAGTAGATTCGGGCGATGTTGTGCTCCGAGCGCCACAGGCTGTGCTCGTCCTGCGGGTTGGCGCGGATCACCCTCGCCGGGAAGGTCGAGTGATCGGCCGTGACCAGGTTGGCCACGTGGACCACCAGACCCGGCGTGGTGGGCGGCGCGCTGAACAGCGGGATGCAACCCTGCGGGTGGATGTATCTGGTGTCCGGCGGCAGGCAGTCGATCTTCGCGTTCACTCGAAGCGGCTCGAAGTTGTAGGCGAACAGGCTGCTGCCCAGGTCCACCTCGAAGAAAACGTCAAAAAAGCTGTCTGCCAGAGTGATGTCACCAGGCTGCTCCGCGATGACGCCGTAGGACGGCGCGAGGACGCCGCCCTGCCCCAATCCGGCGCCGGCGGTCAAGGTCACGCCGCTGCGGGTGAGGCTCATCGAGACGATCTCGGTGTCGATGACGTCCAGGTGTCCGTCGAGTGCCCGCGTGCCCGGGAAGACGATCGAGTCGTCGCGCGGATTGGACCGGCGGACGCTGACCGGACCGCTCAAGCGGAAGCTGCGATCCGGTGCGCAGTCCAGGTCCAGGTCGATCCCGACAAGGGCGGACGACGGCATGTGGTCGATGCCGCCCGGGCACTGGTCGACCCAGTGCGGATCGGGGCCGCAGTCCTCACACGGATCATCGAATTCGCAGGCGTCGTCGACGCCGTTCTGATCGTTGTCACCCTCGCAGGCGGTCCCCGCACCCTTCGGCGCTCCGCCGGCTTCGCGGCAGTCGGCCGCGAGCATGTCTCGACAGAGCCCGTCCTCGAGACAGCACGCCTGCGTGGTCGTCGGCTGATGGCGGGTGAAACCGAGGACATACCCGGTGGGGAATCCGAACTCGTTGAGCAGCGGAATTTCGACTCGACCCTCATACCAATCGCCGGGGGCGGGTGGTTTGTGGGTGATCCGGCTGCTCATGCGTTTCGGTTCGACGGTGTGGAAGGTCCGGCCCCCGACTTCGACGGTGAAGAAGATATCGAAGAAGCTGTCGGCCGTTCCCGTGGGCGCAAACGGCGGGATGTCCAACAAGCCCGGCGTGGCGTTGGCGGTCTCTTCGATCTCGCCGAATGAGGGAAGGTCCTCGTTGAGTGTCACACGGACCGGGCCGAGACCGGGGATGTCGCCGTGGAGGTCGAGGACCACCATCTCGGCAACGACCTCCTCGCGCCCGTTGCTGTCGTCGTCGCCTGCGCTGCCCTCACCCTGTCCCTCGAAGAACACGTGGACCTCGGTGAAGCCGCTGACCTCGGCCAAGTGTGTGGTTCCGTCCGGGGCGAGGAGTTCCAGTTCGCCGATGGAGAATCCGAAGCGGTCCACCTCGACGGGCGGGCGCGGACGGTGACGCGTCGCCACCAGGCGGAACCCGGTGGGGAAACCGTCCTCGTCCACGAGATCGACATCGAGCACGCCTTCGTACCAGTCCATCGGTCCCGGGGGTTTGTGGGTGATCTGACCACGCATGCGTTTCGGCGCGATGGTATAGAAAACGCGATCGCCCACCTCGACCTTGAAGAAGATGTCGAAGAAGCTGTCGGCCGACCCGCCGGCCGTGAACGGAGGCAGGTCGAGTGTCCAATCCGTGGCATTCTCTTTCTCCTCGATCTGACCGAACGAGGGGATGTCGGGGTTGAGCCCGACCGAAACAGGCCCGAACAACGGGCTGACGCCGTGCAGGTCCAGCGCGACCATTTCGGTTACGACTTCCTCGAGTCCGTTGCCGTCATCGTCGTCGGCGTCGCCCTCGTTTTGGCCTTCGAAAAAGACGTGTACGGTCGTATCGCCCGTCACCTGCACGGTTTCCGAAGTGCCGTCGGGAAACTCGATTTCCAACGCACCGATGGAGAACGGCATCCGGTCGATCTCGACGGGCGGTCGCGGACGGTGTCGCGTGGCGACGAGGAAGTAACCGGTCGGGTTACCGTTTTCGTCGTAAAGCTCGATGTCTTCGACACCCTCGTAGAAGTCGATCGATGCCGGTGGCTTGTGCGTGATCTGACCGCGCATCCGCTTGGGATCGACGGTCAAGAACGTCCTTCCGCCGACTTCGATGCGGAAGAAGATGTCGAAGAAGCTGCTGGCGGCGCCGGTTGCCGCAAACGGCGGCACATCCAGCGTGCCGGGCGTGTTGTTGACCTTCTCCTCGATCTCACCGAGCGAGGGGATGTTGGGGTTCAGACCGACGTGAATCGGACCCAGGTTCGGATGGACGCCGTTCAAACTGAGCTGCACCATCTCGGTTTGGACTTCGTCTAGACCTGGTGCGGAGCCGTCGTCGTTGGCACTGCCCTCCGTTTGACCCTCGAAGAAGACGTGGACAACGGTTTCACCCGAGACGTCGACGCTTTCGACCGTGCCGTCGGGCAGGCGCAGCTCCATCGTGCCGAGCGAGAAAGGCATGGAATCGATCTCGACGGGCGGTCGCGGTCGGTGACGCGTCGCGCCGATGGCGTAGCCGGACGGGTCGCCGTTCTCGTAAAACAGCGGAATGGTTTGCGGGCCTTCGTACCAGTCGAGCGGTCCCGGCGGCTTGTGACTGATCTGTCCGCGCATCCGCTTCGGATCGACAGTGACAAGGACCAGGTCACCAACCTGGACCTTGAAGAAGATGTCGAAGAAGCTGTCGGCTGACCCGCCCGCGGTGAACGGCGGCACATCCAGCGTGCCCGGCGTGCTGTTGGCCTTCTCCTCGATTTGACCGACCGACGGAATCCCAGGGTTGAGACCGACATGGATCGGACCCAGCGTCTCGCTCAACCCGTGCAGATCGAGATCGACCATCCGAGTCCGAACTTCTTCAAGCGCGTTTCCGTTGTCGTCGGAGGCGTCACCCTCTTGTTGACCTTCGAAGAACACGTGAACCGTCGTCGCACCCGCGACGCTGACCACCTCGGACGATCCGTCGGGGAAGCTCAACTGGAACTCGCCGATGGAAAACGGCATCCGGTCCACCTCGACGGGCGGTCGCGGGCGGTGGCGGGTCGCGCTGAGCGTGTAACCGCTGGGGTTGCCGTTTTCGTCGTATAGCTGGACCGGTTCGAGCCCTTCGTAGAAGTCCGGCCTTGCCGGCGGCTTGTGGGTGATCTGCCCGCGCATCCGCTTGGGGTCACGCGTGTGGAGCGTCAGACCCAGCTCGGGCAGGGACACGTTAAAGAAGATATCGAAGAAGCTGTCGGCCGACTTCCCTAAGGCGCCGAAGGGAGGCACGTCCAGGATGCCGGGCGTATTGTTGGCCTTCTCCTCGATGCCGCCCGTCGACGGAATGTTCGGGTTCAAGGTCACGATGACGGGACCGAACGCCGCACTGACACCGCGCAGGTCAAGCTGCACCATCTCCGTGACGACCTCATCGAGGTCGTTTCCGTTGTTGTCGTCCGCCGTGCCTTCGCTTTGACCTTCGAAGAAGACGTGGACGACAGCCGGCCCGCTGACTTCGATCACCTCGGCTTCGCCCGTAGGTGACGTCAGCTCGATTTCGGCGTTAGTGAAGTCGAAGGTATCGACCTCGACGGGTGGGCGCGGACGATGGCGAGCGGTGCTGATGAACATGCCCGTCGGCGCACCGGTCTCGTCGAAGAGCTCGAGCTCGACGAGCCCCTCGTACCAGTCACCCGGGGCCGGCGGCTTGTGCCGGATGACGCTGCTCATCCGTTTCGGCTGCTCGGTGTGCAGCACCCATCCCATGCCGGGGACGGTGATCTTGAAGAAGATGTCGAAGAAGCTGTCGGCCGTCGTGTTCGGCGGCCCGAACGGCGGCAGATCGAGCACGCCGCTGAGAACGTCGACCGCCTCTTCGATTTGCCCGGTCGACGGGACGTCGTCGCGCAGCTCGACACGAATCGTACCGAGCGTGGGACTGTGACCCGTGAGGTTCAGCGCCACCATCTCGGTGGGCACCTCGTCTCTGTTGTCGCCGTCATCGTCGAACGCGGTGCCTTCCGACTGACCCTCGAAGAACACGTGCACGGTTGCGGGCCCGTTGACGGCGACCAGCTCGCTGCTTCCGTCCGGCATGGTCAGCTCGATCTCGCCGAGCGAGAAGGGGAACTCGTCAACCTCGATCGGCGGGCGCGGCACGTGGCGCGTTCGACCGAAGAAAAATCCGCTGGGCTCGCCGTTTTCGGTGAGCAGCGGGATGCGATCGGGGTCCTCGTACACCTCCCCGGGTCTCGGTGGCTTGTGGGTGATGCGTGCGCGCATGTGCTTGGGTTGCGCAGCCACGAGTCTGAAATTGCCGAACTCGACGGTGAAGAAGACGTCGAAAAAGCTGTCTGCGGAGCCGGTCGCGGTAAACGGCGGCAGATCGAGCGTCCCCGGCGTGTTGTTGACGCGCTCTTCGATCTCGCCGGGCGACGGAACGTCGGGGTTGAGTTCGACGTGCACCGGCCCGAGAAGTTCGCTCAACCCATCCATGTTCATGCTGATGAGCTGGGTGTCGACCTCGTCGCGATTGTCTCCGTCGTCGTCGCGGGCTTCGCCTTCGTCGCGTTCGAAGAAGACCGCCGCTCGGGTGTCACCGTGCAGCTCAATCCACTCGCTCTGACCGGATGGGTGGATGAGCTCCACCCGGCTCCAGGAGAGGTTGAAGTCGTCGAACTCGGTATAACCGGTGTAGTGCCGCGCCCGGACGATGAAGACACCGGTGGGTTCGTTGTTCTCGTCGTAGAGTTCGACCGGCCCGCCCGGTGGGATGAGGTGGAAATACCGGGCGATGGGCGGCTTATGGTCGATGACTGCCTGGATCCTCAGAGGTTCCCGGTTGTGCAGAACCACGCCGCCGACTTCGATCCGGAACAGCACGTCGAAGAAGCTGTCGGCGCTCCCTGGCGCGAAGGGATCGAGATCGAGCAGGCCCGGGTTGTTGTTGACCTGTTCCTCGATCTGGCCCGACGACGTCGCGAGCGGGTTGAGCGTGAGTGTCACGTTTCCGTCAGTTAGATTCAGGGAGACCAGCTCGGTGGCGACCTCGTCGCGGCCGTTGCCGTCGTTGTCGGAGGCGTCGCCCTCGTTGGGTCCTTCGAAGAAGACGTGCGCTTCGGCGGGGCCGCGGAGGATAAACGGCGTGGGGACCGCACCGATCGGGCCCCCGACCAGTTGCACGAGCGCCGTCGTGGGGTCGAAGTAGTCTCGCTCGATGGTACCGGGTTGGTTCGGCTGGTGCAGCGCGTCGGTCATGACGACGCCGCTCAAGTTACCGGCTTCATCGAAGAGGCGGACGGGCCCTCGGATCTTGAGGTATTCGTCGCCGGGAGCGGGCGGTTTGTTCGAGATGGTGGCTTCCATCCGCGCGGGCTCCTCGTTGTGGAGCGTCACGCCCTGACCCACGACCTGAATCTCGAAAAAGACGTCGAAAAAGCTGTCCGCGGTGGTGCCCGGGTCGCCGAAAGGCGACAGGTCGAGGACGCCGGGCTGGTTGTTGGCGCTTTCCTCAATCTGACCGAGGGTCACCCTGTTCGCATTGAGCGTCACGATGATGTCGCCCGTGGCCGGATCGTTTCCGGTCAGAACCAGCGACTTCATGTGCGTGGTCACCTCCTCTCGGCCGTTCAGATCGTCGTCGTCCGCGTCACCTTCGTTGGGACCTTCGAAGAAGACGTCCACGTTGGACGATCCGTTCAGAACCACGCTGACAGGCCCTATGCCGGGAATGTCCAGTCCGATGACCGCACGTGTGTTGGGGAAGATGTCGTGCTCGACGGTCGGGTCGGGCTGGTGCACCTCGCGGACGACGAAGATTCCGGTGGGCAGGCCTGTGGCCGCGTCGATCAGCTCGACGGGCACCAGGAACGGGTTCACATAACGCTCACCGTCTTGCGGGGGCTTGTGTCTGATCTCCGTTCTGATGGACAGCGGGCTGGCGGTGTGCAGGGTCTGGGCGCCGAGTTGAATCTCGGTCCATACGTCGAAGAAGCTATCCGCGGGGATACCGGAATCATCGAAGGGGGCGACGTCCAGGCGCCCCTCGTACAGGTTGGCCTGCTCGATAATCTGGCCGGTCGAGCGGATGTCCTCGCGTAGGCGGACCACGACCGGGCCCGTCGGACCGTGGCCTCTCAGATTCATGCTGACCAGTTCGGTGTCGACTTCGTCGAGCCCGTCACCGTCGTCGTCCTCCGCGTCCCCTTCGTTAGGTCCGTCGAAGTGAACGTTCGCGGTCGCTGGCCCGACCACCGGGACCAGAACGGGCTGCACGAGTTCCATGCGCACGCCCGCGCCGGCCGGAATCCAGCCGTTGCCACCGTCGACGGAGACTTCGGTGAATACGTCGAAGAAGCTGTCGACGGCGTAGTTGCCATCGGCGTCCGAGCCGGCCACGCCCACCTGACCGGGTGACGGAAGGTCCGGGCTTTCACGAACCATCAGCGTGAGGACCGTGCCGTCAGGCAAGGTCGCGTCACCGGAGAGACTCATCGAGATCATCTCCGTTTGCCACTCACCCGTGCTGTCGCCCGCTTTGCCGAATACGATCGTCTGAACGGGACCTCGCAGGTCGACGGGTACGGTCCAGGGCTCGCCGCCCTGCATGGAGACCTCGGCCGTTCCCACAAGCGCCGACCGGAAGTCCTCGATCTCGTCCGCGCCGGAAGGCGTTCGCACGGGCGGCGGAAACGCGAACGGACGATGGCGGATATCCCGCAGGATGATCTGGAGGTCCGTCCCGTTGTACTGGGCGTGTATTTGCGACGGGCTGCGGTACACGCCGTCGGTCGGCGGCAGGTCGGGGTCGGGCGTGATGAGGCCGGGCGTCTCGAGCAGGACATGCCCCACGGTACCCGGAAAGACGTCGACCTCGGTGACGCCCGGTTCACTCGGCTCGCACCGACACGTGAAGGTATCATCCACGGTGTCCCCGTTGGCGTCCGTACCGACCAGGGCGCAGTCGAAGCCCTCCGGGCACCGCCCCTCACACCAGACCGGGGCCGGACCCCCCACGCCGAATGCCACGTGGCAGGCACCGTCGGGCAGACAATCACACGCGAGGACCTCGAACGTCGGCGCCGGGCCGACGAGCTGGCGAACGACTGTCGGGGTACACTTGTCGCCGGTTATGGGACAGTCGGTATCTTCGCAGCGGTCTGCTTCGGCCGTCGGTTGACACGGGAGCGGTTCCGGGATGCAGTCGCAGCAGATGTCGACCGTGCCGTCGGCAGTCACGGTCACGCTCTCGTCACAAACGGCCCCGGCCGGGCACCCGCCCGCACAGGCCGGCGTAGACGCGCCGAACCCGGTTTGCATGCGCAGCGTCCCCTGCGTCGTTCCACTCAGACCCTCGATGCTGCTTCCGGGGCAACCTTGGAAGTCGATCGTATAGGTGATGTCGAAGAAGCTGTCGACGTTGAAATCGCCGCCGGGCAGGCGGGTCAGGGTCGTGTGCCCGGGGCTGGGCAGTCCGTTGTCGGTGCCACCTTCGACGCGGAACGTGCAGAAGTCCGGATCCCCGAAAAGCTCCCCTTGCAGACGAACCATGTCCGTGTCGAACGCCTGGACGGCGTCGCCCGGGTTGCGCGGGCCAGTATGGACCTCGCACGAGACGGGGACGAACAACGTCCGGGCGAAGTTCGAAAGGTCGCCCGTGCCCTTGACGGTCAGTTCCAGAGTCGAGGCGAAGCAATCGACATGACCGCCCAAGTCACCACCGCGAACTTCGCACTCGCCGGGGGGAAGCGGACCGCTGCAGAATTCGCTGGACTGGTCGTCGCAGATGAAGTCCCTGTGAATCGCGTCCAGCTCGATCGTGGTCCCGGGCGGCAGACCGTCGATGATCTGGTGGACTTCGTCGGGGCTGAGGTACTCGCAACCCTCCGGCGGAAGCGTGACGGTACCGGTCCCGTTGTCGGCGACGACACACGGGTTGTCGGACGTCCCGGGCGACGCGGCCTGGACGACGCATTCGTTTGCGGTTCGACACTCACATTCGACGACCTCCGTTTCCCCGGTCGCCGGGTCGAAGTTCATACACCTCGGGATACATCGATCGTTGGGGTCGTCACAGGGGATGTCGTCGCATTGGGTCCCGTCCGGCGAGGGACCACATTCCCCCGGTTCACACCGGCAGACGGCCGCGACGGCCGAAGGCACGCAGACGGTGGCGGACGGACATTGACCGAGACACGCCGGGTATTCACTCTGCTCGCACAGGAGCGGCGGACACTCGACCGTCGAACAATCGTCGCCCTCGAACCAGCTCCCGCCGCTTTCAAGGCACTGTGCCTCGATCATGACACCGGTGCATTGGCCGTCCACACAACAGGCGCCGACGGGTCGACACTGGACATTGGCGCAATCGGTCCCCGGCCCCTGGGAGGTGCCGGCAAGGAGTGCGCAGGCGTCAGGGTCGACGTCGATGCAGTCGGGGGGAGGCTGCTGCGATACCAGACAATCGAAGATGATGCGGTCCAGATCGTCGATGTCCCAGTCACAGTCGAGATCGGCCTGCCAGATGTCGCAGTCGGGGTACGCGTTCATGTATCCTGCGGGGTCGAGTAATGCCAACATGAAGGGATTGATGTCGTTGGCATCGGGTGAGCCGTCGCAGTTCATGTCGGGGTTGCAGGGACAGTCGAGGGCGCAGAATCTTTCGAGTAGCGGCGGACAGGTCAGATCGGGGATGCAGCACGCCTCCGGTGGGAGCGGGCATCGGACAGTTGTACAATCATGCCCCCAGAACCAAGTTCCTCCATTGAGCAGACACCGCTCCGCATCCATAACACCCATACAGTCACCGTTGACGCAACACGCGCCCAATGGAACGCATGGGGTAGGGTCGCAGCTGGTCCCCGGTCCCTGCGTGGATCCACCGACATCGGCGCATTCCTCGGGCAGTATGTGGAAGCAGGTGCCGTCATCGAAGCAACAGGCTTCGTACAGGTTGGGACAGGTGACGGTACCGCAAGTGCTTCCGGGGCCCTGCGTGGCTCCACCGTTCAATGAGCACTCGGGTGGGGTGAGCATGGAGCAGGTGGCGTCGGGGAAGCAGCATGCTTCTTGGCAAAGGAAGGTGGCGCAGTCTTCGCCGTCGTACCAGGTACCACCGAGGACTCCGCAGGTGTTTGCGGTGTGTCCGAAGAGACAGTCGCCCCGTAGACAACAGGCACCGGGCGGGCCTGGGCAAGCGACGTCGACGCAGAAGGTGTCTGTCCCCATGTAGGCGCCTCCGGCGAGAGCACACGTTTCGCGGTCGATCTCGAGGCAAGGTCCAAGCACTATGGGACCGCCGGCGTCGATGGTTTGGTCGGGGTCTAACGGGCTGGGGCCGACGCCCTGGGCGGCGTCTCGGACTTCCTGAGCGGCTTCGCACTCAGGCATACAGACAGGCTCACCGCAACAGGTGTTCACGACGCATACCTCGCCCAGTGCGCAGCCCGAGGTTCCGTTGGGGCAAGGTGGTCCGCAGGGTAGTCCGGAGACGTATATGCAGTCGAAGGCACCCTCGAAGGTGTCGAGACAGGCGCAGTCGAAGGTTCCCTGGCAATATGTGGGGTAGGGTTGTCCGCAATCGAAACCTCCGGTGCAGATGTGGCCGGCGCAGCAGGCGCCCACGTCGGTCTGGGGGCACACGACGGTCGCGCAGTCCTGGCCGACGAACCAGGTTCCGCCGGCTTCCAGACATGGTGCCTCAATCATGACACCCGTGCATTGGCCGTCAACGCAGCAGGCGCCCAAGTTGCACGGAGGCGGGTCGGGGCAGGTGACGCCGTCGTCCCAGACAGAGAGCTGGGCGCCGCCGGTAGCTTGCAGGTATCCGTGAACGAGTATCAGGTATTCGACGCCCGGCTCGGAGCAGAAGGACACCGTCGACAACAACGGAGAGGAACCGGTGCAGGCGTCGTCGTTCCCCGCCACGCACAGCAACTCGTCGCAGCCCGCACAGTAGACGCTCAGCTTGGTATCGAAATTGGCCAACTCGGTGCAGGTCGAGACGGTGATCTTGTTGCCCGTACCGATCACTCTGTACCAGACACCGGGCGAGCTGTTTTCAGAATCGCAAAACGGAGCGAAATCGAAGCCGGCCCCGACCGTCGATGCCAACGCTGACCCGGGTACGTCCAGCCGCTCGGCATCGATGCATTCGTCGTTGCGCGGCGGCGGTTGGCAGTCGTCGTAGCCCCCACACTCGCCACCGAAATCACAGATCCCCCCACAAACCGGAGAGCACATGGAATCGTAGGGTGGGCCGCAGCAATTCTCGATCAGGCACCGCTCGCCGGGACCGCAGTCACTGTTGGACTGACACGCCGGTGCCGTCCCACACTCGATAACCTCGAAGCAGAACGGTTCCGAGTTCGCATCGAGCCCACAATAACAAAACGGATCGAGCCCCTTGTTCGCGTTCTCCGCTGCCGAACCGGCCGTGGTGGTCTCACCGGTCGCAGCAGAAAGCTGGGGGCGTCCGCCCTGACGCGTGGGACGCTGCGAGCCCGGTGCCCTGCCCCTCCGTGACGCAGCTCGACGCGACCTTCCCGGCTCCGCATCGTCTTCCGGGCCGTCCGCGGCTGTTACGACCCGCGCAGATTGCGTCGGTCGCCGCCCTGCCGTCCTCGCGGCGGAGTAATCGTCCTGCGAACGCGCAGACCCCGTCCTTCCCGCGGACGCCAAGCGGTGCGCCTGGTTCACCGGCTTTCGGTCTGTGACCGTGTGGCGTCTCGGATCGGTCGATTGCTGCAGAGCGCAGCCGACCGACCACAACGCCAGTACACAGGTAAGAGCAGCATTCAGCGAGTGCCAAAGAAAACGTTTCATTTGTAGCCTCCGAGGAGTTGGCTCCGAAACAACGCGATCCGTTGCGATTTTATGCGGCGCTTTATCGGCAAGGATATCCTCTTTGATGCATGATGTTTGATCGAAGCCGGCGGAGAGTGTCCATACAAGGTGCGAAGTGCCTGAACGTCCCGTTCGACGCCCGGGACGGAAATCCGTGCGAGTCGATTCGTGCGGAAGACATGTGAAACCCGCTTAACAGCCCTGAGACCGGTGCGTAGATGAAATAGCAGGGCTGGGAGGAGCGATGGGGTGGAATCGCATTGGTGGACGCGTGCAACCAGCAAGGGCATCGCCGACATGCCGTCGCGGCAACGAGGTCCGCGCACGCGGCGGGCAGTCCAACCGCTTGGCCCGCGCGCGACCTCGCGCATGAGCCGCGTCCGAACCCAAGTCAGATACGGACTGCCGCTTCGGCGCGAGCGGGAAGGCACCGCGCGGTCCATCTACCTGCCGTCGAACGAGGGAACCACTGGCCCGTTGCAGGACGGGTCGCCGACTGGCAGCCCGCGCCGTCGGTTTGTTCTGGGCCGTCACGCTGAGACCGGGGTATCAATACTGTAATCGGGGTCATGATGGCGCGACGCTCACCGGCCACGGTACGGCCAACGCGACGGGAACCGTCCGGCGAATGCGACGCGAACGGATGTGGAGTCGGACCCGCGCTCGCCCGACCGAGCCTAGTGCTGCGTCAACTGTATTTTTGCGGGTAGCGAGCGGCCTCTTTCCGAGCCGCGCCCGTGAGGAAGCGGTCTTCTGGAACGCGCAAATTAAGGCGTGACCGTGCACTAGCGATCCGGGTGCCCTGGACGCTCGCTTAACGGGGATGAGTTCTGCGTCCGTGCCGTGGAGGGAGCAGCCAGTTCCAGCGGCGAGCGCATTCGCGCCCCAGGCCCGGCGGGCCGAACCGTTGACAAATGGGCCGACTCAAACTCTAATCACAGGGCATCGCCGGGCGATTAGCTCAGTTGGCCAGAGCGCCTGCTCGACACGCAGGAGGTCACAGGTTCAAGTCCTGTATCGCCCAGTACTCTCCTTTACAGCAAACCACTTTTCCAGCGTTTTGAGCCACTTCGCGTCCGCGAGGGCTCGAACTGCACCGTCCCTTTCGCAGCCTTTCAAATGCCAAGAATAACTCAGCAACTAACTCCCCGGAC
>JASFUW010000039.1:0-20354 GCA_050050135.1 Phycisphaerae bacterium
CTTCATGGGACTGAAGGGCGGCTCCGGCGCACTCGATGGCGCCGACGGATACGACCACATCGGCATGATCGACGCCTCAGGCGGACTGCTGGACCAGGACTACGAGATGTTCGAGCAGCAGACGCCCCACAGACTGATCAAACACGAATACCTCCTCGACTCCGCCGGCCCGGGTCAGTGGCGCGGCGGCCTTGGCGTCGAAACCATCTTCGCCATCGGCGCAGACGATACCCAGGTCGTCGTATTTGGCGATGGAGACGTCGAGCCCGCGTTCGGCCTCCACGGCGGCAAAGGCGGGTCGCTCAACAGCATAAAGCTCCACTACCCCGACGGTAGAAGCTACGTCGCACGAAGTCTCGACCTCATAACTGCCGTACCGAAAGAGACTGTCTATCTCCAACAAGCCGGAGGCGGCGGAGGCTACGGCCACCCACACGCCCGACCAAAGGAAACAGTCGCAGCCGAGGTCAGAGACGGACTGATCTCGACAGAGAGCGCGCGCGACCAATACCATGTCGCGGTGGATGAACGCACTTTTGCGGTCGACGAGGCGGAGACAGCGCGGCTAAGGACAATGAACAAATGAACTTCGAACTCTCAGAATCTCACCAACTGACCCGCGACACATTCGCACGATTCTCCGATCAGCGCATCGCCCCTGCGGCAGCCGCCATCGACGACGCCCACGACTTCCCCCGGACCATCTTCCGGGAATTAGGCCGCTTGGGCTTGTTCGGACTCCGATACCCCGAAACTCTCGGCGGCTCCGACGTCGGCCTGATCGCACTCTGTCTCGCAGTCACCGAAGTCGCACGAGCTTCATTGCCCGTCGCAGCGGCCGCGACGATGCAATCACTGATGGGCACCCACTTTCTTCATCGCTATGGCCACGATGCTATCCATGACACACTTCTGAAACCCGCCATTCGAGGCGCGAAGATTGGCGGCATCTGCATCACCGAACCTGACGCCGGAAGTGACCTGTCCTCGATCGCCACGGCCGCAGCCCGCGACGCCAATGGGTACCGACTGAACGGCCAAAAAACGTGGATCACCATGGCACCCATAGCAGACTTCTTCACTGTTTTCGCCCGGGCCGGTGACGAGAAGAAACTCACCATCTTCCTCATCGAAAGAGACTTTGACGGAGTCACCATCGGAAGAACCATCGAAAAAATGGGGTGTTGGCCGCTTCCCACTGCTGAAGTGTTCTTCGACAACTGCATCGTCCCCGAGGATTACAGGTTGGGCGAGGAAGGAGACGGAGAACGTGCCCTCAGGGAGCTTCTCGACGAGATACGTATTGTGACCGGCGCCCTCGCAGTCGGCGCAGCCAGGGGTGCACTCGACGAGGCTGTCCAGTATGCCGCTCAGCGCATACAGTTCGGCAAACCCATCAATCGCTTCCAAGCCGTCCAACTGAAGCTCGCAGAGATGGCCACCGACCTCGAAGCCGCCGCACAGTTCGTAAACTACGCCGCCTGGCTCAAAGACGCCGACAAACCCCACCACCGGGAAGCCGCTATGGTCAAGCTCTTTGCCACGGAGCGCGCCATTGACATCTGCGACAAGGCCACTCGAATCCTCGGCTCCTATGGCTACGCCAGCGAGTTCGCCGCACAGCGACATTTCCGCGACGTACGATTCACCTTATACGGCGGGGGCACGAATGAGATCCTCAAAATGCTGATCGCCAGAACCCTGACACTCCCATAGAGTAAGTCGAGCACAACGGATGACCGAGAAAAAAAGAGTCCGCATCCTACTCGCCAAACCGGGGCTCGACGGCCACGACGTCGGCGCCAAAATCGTGGTTCGCGCCCTGATGGACGCCGGCTTTGACGTCATTTACACCGGACTGCGAAAGACACCCGAACAAATCGTCCGCACAGCCGTAGACGAAGACGCGACCGTCCTCGGACTATCCATCCTCTCCGGTTCACACCTCCCCATATGCGAACGCATTCGAGCCCTACTCGACGGTATGGGACTCTCCGACCTGCTCTGGATCGTAGGCGGAAACATCCCCGAGCGCGATTGCCATCCGCTCTATGCCCTCGGCGTCAGCGCCGTTTTCCCCGCCGGCACTCCAACTGCAAAGATCGTCGACTACATTCGCGAGAACGCCGCATGAACCATTGCAACACACCCGAAATTAATCCCGTCTTCACTGAATCGGGTCTCGAAATCAAACCCGTCTACACACGCGAAGACGTCGAGCAAAGCGGAGGATTCGACGCCGTCGGCGCCCCCGGCGAATTCCCCTTTACCCGCGGCATCCACAAACACATGTACCGCAAACGCCCTTGGACAATGCGGCAATACGCCGGTTTCGGAACAGCAGAGGACACCAACAAACGCTTCCAGTACCTGATCGCCAACGGCCAGACCGGACTCAACGTCGCATTCGACCTTCCCACTCAAGTCGGCCTTGACTCCGACGACGCCCTCGCAGACGGCGAAGTCGGACGCGTCGGCATGGCTGTCGACTCCCTACACGACTTCGAGATCGCCTTCAAGGACATAGACCTCGACAAGATCACCGTCTCACTGACCATCAACGGCGCAGCCGCAGTCCTGATCGGTATGTATTTCGCCATGGCCCAGCAACGAGGCTATGACATCCACAAGCTCCGCGGCACCGCTCAGAATGATATCCTCAAGGAGTTCGTTGGTCGTGGAACCTGGGTCTTCCCGGTTGAACCTTCGATCAAACTCGTCGGAGACACCATCCTCTATTGTGCTCAACACGCTCCCCTCTACAGCCCCGTCAGTGTATGCGGATATCACATTCGCGAGTCCGGCGCCAGCCCCGTCCAGGAAATAGCCTACGCATTCTGCATCGCAAAAGCCTACATCGACCACGTCCTTTCCCGCGGTCTGCACATTGACGAGTTCGCTTCCCGACTATCCTTCAACTTCGACATACACGGCGACTTTTTCGAGCAGATCGCCAAGTTCCGGGCCGGAAGAAGACTTTGGGCGAAGGTTCTTAAAGAGGAGTATGGCACTCAAAACCCGAAATCGATGTGGCTCCGTATGATCGCCGGCGGCGGCGGCGGCGGCTTGACCATCGAGCAACCCGAAAACAACATCGTCCGCGGCGCCTACTACGCGCTGATCAGCGCTCTGTCGGGAACACAGACCATGGCCCTCTGCTCCTACGATGAAGCCTACACCATCCCATCCGAAAAAGCCGCACGCATTTCCCTACGAACCATGCAGATCCTCATTGAGGAGATGGGACTGTGCAACACCGTAGACCCCTTGGCGGGTTCGTACTATGTGGAAACACTCACCAACCAGATCGAACAGCAAATGCGCACCGTAATGAGCGATGTGGATCAACAGGGAGGCATCGTACGCGCCATTGCCGAGGGGCAAATTCAAGCTGCCGTCTCCCGTCAGGCCTACGAAAAACTCGCGAGAATCGAGCGTGGCGAGATTCGCAAAGTCGGTGTCAACTGTTACCGCACTGACGAAGAGCAACCCGGAATTGAATTCCACCCCTTCGATCACATGGTCCAGACCGACCAGATTGCCCGGCTCCGCACACTCCGCGCCAGCCGCGATAACTCCAAGGTCGAAGAAACATTGACCGCCGTCCGCTCCGCCGCCCAGGCAAACCGCAACGTCATGCAGCCCATCATCGACGCCGTTAAGGAATATGCCACCGTCGGCGAACTTACCCACTGCCTTGCCGACGTCTACGGCCGATACGAAGAGCCGATCCGCTTCTAACACACACCTGGCGCGTCCGGGATGACATCCCGGCGCGCCGCGAGCGCACACAGCCCGACTAAACTCCGAAAACGGGATGGCACAGTCTGGCGAAGCCAGGCCCTGGTTCTACGGCCAGGTTTGCCTCTGCGCGCCGGACCACACCGAAACCTGCCTCACCCTTCCGGATGCGGACCTGGCACTCCGTGGAAAAAGGGGACTGACTCCGAGCAACGACCCGTCCACGGAGTCGTGAGTGGCCGCCCGCGAGGTGCCTGTACCCTCTTTCAACAGCCTCCTAGGATACACTCGGCGTTGGCTTTTCTTTCGATTCAACATCCGCAGAGCCAAACCCCGTGGACCGTGGCGAACGATCCATCAACAGGCTGATCCGCTCGAAATCACTCGGCTTGACCAGCTTCTGGAGAATATGTTTGGCCCGACGCATGTCGGTCCGCCGCGTCAAATGCGTGAGCATGACTTGCGCGTCCGGAACCGCACTGAGAACCTCGGGCAGATCTTGGACGTGAATATGCCGACCCGCCCGCGCCCGTGACAAATGATCGGCATCAAAAAACGTACATTCGATCACAAGCGCGCGGCTTTGGCGTACGAAGTCCAGGCTCAAGAACCGACCCAGCGCCGTGTCACCCGTAAACGTCAGCAACGGAACCTCGACACGCCGTTCGATCGGCACCCCCTCCTTCTTCAACGCAACGAGCTGCGGACCGGACTTCCCTTGATACTCCTCCTTGAGCTTGTGTCGCACGTCCACAAGGCAAAACCCCAACGAATGCTGGCTGTGGTTCACGTCAAACGCCCGCACAAGCAGGTCGCGGCGCAGCGGAACCTCCTCGAGGTGCTCCACCCCGATGACCTCCCCCGGCGACGGATGACCTTCAATATCCGACCACACCGCCATCAGCGTTTGGATCGCCTGCGCCAGACCCCGATGCACGATCACCCGCCCCGGCGAGTTCCCCACGAAGTGCCTTTGAGAAAAGTAGTACGCCACGCCAGCGGCGTGATCCATATGCCCGTGCGTCAGGCACACGTTGTCAATGGAGATCACTTCGCGCGGGGCTCGCCCGATGTCGAAGCACACGTTCTGGTCAGGCGCAGCCACGACCGTCTCCTCCCCCGCAAGGGAGAAACCCAGGATCCTAACGCCCGCCAGCTCTTTCTTGACCAGTCGTCCCACGGCCTGTCTCTACGCGGTCATCAATCCTGCACCGACGCCTCGAATGCCCTCACCTGCTCGCCCCGGGGCGGACGATTCCCCTGATTCCACCGGCACATGACCACGGCCGCCCGCTCGGACCAGCCGTCCGCCGATCGACGCGCGGCTCCGCGACCCACGCCACCAGTACACCCCCACGCACCTGCCGGTAAGTTAGGCTATTTGACACCCAATATCTAGTACCGGTACGCTACCACCCGTCGCGGATGTCCATTAGGCGCTGGCTTGGGGCACACGACATCCCCGTGCGGGTTGTCTCCAGCCACGGACCCGGGAAACATGCTCTGCCCATCCTGCAAGGAAAGCAACAACAAGGTCATTGACTCTCGCCTGACCGAAGGCGGCACAGCCATCCGCCGTCGTCGCGTTTGTCTGGAGTGCGAACGCCGCTTCACCACCAAGGAACGCCTCGAGGAGGAGCTACGCCTGACCGTCATCAAGGCCGGCGGCCAGCGCGTGCCCTTCAATCGCGACAAAATCCTCGGCGGAATCGACCGGGCATGCTCCAAGCTCGAAATGCCACCCGAGCAGTTGCAGCAACTCGTCGACCGCGTCGAGGAGGACCTCTTCAAGAACCACGACCGCGAGGTCACCAGCGAGCAGATAGGCAGCTACGTCGGGCAGCACTTACGACGCCTTCACCCCGTCGCCTACGTCCGCTTCATGAGCGTCCACCGCAAATACAGCAGCGTTGACGAGTTCATCGAGGAAATCACCGACGTCCGCGAACGCGTCGCCCACGAAAACCCCGATCAACAAACACTCTTCGAACGATAACCCGACGATGAGCCAACCCGCCAACCCGGTCTTTGAGCGCTTGACCGCGGCGCTCGAAGAAGCCGGCATCGAATTCACCCATCTGCATCACGATCCCGTCTACACCAGCCCCGAAGCCGCCCGCGTCCGCGGAACGCCCTTGCACAGCGGGGCCAAGGCCCTGATCCTCTCCGCACGCGGCGCCTTTCGGTTCGCGGTCATGCCCGCTGACCTCTCACTCAACAACAACGCCGTACGGAAGTCCCTCGGCTGCAAGCGCCTTCGATTCGCCACCAAAGACGAGGTCCTCGAGGTCACCGGCCTCACCCCGGGCTCCATCCCGCCGTTCGGCAGCTTGTTCGGACTCGAAACCATCTGCGACCCGCAGCTCGCGGATAACGAAACCATCGTTTTTAATGCCGGAAGCCACACCGACTCCATCCTCATGCGCTACGAGGATTACTTCAGCCACGAAAAACCCCGACTCGCACGCATCGCGACGTAGCCCCACCGCCCGGCCCGCGCACCCAAAACCAGACATCCGACAGGACAACGACGCCGCCCGCGCCTTTTCCCCGTTGTCCGAATCCGACTTGTCCGGTAGTCTTACCTGCGTACGCCCCTGGTCCAACGCGCACGAACGCCGCAGCACGAATAGGAAAACCACTTATGCCACCGATTCGGCATTCAGGCGGGTCGTCGAAACCGCGACCACGAAACAACCGGTTCACTTCGGCGCTGGTCCCTTTGCTCGCCGCGCTCATCGCCGCGTCCGCAAGCGCCCAAGAGACAACCCCTCCGCCCATCACCTTCACGAACGTCACCGCCCGCTCAGGACTCGACTTTGTTCAAACCATCGGCGACCGCGAAATGACCAACATCGTGGAAGCCACCGGCGTCGGTTGCGGTTTCCTCGACTACGACGGTGACGGCTGGCTCGACATCTACCTCGTAAACGGCTGTTGGACCGAAGGCGTCTCCAACCCCAGCCTCGATCCCGCCGAAAAAAAGCGGCTCGCTGCAGCCACGGACCGACTCTACCGCAACAAGGGCGACGGCACGTTCGAAGATGTCACCGCAAGCGCCGGACTAGCCCGCCCTGCTTATGGAATGGGCGTCGTCGCCGCCGACTATGACGGTGACGGAGACACCGACATCTACGTCACAAACTACGGCCCGAACTTCCTTTACCGCAACAACGGAAACGGCACATTCACCGACATCGCGCCCTCCGCCCGCGTCGACGGCTCACAATTCAGCGTGGGCGCGGTCTTCTTCGATTATGACCGCGACGGTCGACTCGACCTCTACGTGGGCAACTACCTCACCTATGAACCCGATCCAAAGCGCCAACACACCCCCGACGGCGTCAGGAGCCCACTCGCATACCCCGGCCAGCAAGACCTGCTCTTTCGTCAAACACCCGACGGCACGTTCGCCGACGTAACCGACAAAGCAGGCATCCGCATTCAACCCGTCGGACGCGCCATGGGTGTCGGCACCATCGACTACGACGCCGACGGCTTCACCGACGTCTTCGTCTCCAACGACGCCATGGAGAACTTTCTTTTCCGCAACCGACAGGGCAAGCGCTTCACGAACGAGGCATTGATGGCGGGCGTCGCATTCGGCGAGGCAGGCGACGCTGCAGCCGCCATGGCCGTCGAGGTTGGAGATTTTGACCGCGACGGACGATTCGACATCCTCGTACCCGACATGAACCTTTGCAGCCTCTATCACAACCTTGGCCGCGGGTTCTTCGAAGACGTCGCCGCCACCGTCGGCATATCCGCCGCCGTGACCCGGTACCACGGTTGGGGCAGCGCCTTTGCTGACCTCGACCTTGACGGCGACCTTGACGTCTACATGTCCAACGGCAGCGCCAACCGGCTCAGCGCCCACCCCGACACCGTGTTCACCAACACGGGCAAAGGCCGATTCCAACCCGCCGACGTGTTCCCCGCCCCGCCGGCCGGCGGTGCATCCGCCGCGTACGTCAGCCGGGGCGTCGCAGCCGGCGACTACGACAACGATGGCGACGTCGACATCCTGGTCGCCAACCTTAACGCCCCCCCTTCACTACTGCGAAATGACACCCCGCGCGCAGGGAGACATTGGCTAGCCCTCGAGCTGATCGGCTCCGCGCCCAACCGCGACGCCATCGGCGCACGCATCGACCTACACGGCAAGCAGGGCGTTTTGATCCGCCAACGCGCCTCCGCCGGAAGCTACCTTTCACAGCACGACGGGCGAATTCACTTCGGACTGGGCAACCAAAACCGCGCCGAACGAATCGAGATCACCTGGCCCGACGGAACCCGCCAAGTACTTGAGAACATACGCGCCAACCAATGGCTCACCGTGCGACCCGACACACCGACTCCCGCCACCGCCCCCTGATGATCGAGCCGCGTCGCTGGTCCCAGTGCTAAGAGGTCCACGAGGGCGCCCGAATGCGAACACGCCGCTCATTGGAGACCGCCCACCCGCGCGCCAGAATCGGTCACTCCGATCGTATCCATAGGTAGAGTCAGCCGGGGTGGACACCCCTCGTCGGACCGTAAGAACCGCATGGGTGCGGAAGCCCGCGGTACTCACGGAGGCCGCAGCAGGACGCTCAGCCATCCCAGTCGGCCACAGGAGCCGCCTCCTCCTTTCGGAGGGGCTAAAGGCCCCATAGGATCGCTAAAAGAAGCGGCCCCAAGCCGGCGAAAACCGCGGAATTCGGACCGTACAGCACCGGCGACAAACGCCTTGAAAAACGTCCTTGAATGCTCTACGCTTTGTAGTTAGGCTGGCTAATTGAGTATGCGTTTGCGCACGCAGTTTTCGGGGATTGCGGGGGCGCCTAGGCACGATCGCGAGAACGGCGAATGCCTTCTGCGCGGGGAAAAGGGGCCGCATTTCCACGGCGAGTGCTCGGCGGTACACTTTATGAGTCGGCAACGCGCCCCGTTCCGAAGAGGACTGCGCAAAGCGACACTCGGGTCCGTGCTCTAGACCGTCTTCGTTCGGCATAGGGCAAGGGGGAGGCGAGACATGATCGTGGTAATGAACCCAAGCTGCACCGCAGAGCACACCGACAACGTCGTGGCTCTGCTCGACCGCATGGGTTTAACCGGTTGCGTCATCGAAGGTGCCTCTCAGAAGGTCGTCGAGGTCCTCGGCGGGAATGGCGAGGTCGATCCCACCGCGCTGCAAAACGCACCCATGGTCGACCGCGTTCTCGACAGCGCCGAGCCGATCCTCGCCGGCAGCCGCAAACCCGATGAAGACACCGCCGCCCTCCCCATCGGGGCGACGGCCGTCCTCGGCGGCAAAAAGCTCGGAATTATCGCCGGTCCCTGCGCCGTCGAGTCCCGCGACCAGCTACTCGACATCGCACACGCCGTCAAAGACGCCGGCGCCGTCGCCCTCCGGGGCGGCGCCTACAAACCGAGAACCTCGCCCTACAGCTTCCAGGGACATGCTCAAAAAGGCCTCGAGTGGCTCGCCGAAGCCCGCGAACAGACCGGACTCGCAATCGTCACTGAGGTCATGCGATGTGAACATGTTCCCCGGGTCGCCGAGTTCGCCGATGTCCTGCAGATCGGCTCCCGAAACATGCACCATACGCATCTGCTCGCGACCGTCGGAAAGCAAAGCAAGCCCGTCCTCCTGAAACGCGGCTGGTGCAGCACCGTCGACGAATTCCTCTCCTCCGCCGAGTACATCATGCTCGCCGGAAACCGCAACGTCATCCTCTGCGAACGCGGAATCCGAACCCACGAAACCTACGTCCGCAACACCCTCGCACTCGCGGTCGTCCCCGAGCTCAAGCGGCGGTCCATCCTGCCCGTCGTCGTCGATCCCTCCCATGGAACAGGACACGACTATCTGGTCACCCCCATGAGCAACGCCGCCGTCGCATGTGGTGCGGACGGCTTGCTCATCGAGGTCCATTCAAATCCGAGCAGAGCCTGGAGTGACGGCTGTCAGTCACTCGACTTGAAGCAGTTCGCATCCCTTATGGCCGGCCTCGAACCGATTGCCCAAGCCTGCGGACGCGAACTTTAGCCGCTCGTGTGCGACTCTCCCCGCCACCGTCCGCCCCCCCGCATCGGTCCGACCCGCTTCCCTACCGATCCGAACCGCGCGCATATTAATCCGAACCGCGACCGTGAGCGGACCCCATTCCGAGCCGCGACCGCTAAAGGCGACCCGTGAGGGAGCCGAAGGCCGCAGTGCCGTGCACGGAGCCTGTGAATCCGCCAACAGCATGGAACCAACCGGCACACCGGGGAACGTGCATAACCCAACCAGGGCCGCCCGTCCGGACACGCTGCTGTGCTCATGTTGCATCGAAAGAACAATAGGTCTACGAAACCGATCTCGGAGCCCGGCGGGACCCGCCATGACGCCCCCCCGCCGGGCGACGAATCGGCACGGGGCCACCGACCCTCGACGGCCGCTTATGCCCTGCGCCTACTCGCCCGTCGGCCGCTGACCCAGAACCGGACCGGGACGCCTCGCCGGGAAGGCGATCCCCTCGTCCTCGTCCTCGTCCTCGTCGTGGCACTCGTCACAAGCCGGCGGTTCGCCATAGTCGCCGTCAGCGTGACAGTCTTCGCAGTCGAAGTCAATATGGTTTTCGTCCAGCTTCTGACCGGTCACTTCGTGGTCAAACGACTCGGAACTCCAGTTGCGGTGACAGTGCGTGCACGTCCCTTCCAGCTTCCTGATAAAGAAGAGTCGCTTGTGGCACCTCCGACACGTCAGATCACCGTGATACTTGCCGAGACTGAACCCCGTCAGACCGTGATCGAAGTACGTGGGCGGTGAATTCGGAACCTCCCTGTGGCACTGTTCACACGGATCGTCCTCGTGACAAGGAAAACACAACCCGTGCTCGACCTTGTGCACCCGCGGCGCCGAACCTGCCAACTTGCCCGCCTCTTCATGACACACGGAGCAATCCTGTCCCTTATGGCAATGTTCACAGTCGTAGCCGTAGCGCTCGACGTGGTCCTGATGCCGGAACGTCACGTGAGGAGCCTCCTCGTGCGTCGTCTCGAAATGAAAGACGTCCTTGCTCTCGAAGGGTTCGTGGTAGATGACCTCGTCCGGGCTTGGCGGAACCTCCCGCGCATGATTGATGGGGAGTTGATCCGCGCTCTTGGGAAGATGGCAAACCGTACACTTCGTACTGTGGCTCCAATCGCGGTGGCATCCAAGGCATTGCCGGTGGTAGGCGCCCTTCAACGCCGGCATGCGGATGTTGGCCTTCGCGAACACCGGCTCGTGACACTCACGGCACGGAGGGTGAACTTTCCGATCCGTCGAATGATGATGGCACACTTCGCAACCACTGGACATCCCCGACATGTCTGAGTGGAGCTTATGGTGAAAAGGTACGGGCATGAAGCGACGTTCATGCCATGGGAAGGCGTTCAGCAAGATGATGTCGTCAGGCATATCCTCGTCGGCGGCCTGAACGACCGACTCGGTAACGTGCCGTGGACAGATCCGAAGGCACGGGTCGGCCTTCGCAGGCGATTCGCAGCGATGGCACGAGCGGCAGTCCATCTTCGCCAGATCTATTCTGGCCTGCATCACGAGCGCCTCCTGCGTCTCCTCGACCAAGGCGGTTTTGTTTCTGCCCGCGGCCAGCGGCTGTTCACGAAGACCGCGCCCCGTCGCGGCCTTTCCCGCCGGCGCCGCCTTCTCCTCCTGGACCGCTGGCGGCCGCGCCGCAACCACCACGCACACCGTTGCGCCCATCAACACACCCACGGCGTACGTTGCAATCCTACGAGCGGTTCTTCGTTGTGTCATGCTTGCCTCGCTGCCAGCTCGGGATGAGCAATCACCGGGAAAAACGTCACAATGGCCCGATACGCCAGCATCAGGGTCGCGATCAGCCCCACCGTCACCGCAATCTCGAAAATCGACGGGAAGTACTGCACCGTCATGTACGGCGGCTGATACGCGATCAGAAATACGTTCACACGATTCAACGCGACACCCAGAACGATCAGTACCGCCGCGGTGAACAACCACTTCGGATTGGCCCGCACCCGCGGCGACAGCAACATAAAGAACGGGACGATGACCCCGAATAGCATCTCGATGATGAACGCGTAGCTCTGCACCGAGCCCTCACCCAGAAGCACGTAGCTCTCGCGGATCAGCATGTCGGCGATCTTGACGGCCAGATAAATGCCCGTGAAGAAAACGGTGTACTTCGACAACGGACCCAGTATCTCCATCTCCGGTTTCACATTGAACGACCACGAAGCATACATCGACTCGAAGATCACCATCGGAAATCCGACCATGAACGCCGAGAGAAGGAACATCAACGATGACAACTCCGTGTCCCACAGATCGTGAAACTTCGACGGAGCAATCACCATCAGGTTCCCCAGCGACGACTGGTGCAGGCACGACAAGACCGTGCCCGCGATCACGAACAAGAACATGATCTTCCCGAGAAAAACCCCCAACCGCTGGGCGAACTGCTGAAGACGGGGCCACCGCTCTTCCGTGGCAAACCGCTCACAGATGATCGGTAGAAACTCGATATACAAAACGTTCAGGTAGCACACCACGCACATGCCTACCTCGAACAGCACCGAATCCCCCTGCCACAGAATGACCGGATGCCAGATGTTATAGAATCGCCCCAGATCGAACATCAGCCCGATACCGACGAACGTGTACCCGAGCATGGCAGTAAGCAGCGCCGGGCGGGCGATCGCGTGATAGTGCTCACGGTGGAAGATGTGGGCCAGCGTCGCCGTCGTGAACCCCCCCGCCGCCAACGCCACACCGGTGGCCACGTCGACCGAAATCCACAATCCCCACGGAAACTCCTGGTTCAAGTTCGTCGCCCCGGCAAGACCGACGAACAAAAACCGCCACACCGCGATCACCGCCATGATCCCGGCCAGAAGGATTAAGAGAAATACACCCGGCGTGAAGAACCGCCGGTTCACCGGGGCGGGCATCGCGTGTTCGCTCACTGGCTGACTCCTAATCCACAACCGCGTTTGATGACCCCGCGTCTAGGACCCGCGCGGTCGGTCTATCCCTAGCATCCACCCCCGACGGATGACTCCCGGCTACGGTCCGCAGCCGAGGTCAGTGGTGGCCCCCATCAACCGCCTCCCCGCCTTTGCCCGGTTCCGGTTTCGTGATCCACATCATCGCCCCCAGCAAGGCGTACCACGCCAGCGGCGGGAACCAGTTCTTGAAGATGCCGTGTTGAATCGACTCCGTACGCTCCGGTGGGGGATCATCACCAACATCAACGAATCCTAGCCCGGGAAACGTGTAATCCTTCGGCGCCAAGTAAAGCCAGGATGTACCACCGGCCTCGTGCTCACCATAGACGTGGTCCAGGTATGCCTCAGGCTCTTGCTGAATCTTCTCATGGGCCAACGCCAGCAGGTCGTCGCGACGTCCGTACGTCATCACCTCCTCCGGGCAAATCTTGACGCACGCCGGGACCTTATCCTTGTTGGGATTGCCCTCATCTGCACATAAAGTGCACTTGCGAACCTGAGGCGTGAAGAGGTCCTCGTACTCATACGTCGGGATGCCGAACGGACACGCGACCATACAATACCGGCAGCCCATGCACTTCCAGGCATCGTAAACAACCTGCCCATCTTCCAACTGTTTGAACGCCCCGACCAGACATGCCGATCGGCAGGCCGGGTCCAGGCAATGCAGACAGTTCGCCTTCACGTACACCGGCTTTTCAGGGTCTCGGAGATTGGGGAAGTCGCTGATCTTGGTGTAGCAGTGCGGCGAAGGCCGACGCAAGTCGTCCCCCGCGAAAACGGACCTGTCCTCGAAGGTATTGATGGGGTCCGGCTTGAACCACTCCGCTTGCTTCGTCTCGCCGCGCGCCTCCGACGCCAGCATCGCAGCCTCTTTGCACGCGAACTCGCAGCGACGGCATCCGATGCACTTGGGAATGTCCACCAGAACGCCCAGCGTGTTCGCGGGGGCGCTCGGACCCGCGGAAGCGTCCGCTCGCGCCGCCAAGGTCCCCAACGCGGACCCGCTCACCCCGGCAACACCCACCGTCTTGAAGAAGCCCCGACGAGAAAGCGACATTGAAAACCGTCCCTTACTGTAAAGGTTCTGACTCGTACGTCGTGCGGTACCGACGCAACAGCGCCGCCGCGCTGGACTAGGTTACAATTCTCATGCCAGAGAACGCCCCTCTACCCCCGCTGAGCGGCGATTCCGAACGATCCCCACCGGCCCATTTCGCCGGAAAACGGCGCGCAATCCGAGCCTCGTTGCTTGAGGTGCCCGGGCCTGAGGAACAGATGCGGAACCCGCCTCTGCGCACGCTGATGCGGCGCTGCCACGCGGGACTCTCGGTTGGCCGGGCGCTCCATGCGAAGGACTACACAGCACCCTGGCCAGCCCATTCGACGCGCCACAAGGTAGTACGCGGACTCTGCGCGCCGATAGTCCGCTGACGAAGTAAGGAGGCAGGTGTCGGGGGCCCGAAACGATCCCGACACCTGCCTGTAAAGTCACCACTCACCACGGATCGCACGCCTCACCTGCGCCATCCGCATAACGGACGAAGCCCGCCGCTCGGCGTATCACGGCTCAGGATCGCTACTGACCGTTCAGCAGAATGTGGCAGAACGCGCAGTTGTCCGCAAACTCCGCCGCGTGGCACGAAGCGCATCCGTCGCCGCTCTCGTTCTGATCGTGGGCGACGTCCTTGAAGCTGTTCACCCCGTTCGGATCGTCGGAGTGACAGTTCCGGCAGCTCTGGAAACCGGCTGCCGGCTCGGTATGGTGACACGCCGTGCACATCGTGTGCAGCGGGTGAACTTCGTCGAAGTTCCCGCCGTCCGCGTTCCGGTCGAGGGCGATCAGAGCGTACAGGTTCTCGTTGACGACGCACTCACCCGTCATCACGTCACAGAACTCGTCGTCTTCGCAGTCCTCGTCACTTTGACAGCCGGCCACTTCGCAGGTGTCCGTATCCTCGTCGCAAGTAACACCCGCGTCGCACGGGCTGGTTCCGCTCACGCAACTGCCGTCCACGCAGGTCTCCGCACCGTTGCAGTACAGACCGTCGTCGCAGTCGGCGGCCACGGCGCACTCCGGCGTCGGCTCGATCAGGGGGCACCCCGCAACGAGAACCACCAGCCCTGCGCAAAGAGCGCAAAGGGACAGCAATACGCCCGTGGTTTCTAACCTGGAAACGGGTTTCTTCATCAGTGAAGCTCCCTTTTTATGAATACTCATGCGTCTTACGCACTAACTTCCAAGGGCGACAAATGTTTGTCACGGGCGATCACGTCGAGATGGGAAGCCGTCAACAGCTCCAACCCGACGTGAATCCGCCCGGACATCTTGCCACCGTCAACAACCTTCACGTAGTGATGGCAGCGGTTGCAGAAATCGATACGAAGGTCGGGCTCCTCCGACGCAAAGAAATACTTCGCGTCACCCGCCTTCGTCGAACCGCACGAAAGGCACGACACCGAAGGCAGCACCCAGCGCGTTCCGCAAAATGGGCAATGCCCATACCGCCGGCTTACCGACGTCGTGTTCTCCAGCCCGCTCGCTTCCTTCCGAAGCTCGACCAGACCGGCAATACAACCGCAAACCGGACAGTGCGGTCGCTTCCAGACCTCATGCGGACTTTCCGCCACCCAAGCCTCCGAAACAAACGCCCAATGCGGGAACGTCACCGAACGCGCCAGCGTAGCCAGCACCGACGCATCCACGCCGATCCGCTCGCTCGCGTCCGTGATCAGGTCCCCACGCTCCGGACGCTGTTCCATCAGCCAGGTCGCCGCAACCAGATCACCACGCGCCTCAGCCGCCTCGATCTTGCCGACCGCCTCACACAGCACCTCGTTGCCCTCTGCAAAATCCGCCTTCATCTGGCTCCACAATCGCATAAGCGAATCCGAGTCCAGACCCGGATCGTACTGCTCCTTCAGCACCTTTCCTTCGCGCAGCAATCCCTGCACTTGATCGGAGGACACCTCCTCGGGATGCACCATCAGGCGATCCCGCCATTCGAGCTGGCGCCGAAAAACGGTCAGGTAGAACTCCACCATCTCCGCGTACGCCGGACGGGCTTTCAAAATCGCCCTCGCCCGACGCTCCAACGCCTTGACGCCCGTCCGCTCGTCTTCGCTAGAGGTAGCCTTTCCGCCCATCACCGACTTCAATCTCGCGTCGACAACGAGTACATCGCCGCCTCATCCGCGATCAAGATAATTAACCGAACGTCGCTCGGGTCCAGCAGCTTCGCGTTGGGATAGCCGTCAGCCTGCACAGCGGCCAGCCGGTCATACGCCATCGCCAGGATCTCGTCCCGATCGCCGAACTCGATCGCGTCGCTCGGGCACGCCTTCGCACAGGCCGGAATCCGATCGGCTTCCGGAAGCGCCTCGTTGTTCAGCCGATCCGCGCACATCCGACACTTGAACAATTGACCGTCCGGACCCTGTCGCGGACAGTCGAACGCACAAGCAAGTCTGATATTTGCGTACGACTCGTTCTTCGTGCCTTCTCCGAACAGCACCGCCCCGGTCGCCTCGTCCACGACGATGGCGTCCTTGTTCGTCGCGTTCTGTCGGCACGGCGCATCGAGACAGTGCCGGCACGAGTTCCGTACGAAGTTCCACGCCACGCTCCCGTCAGCCCGCTCCGATTCCTTGAACTGAATCTTCAACCACTGCGTGTGCGAAAGATCCGGCGGGTTCTCATACGTCCCCCGGTTCGTCGGAACCGGGTCCTCCGCCGGCAACTCGTTCCACTGCTTGCAAGCCACCTGGCACGAACGGCACGCAAAGCACTTCGTCGTGTCGATCAAAAATGATTTTCCGTTTGCCATGGCTTAGACCTCCTTCACAACGTCGACCATAAAGGCCTTGCTCTCGGGTATCCGCGTGTTCGGATCACCCACGTTCGGCGTCAACAGGTTCCCGCTCGTCACCCGCGACGCGTCCCGATTCGGAGCCACCCAACCGAAGCACCATGGCACACCGACCTGGTGGACCGTTTCACCCATCACCGCGAACGGCTTGAACCGCTTGGTGACCACCGCCACCGCCTTCACGCCCGCAGGCTGGCGGATCGATTTGACCAGCACCCGGTCACCCGCAGCGATCCCTTTCTCCGCCGCAAGCTCCTCGGACAACTCCACCCACATCTCGGGCTGCAGCTCGTTAAGCCACGGCACCCACCGCGTCATCACACCAGTCTGCCAGTGCTCGACCATCCGATACGTGCTGCAAACGATGGGGTATTCGGAACCACCCGGCTCGGCCAGCAAGTCCAGATCACTGTCACAGAAGAACGTCACGGGATTGCTCCTCGCGTGCCCGGCGCCGAGCGGGTGAACGGCCAACGGGGATTCCACCGGCTCATAGTGCTCCGGAATCGGTCCGTCTCCCGTGTTCGCACCTCGCGTGTTGCCGAAGACCTTTCCGACTCCGTCCGGCTGCATGATGAACGGCAGGTAGGAATCGGCGTTCCAGTTGCCGGCCGCGTCCTGCATCGGTTTCGCGCCGCCGTCCGGAACATCCCCGTCCCAGCCTGAACCGTTCCACGAAATGACCGGCGTCACCGGGTCGAAGGGCGCGCCCTTGAGGTCCACACTGCATCGGTTGTAGACGATCCGGCGGTTCACCGGCCAGCACCACGACCACTCGGCGTTGAGCCCGATCCCCGCGGTCTCCCGAGTCCGGCGGGCCATCTTGTTGCCGGTCTCGAAATCGTGGTCCACATACGAGTTGCAGTACAGCCAGTTGCCGGAGCTCGTCTTCCCGTCGGCACGCAGCTTCGAGAAGCTCGGCACCAATTGACCCGCCGTCCGGACTGTACCGTCCGATTCCGTGTAGTCCTCGAGGAAATAGCCGTTAATGTCCTTGGCAATCAATCGCGCGGGCACTTCCGATCCGTCAAAGTAATCCCATTTCAGGTTCAGGATCGGATCGGGGAACATGCCGCCGTCGGCCATGTACAGATCGCGGATGGCCAGGAACAGCTCGTTCATGATCTCCGAGTCCGGCATGGCGTCTCCCGGCGGATCGACCGCCTTGTACCGCCATTGCGCCCACCGGCCGGAGTTCGTGATGCTCCCTTCCTTCTCGACCGATGCGGCGCACGGAAGCTGGAAGACCTCCGTCGCGATCTGCGCCGGACTCATCCCCGGCCCGCGCCAAAACTCCGCCGTCTCGGTCCCGTAGATATTGACCGTGATCAGCCAGTCCAGCTTGGCCATCGCCTTCCGTGCCTTGTTGGCATTGCCCGTGCTGTTCGCCGGGTTCTGGCCCCAAGCGAAGAAGCCCTTCATATCCCCGACGTACATCGCATCGAACAGGCACTGCCAGGCGTAGTTAAAGCCCTGGTCTCGCTTCGGCATCCACCCATACGCGAAATCGTTATCCGCGGTCGCGGCATCACCGTACATGCTCTTCAGAAAGCTGACGCTGTACTTGGGATAGTTCTTCCACCAGCTAAGGCTGTACGGTTCGCCCTCCGGCGTCGGCCGCGTCACCGGTGTCCATTGGGTGTTGTACGCATCAAGCGTGGGGTACTGCTCTTCCGGTGTCTTCAGGTACCCGGGCCAGATGTGAAACAGCAGGCAGTGGTCCGTCGACCCTTGAACGTTCGATTCACCACGCAGCGCGTTCACGCCGCCGCCCGCAAGACCGATGTTGCCCAGCAGCAACTGGATCATCGACATCGCCCGGATGTTCTGCGCACCGACGGTGTGCTGCGTCCATCCCATGGCGTACATGATCGTCCCCGTCTTGTTCGCATCGCAGCAACTGTCCACGTAGGCCTCATAGACCTCTCGCAGCTTCGCTTCCGGTGTCCCGGTGATGCTCGAGACGGTCGCGACGTCGTACCGCGCATAGTGGTTCTTGATGATCTGGTAGACGCAACGCGGATCGGTCAGGGACGTGTCCCGCAGGATCGCACCGTTCGCATCGGTCCTGAAGTCCCAGCCCGCCTTGCTGTACTTCCGCGAACCGGCGTCGTACCCGCCGAACAACCCCGTCGCCGGATCGAAATCGTATTCGTCCTGCACCAGGTACGCGGCGTTGGTGTAATTGACCACGTACTCGGTGTTGATGAGGTCGTTTTGCAGGATGTAATTGAGCATCCCCCCGAGGAAGGCGATATCCGTCCCGCTTCGCAGCGGAGCGTAGATGTCCGCCTTGCTCGACGTTCGCGTGAAGCGCGGGTCCACGCTGATCAGCTTCGCCCCGTTGTTGACACGAGCCTCGGTCACCCAGCGGAAGGAGATGGGGTGGTTCTCGGCCGCGTTGGAACCCATGATCAGGATGACGTCACTGTTCTTGATGTCGATCCAGTGGTTGGTCATCGCACCTCTGCCGAACCCGGTCGCCAAACTGGCGACAGTGGCAGAGTGTCAGTTCCGCGCCTGGTGTTCTATATACACCAGGCCCAGAGCGCGGAGGAACTTCTGGTACAACCAGCATTCCTCGTTGTCCATCGCTGCGCTGCCCAGAGACCCGATCCCCAACGTCCGATTCACCACCCTGCCGTTCGCGTTGGTGGTCTCGAACGTCGCGTCACGCGTGTCCTTGATCCTTTGAGCCATCATGGGTATCGCCTCTGCCCATGTCAGCTCTTGCCACTCGGTGGCGTACGGGGCCCGGTACAATACCTTGTCCAGGCGGTTTTCATTATTCGCCATCTGATACAACGATGCGCCCTTCGAGCACGCCGCCCCGTCGTTGATCGGGTGCTCGCTGTCGCCCTCGATGTTGATGACTTTTCCATTCGCCGCATCCACCACGAATCCGCATCCGACACCGCAGTACGGGCAGATGGTGGTGGTACGGGTGGCCTCCTGCAGGTTCTTACCCACCCGCTTCGCGTGCGCCTCCACCGGTTGGACGGCGAAACCCATACCGGCGACAGCCACGCCCGCGGTGACCGCGGAGGCCTTCAGAAACTCCCTACGTGTCAATAACATTGGTACCTCCTGTGTATGAGACAAGTACCCTTTGATCGACGGATACCTGGATCCGCCGCTAAACCTCGATTCGTGCTCCCACCACGCGCCCCGTCGGCTCAGGGACCGCCGTCCCTTCGCCTGGCGTTCAACACCCAACTCAGATCAAGATTTGGTTCGAGTGACCACTCGGGCAAACGCCAGGCGCCCTCTCGCACTCGAATCCCGGCGCGCCGGGATCACTTCAGGGTAGCCGCCACGGCGCCAAGCCGCGCCAAACGGACAGGTGCGCGTAACCGCCTCGCTTGCTCAGGCTCCCGGCTCGACGTCACGAGCCGCCCGGCGAACCACACCGCCGCGCCGCCCCTAACGCGACTCGATGCGCGCGCTACCCCCGCGCGGAAAACACCCAGCAATCCGGGTTCCCGAAATCCGGGCCACCTTGAAACGACACGTCCGACAAAATGCAAACCCCATGACCAAGTCGCCAGCCGCGCCATCAAGCAGACAGATCCCGCGCAGGTTGCACCCGTTTCCTGACCAGCCACCCGAGAAACTAGTTCATCTTCGGTGTTTCCTCAACCCGTGACCCACCAGAAACGCGCCAATCGCCGAATTTCGTTATGCTTTCTAAAACATAACGAAATTAACCAAATAGCGCACCGC
>JASFUW010000040.1:0-19885 GCA_050050135.1 Phycisphaerae bacterium
GGCCGGTGAGATTCTGCTGATTCGCAAGAAGCGCGGCCTCGGCGCGGGCAAGATCAACGGTCCCGGCGGGCGTGTCGACCCCGGCGAGACACCGCGAGAGGCCGCGATCCGTGAAGTCCAGGAGGAATTGCATGTCCTACCGGTCGACGTGACGGAGATCGGCGAGCTCCGCTTCCAGTTCGCTGACGGATTGTCTCTGCTGGTGCACGTCTTTCTGGCACCAGACTGCGTGGGTGACCCTCAGGAGACGGACGAAGCCGTTCCGCTCTGGACGCCGGTCGAGGCGATCCCCTATGACGAAATGTGGGCCGATGATCGCCGATGGTTCCCGCTCATGCTCTCCGGCGCGCCTTTCCGAGGTTGGTTCGTGTTTGACGGCGATCGCATGCTCGACAGCCGCGTCGAGCGCAACGACCCAGGCTCCCCACCCCCGCCGCAACCCTCAACCGAACGAGCGGTATCCGGCGAGACAACATTGGCTCGACCCCGGCGTCCTTGACCGCGACCGCAAGTCTGCATTCGACCCGTGTGCTGAACGCCATCTTGCGAGCTCGAGATAACGACCACTTCGTGGCGCCGACCGAGCACAAAAAAACGCGGGATCGGACGGAGCATCTCGTCCGCCCGATCCCACGAATCGGTAGCTTCGTTTTATTCAGGCCGGTCTGCTACTCGCAGGGGTCGACCCCGGGCGGGCCCACCTCCGAAAGCGGATCGCCACGGAACGCATCGACCGCCTGCGCGATATCGACGAAGTCGACCTTCCGATCCGGGAACGGAAGCGTAACCGTCCCGTTCAGCAGGTCCGTACGGGCCTTCCTCGGGGCGCCAGGCGTGTTCTTGAACTTCTCGACAACCGCATTGACGTCGGTGAAGTCGACCACGCCCTGCGGCGGGTCGCACGTGACGAGTGTGCAGGTAATTCCCGCAAGGTCGCCGACCGCACTCATGACCACGGTCAGGGGGTCCGAGTAACTGGTCTCGAAGAACAACGAGCAGTTCTCGTTGATGAGCTGAACGCCATAGACGCCGCCCCGGAGGATCCCCGCATCGTACACGTCGACGACCCCGTACGTGCTCCAGTCCGTGTAGAACGGGTTGCAGCCGAGGGTGGCTGCCCACATGCTCAGTTCACCCGGACCGGGAGCACCATCGGAACCTGACGCCTCGGTCACCTCGGTCGGTTCCTGCACCCAGTACGCTCGCCCCTCGGCGAACTCGAAACCCGGCACGCTGTCGAACGTCACGCGGACCGCTTGCTGGACCCCGGCCGACCCCGCGCTGAACGAGAGGTAACGGTTCTTCGTTCCGAACCCGATGTCCCCCAGGCCCGGATCGGGCATCGGTGGATCAGGGGTGCCCGCGCAACCGACGGGGCCGATGTACACGAGCGCCTGGTACGCTTCGTCAGCCGGCAGGGTGTCGTCGTAGTTAATACTGGTGGGATCGTTGAAGTTGAAGTCGCCGTCGATGTCGTAGGTGATCTGGAGGTTAACCACGAGTCCGCCCAGCGTTCTGGGATCCTCCGGCGAGAGCACGGTTCCGCGCGCCGCGCCCGGGAAAGCCACTTCGCTTATGTTGCTCGACCAAGCCGTGCCCGAGTCCACCGAGTTGCTGTCGGCGATACCCATGAAGCTGACCTCCCAGGCCAGCCCGGAGTTCTGTCCGAAGAAGACGTTCGCCAGCTCGAGAATCAGCTCCAGCTCATAGCTGAAGGTCGTCGGGTTGTAGACCGCCCTAATCAGTGCCGAGTCGGTGTCAACAAAAGGCTGCCCCTCATCGTCGATCTTGTCCAATGCCACCGCGGCGATGAACCAGACGTTCCCGGCGCTGTCGATCATCGGGGCTGACATCGAAGGGCCGAACGGTGTCCCACCCGTGACATCGTCCATCGTGGTCAGAACGCCAATGGTGTTGCCGCCCGGCCCGTCGAGGATCGGCTTACCCGAACGGAAGTTGCCGAACTCGTCGATGGAATAGGCAGCCATGGTCCACTCCGGCACACAGCTCTGACCGATCCGGGCAACGGCGATGTAGTTCAGCGGGTTGGTTTCAAAGGCGTTGGGTTCATAGACGACGCCGGCAACCAACAGGTTCCCGTCCTGGTCGAGGTTCATGCCCACCTGTGCGTTCCCGCCGCGAAAAGCCACTTGGCTGTGGTAATGGTCGAACTCGTTGTCGCCCACCAGGTTTGTGACCAGGGTGGAGTTATCCGTCACGACCGCGGGGAGTTTCAACGCAGTCGGGCTCCCCGCCACGACCGCACCGGTGCCGTCGATTCCCCACAGGTTCAGCGAGTCGGACAACCCGGTCCCGTCGATGCCCAGCATAGCCACCGTCCCGTGCGTTCCGGGGATGCACGCATGGTTGTGCGTCGTGTACCCCGCGTTACCGCGCTGGTCGACGATGCCCGGGGCGAGGTGAGCCGCCGTGTAAGTCGGCGGATTGGCGGTCCCATACACATACTCGATGTCGAAAGTCATGCCCAGGTAATGGGGCGTGCCGAAGACGCTGGTCGGCCCGATGTTGGGCGTGTTGTGCTGGTTCGCGGTGGTGTCCTGTTTCTGAACGATCCAGTTGCTCGCAGCGGCGTCACCCGCACCGTTGTCGTTGATAACGTTAATAACCCCGCAGTCGCGGGCAAGCATATCGACACCGAAGATATTGACGCCGGACAGCGGAAACGGACCCGGTGCGTTGAACGAGTCCGCGCGGAACATGACGTTGCCCCACTCGTCGACCGCCCCGATCCCGAACTGCGCGCTGTTCGAGTCGGCTCCGTTGCCGTTGCTTGCCACAAGGACCCGGTGAACGTACAACCGCCTGGGATCGGCGGGGTCGTAGTTAATGACCGCCCCGATGACACCGTTATAGTCAACCGCCTCGTCGGTGGTCCCGAACTCGGCAGCCGTCACCGCGAACTGGTTGCTGCTCGCCCCCGGCGCCGGAATGATGCCCGGGTCGCTGTTGTTGCTCGGGTGGACGCCCGGGCCCGCTTGACCGACCCATACGGCGTATTCGTCAGCCGCGTAAGGCACTCCGACGGCATGCAGCCGACTGATCGACTGCGCCGAGATCAGGCTGTTGAAGAAATCACTCCCCGAGTTGCTCGACTTCACCACCGGAGCGATCCCGAACTCGTTGCCCCAGGAGGTGTCCAGGGCCGCCAGGTCAACCACGTAGTCGGCGCACTGCTGGGTCGCCTCCCACGGCGACAGGGCGTCGCCCGGTAACCCACCGAGATTGAGCGACACGCTGTCCTGCGCCAGAACAGGTACCGCGAACATACCAAGTGCCAGGCTTAACGCCGCCGGCAAAAATCCCTTCCGTGCCATCATTGCTTCTCCATTTCCAATTGCTTTTTCCCGTTTCTTCAAAAGCAGCGGAGCGGGCCGGAGAGAATCTCCAGCCCGCTCGCTGTCCGTACCTCTCCCTATCGTCCGCAATCCTGCATCAGGCGACGACGTCGCGACGCCGTCCGAAGCTCAGCTTCGCGACCACCATCAGCACCAACGCAAGAACCGCAAGACCCCACTCGGACACCGTCGGCACCAGCCCCTCGAGGCAATCGGGGGTGCCGTTTCCGTCAAGGTCGATTCGGTCATCCAGACCGTCGCAGACATCGTTGCAGTCCGGAATGGTGTCGCCGTCCGAGTCGTCATCCGGAACACCACACCCGCACACACCCGGCGACGTCTTGTCCGGATCGTTCGGGCAACCGTCGTCCGTATCGCAGAACCCGTCACCGTCCGAGTCGTCCGGATTGTCCAACGGGCACGGATCGTCCGAATCACACACCCCGTCGCCGTCGGTGTCGTCCGGGTTGTCCAACGGGCAGGGATCGTCCGAATCGCAGACCCCATCGCCGTCGGTATCGTCCGGGTTGTCCAGCGGGCACGGATCATCCGAATCGCAGGCCCCGTCACCGTCCGTGTCGTCCGGGTTATCCTGCGGGCATGGGTCGTTGCAGTCGGCGACGCCGTCACCGTCCGAATCATCATCCGGAGTCCCGCAGCCACAGATGCCCGGATCGGTCTTGTCGGGATCGTTCGGGCAGCCGTCACCGCACTCACCGTCGATCAGGTCGCCGTCCGCATCACCTTCACAGGTGGTGTCGTCGCCGTTGTACGTCCCACCCTCGAAGTCACACACCTGCGGGCTGAGGATGCTGCACGTCCCGTCGGTGGCACAGCAGGCACCGCTCGAACATGCATTTGGTGCCCCAGGCGTGTCATCCGCACCGAGGTCAAACAGCCCGATCGTCCAGTCCCCGGTCATATCCACGCACCGGAACGCGTGCGCCGGAACGAAGTTGCCGTCCGGACCGACCGAAGGCGGACCGTAGTGGTACTCGGTGTTGGGCGGCGGAACCGTGGGATCCTCGACCAACGCGATCCGATCGAACTCACCGGCCCACGGCGTGATATCCAGCGTGCCGTCGTCCGGATCGTCGAGGTCCTGCTGGTTCGTGCCGGTAAACCCGGCCACCAGCAGGTGTGTCACGTTGTCCGAGTTCTCGAAGTTGATCGTGGTGACAAGGTCCGGCGTCCCGAGCGTGAAGGTGTCTTCCGTCGCCAGGAAATAGCCACTCACGGGGATCGAGGAACCGGTCAGCGGGATGATGGCTTCGATCACACCGCTGCCACCCGAACCGTCACCGATGACGATGTAGGTCAGCCCATCGAGCGAGGCGCCCGGATCACCGACCAGCTCGAAGTACTCGTCGGGATCGGCGCTGCCGGACTGATCGATCCGAATCTCGTTAATAACCACGTTCGGACCGGCCGGACAGGTCACCGATGCGCAGTCGCTGTCATCGCCCTGGTACGCACCACCACCCGACTCGCAAGCCGCCTGCTCGACGCCATCCGCACAGTGCCCGGCATAGCAGCAGGCACCGGTGGGAACGATCGCACAAGGCGGATCGAGGTCTGCGCAGAGCGTGTTGGCGGTCCATTCCTCATCGACCCCCATGCAGTCGAGGGCCAGAACACCATCGGTGCAATTGAGTGTCGCCCGATCACAGCAGGCACCGGTCACGTCACCGCAGTCGAAGACGTACCCGGGCGACCCGCGGTCCGGGTCAGGAATGGGACTTTCGCCGGGATCGATGAAGAAGATGCCGGTCTCGGTGACCTGGTAGGCCCCGTCGACACCGATCTCCGAAAGCAGCCAGTTCGTTCCGTCGTCGTTCAGATCACGATCGAGCGCGAAGCATTGCACATAGATGCTCGGTCCGCCGGGGAACGGATTCGGCCAATCAACGTCGCCGCCGAAGCCGTCGTCGTAGTTGGCCACGTCGACCGCCACGCCCGAGCCGTCCAGCAGTGTCAGAATCTCGTTCGTCTCGAACGGACTGCTCGATAGGCTGTACAGGTTGTCGTTCCAATCGTCGAGCTGGATGATCTGGAAGCTTCCGCCCCAGCCAGCCTGGAACTCGGCATCCGTGATGCCAGGACCGGTCGAGAGCGTATCCGGTCCCGGAACGAGCACGACGGCCTCACCGGGATCAATCGTCGTGGTGGCCGGGACAGGACCGGTCGCCCACCAGAACGGAATGTAGTCCGGCGGGTCGGTCGGGTCTTCATCCAGCAGGCTCCAGCCGCTGATGTCAACGGCCGTGTCGCCGTTGTTGTAAATCTCGACCCACTCCACGATGTTGATGAAGTCGGGCGAAGTGCCCTCGTAGCTGCCCGGGTTGTACATGATCTCGCTGATGATCACCGACGGCGGGGTCGGGCAGGTCACCGATCCGCAATCGGAACCGTTGCCCTGGTAGATACCGCCGCGCACCGTGCAATCATCCTCGGCATAGCCGTCCTCGCAGCTACCGGCGATGCAGCAGGCGCCGATGTTGACGACCACACACGGCGGATCGAGCGTCGCACAATCGGAGCCGTCTCCACCGTAGCGCAGTTGACCGCCGGTGCAGTCGACTTCGCTTACGTCGTCCGCACAGATGCCGGTTGCCTCATCACAGCAGGCACCGGTCGCTGCCGCCGGACATACGCCATTGGCCGCCCCCGGCGTCCGCGGCTGGTCCAGGTTGGCCACATCGTCGAAGTCCAGCCACGAATCACACCAGTCACCCGGGTAATCCGCGTCGCGGAAAATACCGGCCGGGAAGAAGGTCCCGTCCGGACCGAGGACCGGGGCACCGTCGTAGTTGCAGTCCGTCGGACCGCTATCGATCAACGTCACGACATCCAGGATCGTGCCCAGGCTCGAGATTCCACTTCCGACGTCGTAGACGCAGTCGTTGTCACTGTCGAGGTCCGACCCCAACAGGGCGATCACCGCGGCAGCGTCGATCGCGTCGAGCAGATAGAACGTTGTCGAGCTGTTTTCGAGAACGTCGCCCGCGCCGATGTCCAGGTCCACGTTAGCTGTGGTGGTGGTTCCTAGCACGAAGTACCCGTCGGACGGCATGACGTACGCACTCAGGTCCCAAGCGTCGTCGATCGTCCCGGCGGAACTCTGATCATCGCTCTCGACGGCGAGAACCACGAGATTCGTCATCGGCTCGTCTGGCGTGCCGATCACCTCGATCATCTCCTGGTCGTCGGGCGACCCGCTGTGGCTTACGTAAATCTCGTTCAAAGCGAAGAACGGTCCGCTCGGGCCGCACCCCGCGAACGACGTCCCGTCGATCTGCGTGCCGGGTGAGAACTCCGCACCGCCCGACCCGGTCGCCGTGGTGTGACCGACAAACGTGCCGGTGATATCCGGGTCGCGGGTCAGCGACTGGTCGATGATGCTGCCGTCATAGCTCTCCTGCCCGACCAGGACGCCGCTGTCGTTGAACAGGTTGATCACGTCACCGCCGTTGTTCAGCCCCAAGAAACCGACAGACGCGGTCTGGACGACGGCGTCACCGAACGAGCCGGTCGGCGTTCCGCCACCGAAGACCACGATCGCACATCCGTCCGGAACGATCGTGCCCGCCGGGAACGTGTGCCGCAGGCTGAATTCGTCGTTGAGGTACCAATCACTCAGGTCAAGGGCAGCGCCGGTGGCGTTGACGATCTCGACAAACTCGTCGTCACCGCTGTCGCGAACCCCGTCACCGTTGGCGTCGCCGCTGGCGACGTCGGGGCCGGGATCGTAGAGGTATTCGTTAATGAAAATATCCGGAGGCGAGGGGCAGGTGACATCGATGCAGAGGGTGCCGTTGCCTTGATACACGCCGCCGCCATCGGTGCAAGCCGCTTCCAGCAGGCCGTCCGAGCAGTCGCCCGCCGTGCAGCACGCTCCCGTCTGGACAGCCGTGCAGCCCGAGAAAGACGTGCCATCGATCTGCGTGCCGGGAGAGAACAATGCACCGCCGGAACCGGTGGCCGTGCTATGCGCGACGTAACCACCCGTAACATCCGGATCGCGCGTTACCGACTCGTCATCGACCGTGTCCGCGTAAACATGCTGTGCAACCAGGAGACCTCCGTCATTGAACAGGCTGATGGTGTCGCCACCGTTGTTCAGGCCGAGGAAGCCCGTCGAAGCCACCTGGACCGTGGCATCACCGAAGGTCCCCGTCGGTGTTCCGCCACCGAATACGACGATCGCACAGTCGTTCGGTATAACCGTGCCAGCCGGAATGGCGTGGCGCAGGCCAACCGCATCCTCGAGTGTCCAATCGCTCATATCGAGGTCAGCGCCCGTGGCGTTGACAATCTCGACGAACTCGTCTTCCGACGTGTCGGCGGTGCCGTCACCGTTGGCGTCACCCGTCGAACTGCCGGGATCGTATAGGTACTCGTTGATGAAGACCGCCGGAGGCAATGGGCAGGTTACGTCGACGCAGAGGCTGTCATCGCCCTGGTATTCACCGCCGTCGTCCGTGCAATCCGTGACGTAGTAGTCGTCGACGCAGACACCAGCCAGACAGCAGGCGCCAACCACGGCCACGCAGGGCGGGTCGATGGTCGCACAAGTCGAACCGGCACCGCCCCATCTGCCGGGGCAGGACGCTTCGGTGACGTCATCCGTGCAGCTTCCGTCCGACTCGTCGCAACACGCTCCTGTCACAGGAGGCGCGCAACCCGAGAAGTCGGTTCCGTCGACGTACGTCCCCGGGGAGAAAAGCGCACCACCGGAGCCGGTGGCCAGGCTGTGGGCGACATACACTCCGGTGATATCCGGATCGAGGGTCACAGACTCATCATCGACGGTATCCGGGTAGATGTACTCGGTCACCAGCACACCGCCGTCGTCACGCAACGTGATGGTGTCACCGCTGTTGTTCAGGCCGAGAAACCCCGTCGAAGCGACCTGAACCGTAGCGCCGCCGAATGCACCGATCGGTGTGCCGCCGCCGAAAACAACAACCGCGCACATGTCCGGAATGACCGTACCCGCCGGGAAGGTATGGCGCAGCCCAACCGCGTCTTCGAGTGTCCAGTCCGTGAGGTCGAGTGCCCCACCCGTATCGTTGACGATCTCCACGAATTCGTCTTCGGACGTATCAATCGTCCCGTCGCCGTTTGCGTCGCCCGTCGATGTGCCCGGATCGTACAGGAATTCGTTGATCACCTGCCCGTACGCCGTTGCTCCCAAGACCACCGCGCAACAGCAACACGCTGCCGCCAAAATTCTCCGTAGGTTCCTCATTGCCAATCTCCTCCTGTGCCTCCCGAGTGTAGTGCCAAAAAACCGTACCCGTTTCACGAACGCCGTCTGGAGTCATCCGATGCGCTGTCGCACATCGCGTAAGTAACCGCGCAGACAAGCAGTAGTCTGAAGAGAGTTGGTGCCTTGTCGACCCTCCGCGCCATGAGTCGTCGTCCGCCTCCGGTTCGCCTCTTTCCGAAGGGTTGGAGCATACCTGAGTTCGACACTTGGACAAAGTTAAAGTTTCGTTAAGTGTCGACGCCGCCCGAGCGACGTTCGGTGAAACTGTCAACCTGCTGCAAGCGCACACCCATCTGGTGATCTTCCCCGATCCCGTACGAAATGTGTCAGTGTTTGGATTCGGATTCATGCGCCGTTGACGTGCGATCGAATCCGATTCCCTCCTATCGCGCCGCGCTTCGAGAAGCAAAGCGACCCGCGCCGCGTTCGGCCCTGACCATCGCCTCCAAGGACCGGACGCGTTGCAACATAACGTCCCGGCCATCCGATCTCAAGTATAAACATTGTGTTAAGACTCGCGTGAAGACTCGCTTTAAGGCTCGCCTCGAAGCAAGGTAACGCGCGCCGCTCGACTTCATAACGAAGCAACACGTAACTCACATGCGTAAAACCAACCCGTACAGGTGAAGCGCCTTGTGAGCACGTACCAGACCCTGCACCGTTCCCCTGCGCTCGTTGGCAATCCCGTCATAGGCGCGTAAGCTCCGAACCGAGAAACACTTCAGGCGCCGATTCCACTTGTGAGTTTTCCGAAACTCACCATCATGCCGATCTCCACAGGACGCGCGACGCGTGCACCCTCGAACGAGTGCCGAAACGAGTCCGCCGTGGTCGTTCGCTCGATGTGATTTTGTGGAAACGGGAGCCGCGCCTCTGCCGCGCGGCGCTCCCCTTAGCGCAAATTTAATGTACCAAGGTTGCCCTGTTGTCTTGACGGGCCGCTTCGATGCGTTAAGCTTCCGCGCCGAGGCTGGCACGGCTTGCCGGAGGATGTTGGCGCGGCCCACCGTTAGGTTTTGGGCGCTTCCGTGGGGCTTACCGGCATGCAGGCTTCTGTTGTATCAACCGCTCTTCCTTCGCGGACTCCGAGCGGGAACGCGGAACTCAAGCGATGAAGTTTGATTCACGGCAGATACTCTTAGGCGTTGTGGTCTTGGTGTTTTTGGGCCTGGCCGGTTACTCCGTCGCGACAACCCGCCGCGGGTCTGTCAGTGTGCGCAAGAAGATCAACCTGGTGTGTGTGACAACCGGAGAGCGAGTGCGCATGCATCGTGATGAGGTGCGGATGCTGCCCGCCAAGAACCCGAAGACCGGTAAGCGTACGTTGTTTCCGTACGAAACGCGCGACGGACAGGATTTTGTGATCGGCCGGTACCGGTCAGCGCTAACCGATCTCAAGGATGACAACAAATATGTCAACGAAGAGACGCTCGCCATCACCGCGGAGCCGTAACGCCCACTTGGACAGTCCGCATTGCGGCGCGCGAATGCATCGGTCTGCCTTCACCGTAATCGAACTCCTGGTGGTCATCGCGATCATCGCACTGTTGCTCGCGATCCTCCTGCCCAGCCTGAAAAAGGCGCGAATCCACGCGAAGGAGGTCGTGTGCGGTTCCACGCTCAACGGGTTCGGCAAGATGCTGGGCCTGTATACCTACGCGAACAACGACTGGCTTCCGGGCGTGAACACGTCCGGCGTGTCTGTCTCCGTCAAGAAATCCGCCGACCTTCCCGAAGCGCTTTACGATCCCTTCCTTCCGGTCCAGCCGTTCGACTGGCTTACGCCCCTGCTGATCCAAGAGATCACCTCGCTGCCCGAAAAGCGGGCGGACCGATTCAACCACCTGCTCGATTACTACCGGTGCCCGGCACTGACCGACACCGCGTCGTTGCCTTACGGAAGCCCCCCAGATGACGAGGACTTTGAAGCGATCACCCACTGGCCGGCTACGAGTTATCTAATGCCCGCCTACTTCCAGTATTGGGGCGACCAGCAAGCCGGACAGGTATTGGCCTCCATGGAACGCATCAACGTGCTCAAAGTCCGCGCACAGTCCGCGCCGGACATCATGGATAAGGTGCGCGTCAAGGACTACGTGTCGCGAATGAACCGTGTCGGCGGACCGGAAAACAAGATATTCGTCGCGGACGGGACGCGATATCTCACCGAAGAGTACGATCTGGACTTCGACATCGAGCCCTTTCCGACGTTCTTCGGCTCGTTCACCTCTTCCGGTGCGTGGTGGAGGGGCTCGACCGCCTACGGCGTCTCCTCGGACTCCGAGGGTTGGTCCCCCGACACCCGTTCCAGCAAGGCGTCACCGAGCGAAGGACAGAACTTGACGCTCTCCTACCGCCACGGTCTGCCATACTCGCACCGCGGCCGAGCCGAAAAAAACCTGGGTATGATCAACGCGCTCTTCTTCGACGGACATGTGGAACTGCTCAGTGACCGAGATTCTCGCGAGATCGGGTATTGGTACCCGAGGGGCGCGGTGGTGGTTGATCCTGACGAAGGCATGACCGAAGTTCCGGAAGGTTTCAGGGTCAACTAGCCGATCGACAAACTCGCTCTCGGGGCGGGCGCGTGTGAGGGGCACTTCTCCTATGGCTACATGTAATCGCGAACGCTGTTGTCCGCGGGGCCCTTTTCGCGGCACCGCTTCTCGACTCGCGCGCAGGCGATCCGCAACCGTGCGCGGGCACCGGTGGGTCCCTTCCACAACGCTCGCCCTACTCCTTGCCGTCGCGTCGGGACCATCCGCAAGCGCCTGGGATCCTGCAAGTGGCGATTGGACCAAGACGGAGCCCGCCGATCTTCGCGTCATGACCTACAACGTAAAGGACCACATCTGTCGAAACGCGGACAAATCAGAGGCGTTCAACGCCTGGCACGCTCTGGCGCGGATCATCGCCGGTATGCGCCCGGACATCCTGTTGCTGCAAGAGACCGGAGACAACGACGGAAACGGCACCCCCGGCGGTGATGACACCGTCGAGCAGCTCGAAACGACGATCGAGTTGTTCATTCACGGCGGGACCGATCCGTTTCTCGGCGGAACCGTCGGCGCCTACGTCCAAAAGTATGCACCCGGCTATGATCTTCCCTACGTCTTCGTCAGCAGCAGCACCGACGGGTTCAATCGGAACGTCATCCTCAGCAAGTTTCCCTTTGGCGACCTGAACGGCGACACGATAACCCAACGCTCCGACATCGGCGTGGTCTTCCCCGATGCCTATGCTCCGGGCGGCAACGGCGGAATACGCGGTTTCATGTTCGCCGAGTTTGATCTACCGGATGACGCATACGGCGGAAACATTGTCGTTGGAAACGCCCACCTGAAAGCCTCCTTCGGTGATCACGACCAACGCGTGACCGCCGCGAAGAACGTCGCCTATTACATCGATTACCTGTTCAACGGAGCCGGAACGGGAGTTCCCGACCCGAATAACAAGATCATCGACAGTCCACCCGCGACGGACATCCTTGACGACACGACACCGGTGGTGATTGGCGGCGACTGGAACGAAGACGAAAGCAAGAGCATCCAAAACTACGGAGAAAAAGGCCCCGCAGCCTGGCTGACCGAGGCCCAGATCGGCGGCGGTGGCGGAACCGACGGAACCGACCGGGACCGCACCGACATGACATACGATGACTCCTACGTCGAAAAACCGTCCGGCAGCCCCGATCGAAGTACTCAGTCAAACAGCAAGTTGGACTATCTGGCGTGGCAGGACAGCATCGTAGCCTTGCGCCGATCGTTCATCTTCAACACCTCGCCCCTTTCCGGGACACCCGCCTGGTATCCTCCCGAGCTGATCGGGTTCCCCACGCTGAGCCTGGCGACGGGTCTCGCGTCCGACCATCGTCCGGTCATCGCCGATTTGATCCTTGCCGAGCCGATCCAGGACTGCAACGAAAACGAAATCCCCGACGAGTGTGACATCAGTTGTTCCGATCCCGGTGACCCGTGCCACGATATTGTCGGTTGCGGCGAGCTCGAGGACTGCAACGAGAATCAGGTACCCGACGAGTGCGACGTGGCGGAGGGTACTTCATCCGATGAGGATGGCAACGGCGTTCCGGACGAGTGTGAGATCGTGGTTCCCACGGTCTCCGAGTATGGCCTCGCCTGTTTGGCGCTCGGGTTGATGGCGGTCGGGACGATTCTCGCCCGCCGGCGCAGGCATTCGCTCGTTACCTGATCTGATTTAACCGCCGTTTCGTCACCGGCGAAGGCGGAGGGCTCCCCCAAACGGAGAGGATGACATGGACGTGCAGAAGTTATCGAGACGGCATCGCTCACGCCCGCGCTCTGAAAAAGGGCGAACACTCGTAACCTGCGGCCTGCTCGGGTTACTGCTCCCGGGTATGTTGCTGGCTGCCGATTCGCCGATCGCAGACAACGAGGGACGCCCGCACGTCAGTTGGGAAGACGCAAGGGACGTCATCGGGCGGATCGCCTTCGTTCACGGCCGCGTGGTCGACGTCACGCATAAGGGACGCGTCAACCTGATGGCCGTAGGCACCACCGAGCCTGGAAATTTCAAGATTGTCATATTCCAGAATTCACTCGGCAACTTCCCCGAGCGGCTCGAGAGGATGTACGGCGGCAAGATCGTCCAGGTGCGCGGGTTCGTGTCCACCTACGCCGGCAATCCGCAGATCGCCGTGTCTTCGCCCGAGCAGATTAGCGTTCTCGAGCAGACGCCGACAACGCAGCCCGTTGCGCCCCCCGTGCGGCGCGCGGCCGGGCAAGAGCTTACCATCGCCACGTACAACATCCTGAATCTATTCGACGCCGAGGACGACCCGTACCGCAACGACGACTCCACCAGACCCAAACCGCGGGCCGAGCTCAACCGCGTCGCCCAGGTCATCCGCAAGATGGACGCGGACATCCTCGCCCTGCAAGAGGTCGAAAGCAGAGGATATCTGGAGCGTTTCATCGACGTGCTTCTTCCCGATATGGGCTACGAACATGTCGTGCATTTCGAGGGCAACGACGTTCGCGGCATCGACGTCTGCCTGCTGTCGCGCGTACCGGTCGGTCCCGTGACGTCCCATCGGCATCTGCAGTTCGCCGACGGAGACGGTCGGATGCGGCGATTCAATCGCGATCTTCTCGCCGTCGAGTTCCACCCCGAAGGCGCCAAGCCGTTCGAGATATGGGTCGTGCATTTGAAAAGCAACTATAGCGGCCGGAAGCATGCCGAACCGATTCGCGTTGCCGAGGCCCAGACCATTCGCGGACTTCTCGACCGCCGACTCAAAAGCAGCCCCAACGCCGACATCATGATCTGCGGCGACTTCAACGACACCCCGGACAGCGCGGCGCTCCGCACCATCATCGGAACCGGCCCGTTCGCCCTTACGTCGTTCATCAACGAGATACCGGAGACAAAACGCATAACCTACAACCGAGAACCTTACCGATCGATGATCGACTTCATCCTGACGTCGCAATCGATGGCGAAACGCTATGTTCCGAAATCGTATCGGATTCTCGCAGGAAGCGTGGAAACCTCCGGTTCGGACCACAACCCCGTACTCGCGAAGTTCCGTCTCGGCGGGCAATAACATGGCGGCCTGGGATACCAAACTCCCTGATGCCTGGCAGCAGCAGTCGCAAGACGCCGACGCACCGGTAGGAGAACGGACATGAGCAACAAAGATGACATGCCGCCCCGGCCGTCCCGCCACGCCAACTTGCGTGTCGTCGTAACCGGCCCCGTTGGCGTAGACAAAAAGCCCTTCCTCGAAGACCTGGCTCGACTGGCGAGATCACGCGGGAATCAGATACGCCTGTTCCATGTGGGCGACCTGATGTACGCGGATGCACCCGACGTGGCACCTGGCCGCATCCTCGATCTCCCCTTGGGCCGGTTGAACTCGATTCGACGCTCGGTCTTCAAGGAGATCATCTCGCACGTCGAGTGCCCAGAGACCGTCATCGTGAACACGCACGCATCGTTCCGCTGGCGGCACGGCCTGTTCCCCGCTTTCGACCACGACCTGATGCAGCGACTGGACGCGGATTTGTACGTCACCTTCATCGACAACGTCGACGCTGTCCATGAACGTCTCGACCGGGAACACCGTATCGATCACAACCTCAACGATGTGTTGATCTGGCGTGAGGAGGAAATCCTCGCGACCGAGGTCCTCGCGAGTGCCATTCGCGGTCCGGGGTCCTTCTACATCGTCTCACACGGCGACGGCAAGGGACCACTCGAGGCGTTGTATCGGCTGATCTTCGAACCGAAGACCAAGAAGGTCTACCTGTCGTACCCGATGACGCATGTGGCCGATCTCCCCGACACGCTCGAATCGATCTGCGCATTTCGTGCAAAAATGGCTGAACACTTCACCGCGTTTGATCCGAGTGACCTCGACGACAAGCACCTGTTGAACAAGGCCGTCGAAGCGTCTGCCCAGGGTAACGCATCGCTGTTGGCCACCGTCAACGGCCGCGACGTGCGCTACGACGTCGAAGAGGTTTTCCGGATCGCCAAATACGTCGATGCACAGATATACGCGCGCGATTTCAAACTGATCGATCAGTCGGACATGATCATCAGCTACATCCCCGAGCTCCCCGACGGAAAGCCCGGGCTCTCGTCCGGAGTCGAACGAGAACTCCAACACGCGCATGAAGTCACACGTGACGTGTACATCATTTGGGAGTCCGAATCGGAGCCTTCGCCCTTCGTCACCACGACCGCCACGCGGATATTCCGCACGGTCGACGCCGCGTTGGAGTATTTTCAGAAGGCGGGCTTCTGCTCGGCCGCCGCACCGGAAGTATGTACGGCCGACAAGGCCTGATGAAATGATGACGCACCTTCGGTGCGTAGCATGACTTGCCTTGTCGTTGGCGCGTGGGTCGAGGACGAACAGAACCAGATGGACTGGATTCTACCGGCGCATCGCCGGTTCTTTTACGAACGTGTACTCCAATCATGGAAGGGAGGGAACGCATGCCGGCAAAGCGACCCGCAGATCGCATCTGTCTGATGGCGGTGTTTTCGCTAGGCGCCGTCCTGTTGGCGCCCCCGAACGCCCTCGCCGTCAAGATCGTTACCTACAATCTCTTGAACTACTCCTCAGGGCGGCAGAGCGAGTTCAAGGCCATCCTGTTCGAACTGCAACCCGATATCCTGGTCGTCCAGGAGATCATAAACCAATCCGGCGCGAACTACTTTCTGGCCAACGTCCTCAACGCCGCGGATGGCCCGGGCGGCTACTCGATGGCTCCGTTCCACTTCGGCGCGTCGCTGAACAACGCCTGCTATTACCGCTCGAACGTGGCAACGTTCGTAGCGCACACCTGGCTGAACACCTCGCCGCGCGACACGGACCGCTGGCAGTTCCGGGTAGCCGGATACGCCTCACCACAGGCCGAGTTCTACGTCTATTCAATGCACCTGCATTCGTCCAGTTCCTCGTCGCGATCCACGCAGACCGCAGCGGTTCGCGCGAACGGAAACGCACTGCCGTCCGGGTCCAATTTCGTCTATGCCGGCGACTTCAACATCGACAGCAGCTCGGAGGCTTCATACCAGAATCTCATCGGTTCCCAGGCAGACAACGACGGCCGAGGCTTTGACCCGATCAACACCCCCGGCGGTTGGCACAACAGCTTCTCGTACCGCTTCACGCACACACAATCGACGCACGCCGACAATCCAGGCCAGGGACCCGGCGCAGCGACAGGCGGTTTGGACGATCGTTTTGATTTTCTGCTGATGTCCGCAGGCTTGACTGACGGGTTGGGCGTCTCTTACGTCAGCGGAACGTACGAACCCTACGGCAACGACGGGAACCACTTCAACCTCGATATCAACGACCCGCCGACGATCCCGGAGGGCGCAGCCATAGCCGATGCACTGCACGGCGCTTCGGATCACCTGCCGGTCGCCGCAGAGATCCAGGTGCCCGCGACCATAACCGTCGATGCGGGCCTAGACTTCCAGACGGTGATCGTGGGCGCGGCCGCGGATGCAGAACTCGCGGTGGCCAACGCCGATGACGTCGCCCTCGATCGGTTCGGCTACATTGATGAACTGGAATACAGTCTCGTTGCACCGGCAGGCTTCACCGCGCCGGGCGGTGTGTTCTTCGATTCGGCCGGTGGCGACGGCAATCTGCACACAATCGGGATGGACACCACCACCTCAGGCGTTAAGGCCGGAACGCTCGAGATCGAAGTCGATTCCCAGGGTGTTGACGAGTCGATCGTCGAGGTGTCGTTGACAGGCCGGGTCTTGCGCCACGCCGCCCCCTCCCTTGACGACCAGGTCGAACTTCTCGAAGACACCTTGGACTTCGGCACGCACACCCCCGACGAGTTCCTGGATCAGACGGTCATGGTTTTCAACTTCGAGTACGATGCCGACCAGGCACCGCTCGATCTCTACGCTGCGGACATCACGGGCCCGAGTGCCGGTTTCTTCTCCATCGTAGGGGGCTTCTCGCCGACCACTGTCGAAGCTGCTCCCGCTTCGTACCAGATTGCCTTTGACGATACCGGCGCGTCCGGCGCGTATGAGGCGCAGCTCACCTTCTACACCCGAGATCCAGAGAGCCTTCCCGGGGCGATCGAACATCCGCAATTGACCGTAACGCTGCTTGCCGTGCTGCAAGGCGCCCCCGAATGTGAGGACAACGCAGATTGCGACGACGGGTTGTACTGTACCGGCGTCGAGACGTGCGACCCTCAGCATCCGGAAGCCGACGCTCAAGGCTGTGTCTCCGGGACACCGGTGGACTGTGATGACCTGGTGAGCTGCACGGAAGATGCCTGTAACGAAGTCTCGGCATCTTGTACGCACGACGTCCTCGACTCCCTCTGCGACGATGGTCTCTACTGCAACGGAATCGAGTCGTGTGACCCCGTCGAGGATTGCCAGGACGGGCTTTTGCCTTGCGATCCGGAGGCCGGTGAGTTCTGTGACGAAGATGCTGACGCGTGCGTGACGGCGCCCGATTCGCCGGTCGTCACGGGAATCGGATGCCGATACCTGAGCGTCCAGCCGGTGCCCGGTACGCAACCGATCGCCCTCAGACTGACGTCGATCGACCTTCCGTCGCTGGACAAGTACGTCGGCGCCGACGGGCGACCCGCCTGCGCACCGATCTTCCAGACCCCCGACGTCTGGGGCACGGTTCTCGTCTACGGTCTCGACGTCGTGCCGTCGGCCGACTACTCGATCCAGGCGGAAGCGCTTAGCGGGGGTATCAGCGATCCGGCGACAGCGACGACATCTGCGTGGGGCGACACGGTGGGTGACTTCATCGGTGGTGCGTGGACCGAGCCGAACGGCGTGGTCGACTTCCGCGATATCTCATCGGCGGTGGAGGCGTTCGGAAGCCTGCCGACGGCCCCTGTGCTTCAAACATGTGACGTCGACCCGGAGGTCCCCCAGCAGGTGATCGACTTCACCGACATCGGGCGGATTGTCGACGCGTTCGGCGGAGCGGGTTATCCCTTCCCCGCTCCAGAGCCTTGCCCCTAGCCGCCGGTCCTGTACGAAACACGCTGCACACGGGAGTGGATGGGAATCGAACCCACCAAGCGCCGCGCGAACGACGCCTCAACGGCTTTGAAGGCCGTTGGAGACGCGACGCAACCACCGGAACCACAAGCACTTACAGATCCGGCCGAATCCGACTGGCGGACAGACTGGCGGAAACACATTCCGGATGACGCAGAGCTCGCTACGGTCGCCACAGCGTGGCCGGATCTGCCGGAGGCCGTCCGAGCCGGCATTGTGGCGATGGTCCGAGCAAGCACCAGGCGCTCACCGGCCAATTCAGACCATGGTGACCACGGTCACTCCGGCCGTACCTCTTAGGAGCGATTCACGATGACTGGGCCACGCGCGGCACAGCCAGACACAGATTCACAGGGGCAACCGGCAACTGGTGCGTTGGCAACACAGGGCGACGGTCAGTTTCACCCGTCTCATTGCGACTTCGATGACCGCACGACGCTTGAGTCGCTGATGGCGGTTGAGCTGTTAGATGGAGCGTTCTTCGGGGCCATGCTCGGCTTGGAGAAGTCAGACTGGCTCCGCCGCGGACCAGCGTACCTCCAGCAGCTCTATCGAGATATGGCGGTAAACGACCCGCTCGAACGCATGTTGGTGGAGCAACTCGCATGGACTCATCAGCGGCTCAAAACGTTATCGTTGATTGCAATCAAGGCTGAGGGAAGTCCCGAACGACAGCTAGCCACGAGCGACCAGTGCGACAAGGCAATGAACGCCTTCCGTCGCGGAATGCTTGCGCTGAAACAGTACCGCTCCCGCCGGGCTAAGGCTCCTCGAGTCGCGATTCAACAGGTGAATGAGTCCGGCCCAGGCCACGTCCTGGTCACAGGGGAAGCCGATGCACCAGAAAACGTGACGAACGAACAAGGGGCCAATCATGGCGAGTAAACGTCAGATCAAGGCGAACCGGGCCAACCGGAAGCTCTGGCGAGGACACACGCCCAGCGGAATCCAGCGCCTGCGCATGGCAGCCTGGCTCAACAGACCTTGGCTCAAATCGACTGGGCCGACTACTGAGGAGGGCAAGAAACGGTCAAGGATGAACGCCCTCAAACACGGCGGTCGATCAGCCCCGATGGCCGCAAGACGCAAGCGCATGGCCGGGCAGATGCGGCTGATCCGCGAGCGGCTGGCGCAGTTGGCGCCTGGGTAAGACGGGACATGCTGTCGCTTGGCGCCGGCGTCAACGAGTCCCAACCAACTGAAAGGGCGCCACTTTCGTTTCCCGAGGACCACGTCGTCCTTTCCTGAACGAACCACCCCCGGCTGCACCGAACCACATGCGCAATCCGGCGACGGTCGACGATGGCGAGCAGCTGGAAGTATCGAGATCGCGTCCGCGTGCATGACCACGTTCGGCCCTGTGATCTGTTGACGGGTTGCACCGGGTTTGAGAGGCCCAGCGCTGGTGCCCGCTCGCAGGCGCCTGATTCCGAGACGCCCGGGCGGTCATGCGTATAAAGCTGTCATTCGGGAAGTCCGGAAAAAGCAAGATTCTTAAAAGCTAGGGGGTCTAAGATTATGTGGGGGTGACCGCGATGCATCGTACCGGTAGATTCAGGGGGATCCGAGTCACAACAGCCACGGGTGGGAGAGCACGCTACATAGCGAGCATCGGTCCGGACGAGGTGCAGACTGACAGCCCCAGTGATTTCCGGGCGTTCTGTCTGCTGCCGCGCCAAACGATGGTTGATTACGA
>JASFUW010000041.1:0-19679 GCA_050050135.1 Phycisphaerae bacterium
CGATAGGCCTCGTACTGCTCGTCCTCGTTGGGTGCGCCCTCCGGGCGCAGAAAGAGAAACTCCGTACGATACAGCCCGACGCCGTCCGACCCCTTGGTGATCCCGACGTGCGATTCATTGGGGAATTCGATGTTGCTCCAGAGCTGAACGCGCACCCCGTCGCGCGTGACGGCGGGCAGGTCGCGCAGTTCGTCGAGTTCGTCGGCCAACCGGATGTACTTGGCCTCACGCTCCCGGTACTCCGACAGGGTGGCCGTGTTCGGATTCGCCACCACGAGGTGGTTCGAGCCGTCAATGATGACCGGGTCACCACCGCTGATTCGCGTCGATACGTCGTTCAAACCGATCACCGCGGGCCGACCCCACGAGCGCAGCAGGATTGCAGTGTGCGAAGTGGCGGCCCCGGTGTCCAAGGCCACGCCCACCACCTTCGTTCCCGACAGATGCGCGGTCTGCGTGGGCGTCAGGTCGTGGGCGATGAGGACGACCGGTTTGGTCAGGTGAGCGAGGTCTTCGCGTTTCTCGCCCAGGATCGCTCTAAGCAGGCGACGTTCGATGTCCTGGACGTCGCGAATCCGCTCGACGAGCAGCGGGTCGGTCATCTTGCGGAAGCGCTGCTGGTAGCTGCGCATGAACTTGCTCGTGGCGTACGCCGCCGCGTAGTGCTTTTCGCGGATCAGTGTCTCGATGCTCGAGCGGAGGCGATTATCCCTAAGCACCCCGACGTGCCATTCGAAGACGTTCGCCGCGTCCTGTCCGAGGTGCGTGTTGAGCCACTCCTCTTGCTTTCCCAACTCGTCTATGGCGTTGGCGATGGCCTCGTCGAGACGGGCCATCTCGTCCGGCACGGCCTCGGGGGGGACCTCCCGGTACGGGATGCGATATTCCTCCGCCTCGAGAAGGACGGCCTCGCCGATGGCGGTACCAGGTGAGACTGAGATGCCGCGGAGGATTTCCATGAACGTGTCACAAACTGCCATGCGGACAAGGCTGCGTCTGCTGTCATGCTCCCATGTGTGAGTTTGCTCTATGCTTCACCGCCGCCGCCCTAAGCCACAACCGCTGCGACTCACACCGCCTTATTCGGTCGCACGTTGACCCTTGTCGTTCGGTTGGGCGTAGGCGAGCGGGAAACCGCTGTTGACGAGCTCGGTCAAGGCATCCACCAATTGCACGGCATCGTCCCCGCGTGCCTCGATCCGCAGGACGCACCCCTTTGCGGCTTCCAACAGCACCATGTGCATTGCACTTTTCCCGTCGACGGTCTCGCTGTCTCGCGTCAGGTTCTTGACGGTAACCGTGGATTGAAACCGTGATGCCAAGTCGACAAACTGCGTGACCGGACGGAGATGAAGGCCTTGCTCGTTCTGAATCGTCACCTCGCGTACGACTTCGTTTGCCCGATCCGACAATCGCGGTCTTCCTCTCCCGGTGTTCCGTCGGGAACCATCCGTTTTTGCGGTTGCGTGTCGATCCTAGTCTTCCTGGGGTCCGTCGGCTTCCTCGATCAGGTCCATGATGGCCTCGTGCGTTTCGGCCTGTCGGAGGAAACGCCGGAACTTCTCGCGCTGCAACTGACTGAAAATCCGCTCCATGGCCGCGATGTGCTCGTCGCCTACCGGTTTCGGGCTCAGGAGCAGAACGATGGAGAACACCGGTAAGCGGTCGAGCGCGGCAAAGTCGACCCCATGAACGGATCGACCGATGGTTGCGGTCATCTTCTTGACGCTCGGGTGCTTTGCGTGCGGCACCGCGATGCCGTGTCCGAATCCGGTAGTCCCCTCGTTCTCACGGGCGATGGTCGCCCGCACGATCGCTTCCGTGTGGGCGGGGTCGATGGCGCCATGCTCTGCGAGTGACTGTATCAGCTCCCGAATTACGCCATTGCGGTCGGTGGCTTTCAGTTCCGACAGCACCGAAGGCGCGTGAATCAAATCTGCGAGTTTCATGCAGCGCGTCCGTAGCAAATAGAATTCGAAGTCGGCATTCCGTGCCAAGGCGGACGAATCGCCCGCGGCACGGCACGGATCTTCACAGTTCGGGTCTGGGCTCGGTCTTTCCGTCGTGCTTGTGGTCTCGACTCTTTTCTTTGTGCCTCTTCAACTGTCTTTCAAGCTTGTCGACGACCAGATCCACAAGGGCGAACGTATCGGGCCCCGTTTCGCGCGCGACGAAGGTCTGCCTACGGTCCGCGCGCACGATCACCTCGGTGGTGAACTGCTCGGATTCGTGATCGAGGACCACCTCGACGTCATGAATCCGATCGTAGAATCGCGGCAGTCTTCCCACTTTCTCATGGATGTAGTCACGAACGTCGTCCGGCACCTCGACATGCCGGCCAGTTATCTGAATCCGCACGTATTGTCTCCCGTCCGCCTAGGACAATGGCCGGCCTAATCAGCCGTTTTGTCATCGGGCAGGTGGCGGCCTGTTTCCCCCTGGTCGCCCGTGTCAGGCCACGGCGGCAAAACCACGTCCGGTTTGATGACGCCGCCGCTGATTGTAAACCGCAACCCTTCATCGATAGTCATGTTCAGTTCGATCACGTCCTCCGCCGGCAACTGTACTACGTATCCCGTGAACGGGGTGGGGGAACTCGGCACGAATACGGTCACCAGCTCGCTGCCCACGTGCTCCTTGACCCGCTTCAACGGCTTCCCGGTGCTAAGTGCGAGTGACCAGACTCCTTTCCGCGGGTATTCGACGGCCACCACGCCTGAGAACTCGACGTTCCGCTCGGAAAGCAGGAAGTCCGTGACCTGCTTGACGTGCGGATAAATCGCGCGAATCAACGGAATCCGGTGGAGCAGGCCTTCCATCGCCCGCCAGGACGCTCGGCCGATAAAGCTGGCGAGGAAGAAACCGACAAAGTATACGAGAAGAATCGCAATCAAGAAACCGAGGAGGCTCAGCCTCCATTTCGCGAACGCGATTTGCCAAAGAGCGGCGTCCTTCGCCTCGCGGGCCCTTCGTATCACTTTCGCGTCGAACTGCTCCGGCCCGGCATCCCGTAAGACTTTATAATTCTGGATTACTCTGTATTGAACTGTAAGCTGCTCGGCACGTTCGTTCCACTCGTTCAGTTTTGTGCCGTACTTGAGCGCATCTCTCTCGACTCGATCCGGGTCGAGGAACCATGAAGCGGGCTGGTCACTGATCAGGCGACAAAGGCGCATCAAGCCCCCGTTGATGATGACGCCGACGGTTTCGTCAACAAGGTGGTACGCCCAGGCGAGAATTGCGATGGTCAGGAGGGTTGGTACGAGGGCCCCGAGCCCCCGTAGGAAGAACCGCCGGAAATCGTCCATGAAGCCCTGGTTTCCCACGCCATCCTGTCTCACACGTGCCCGCATCGAACAATGGCCCGTCCCTCGTTGCTATGACGCCCGGTGGCGGGTGGTCCGCTGCAGATGAAAGTCGAACTCTAGGGCGTTCCCCGTCCCCCGTCAATCCTTGTGACGTTTGCTTGGGGGCGCTACAGTGTGAACATGGTGGTAGAGGTTCATACTCGGGGGAAGCCGGCGCTTCGGTACCGGACCTGGCTTGCATCGCTCACGCTGCTCGTGGGGTCCTCCGGGCTAGCTGGCTTGATGAGTCTTTCGCGTGCCGGTGAAACACTCGGCGAGCGGATTCAACCACGCAACTGGCTGATCACATTTCGGCCGCCTCGTTGGCCCGACGGGGGGTGGGAATTCGGAGCGACGCTATTCGGGCAGGCCTACCGGTTTCATACCCCGACCGAAGACGGTGGATTCGCGACGTTGGCGGTTTTCCGCATCGAGGATCGCACGGCGGACGCGGCTGCAATCTGTGATCGAATCCTGCGGCATGACCTGGGCGTGAATCCGAAGCCCGTCGGGTGGAACCGCTTCACCCGCCTCGACACCCGGATGGGGCCGTTTCACGCTGTGCAGATGTTCGATCCGATCGTGACCCGTGTGGTCCGGGCTGCCGAGTTCGGCGGCGCGGGGGTGTACGCGGCTTCACTCAAAGCGTCGGGGCCGGAAATCGACCCGGGTCTCTACGAGGCATTCGACCGCACCTGCGAGTCGATCGAAGTTCGCACCCGCTGACGCCCTCGCAAGCAGGCACCCGAGCCGGCATGCGAACGCACGCGGCATGGCCCCGCCGTTGCACACGGCTTGAGTGCCAAGCTTTATGGCACTGGGCATGGGTCCGTCACCGAATCATTCGACGGACTGGACACCCCTTCACGCCTCCATTATCATGGCCTCCGTAGGCGCTCCGCCGAGTCGGGTCCGACGACTTGGCGTTGTCACTTGCTGGAGGGGATCCGAGCGTGGCCGGCTACACTACAATGTGGAGCCACATCGACCGTCCCGAGCGGTCCGGGATGTCGTTGATCGAGATCATCTCGGTGTTGGGGATCGTGGCGTTCCTGCTCGCGTTGCTTCTACCTGGCATCGGTGCCGCTCGCGAGCGGGCTCGACGGACGTTTTGTGCAAACAACCTGCGTCAGTGGGGTGTCGCTAACCAGTTTTACCTCGATGAGTTCAACGGCTACCTGCCCGAAGAGGGTACGGTGAACGCGCTGAGCAAGGACTACTATTGGTACAACGCGCTTCCGCCTTATCTCGGACTTCCCCCCTATCGAGACTTCGACAGGATCCTGGCGGAAGTGGGAGGAGACGAGAAGAAGTTCATCCGTGCGTTGCCGGAAATCCACACCTGGATCTGTCCCGCCAAGGCCTTCACGCAAGCCAACAAAAGCACCACCGGTTATAACCAGTTCCATTACGGGATGAACCTGGTGCTTGACGGTGTCGGCACCGAGGAGCGACCGTCCAGCGACGCGCCGGGCTACCTCGATCTCGATTCAATGGACGACCGGAACCAGTTCCTGCAAGCGAGGCTCTTCGGGCGCCATCCGAATACGGTCCTCCTGTTCGACATCGTTTGGAATTCACCTTGCGGCAAGCCCCGCGACGTCGCGACCATGTACCAGCGCAGCTTCGGCGGCACGGCCTACATCGGCAGGTTCCACGGAGACTATGCCAACGTGCTCTATGTCGATGGGCGTGTCGGGCACTGCGCGACGGATCAACTCGTGACCGACCGCGACTTCCGCCACGGAAAGATCATTTGGGACGATCCCACGCTATACTGGGGCTATCCGCCGCCCTGGGGGTTGGAGGAACAGTAGCGCGGACACAACGGATGGGTCGTCTTGCGAATCGGCATCCTGTCAGACAGCCATGGCCGGCACCTGCTTGTACGACAAGCGATGGCGCTGTTCGACTCGGTCGGCGTCGGGCACGTCATCCATTGCGGCGACGTTGGCGGGGTCGAGGTCTTCGAGGAAATGGTGGGGAGACCGTGCACCTTCGTATGGGGGAACACCGACATTCTGACAGACCGACTCCTGACGTTCCTGCACACCGTCGGAATCGAGGAGCCGCAGGAGGTTCCGATCCGTCTCACGCTCGACGGTAAGACGCTCGCCGTTTTCCACGGCCACGAGCCGGAATTCCGACAGTCGATCAGTTCGCCGCGAGCACAGTACGTCCTGCACGGGCATACGCATGAAACGCGTGACGAGCGGATCGGACAGGAACGTGTCATCAACCCTGGGGCCCTCCATCGCGCTCGCCGCAAGACGGTAGCCGTTCTGGACCTTCCGACGGATCGCCTGAGCTTCCACGAGCTAAGGGACTCTTAGTGCGGCGGGCTGTGTTGCCGGAGGGTGTAGTGCGCGCCTCAGGCGCGCGAGGATGACTACGACGCGCGGCGGTACTCGAACACTTGCGCCGACACTTCCTCCGGCACCCCTGCGGCAGGTGTCCGAAGGCCGAATGTGTCCATGATCTCGGGCGTGGGCTTGATCCAGTAGTCACGCCAGCGGTTGTCGCGGTCCAGCACGAAGAGCACGCGCGGGTCCGTGATGCTCCGCGACCGACGAATGCGTTGCACCCACCGTTCCAGAGTCTCCGTGTCCGGCGGAATCGGCAGTGCGGGAATCTGCGTTTCAAGCGTGACATGGTCGTGGAAGTTGCTCACGACGATCAGGTTGTCCGCACTCTGTGTTCGAAGCCAGCGATACAGGCCGGCCGCGCCGGGCTCGAAACAGCGCGCCCACTGACCAAAGGGCGTCACCTCGCGGTTCGCCGCCAGCCACCGCTCGTAGGGCCTTTGCCACTCCTGCCGGACCGTCCATGAGCACGCCACGAGCAAGACCACACAAAACGCCGCTTTGACCGTGCGCGCCGGAATCAGCGCCAGCGGCGTCACGAAGAGCAGAAAATACAACGGCTTGACGGGAGCGTAATATCGTATCTGGCTCACATAATCATACTTCCCACCGAAGACCGTTGTCACCCCGACCAGCATGATCAGCAAGGCGATGACGACGCACGCGCTGAGCTGGACGCCCGGTGCCCGAAGAAAAACGCCTGCCGTTCGGCGCGTGTGGCGAACAGCAAGCACGATGGCAGCGACAAGCAAAGGCCACAGCGCAAAGACCCACGGACTATACCAATGGTAGTCGTAAAACCCGAATGTGGAGAAGTTCCACCACGCCGTACGCAAATGATCCGTCGAGAAATCAAAACCTGTTGTGTGACCGAGGTTTAGCTGCGATTGCACCGAAGACGCCATGCCGTACGCACGATTAATGACCAAGAGCGTTGCGATGGGCAAAGCTGCGCTGACCGCGAAGACGCCGATTTGACGAAGGCCGACTCGACGGCGAAGTAATCGTTCGACAAGCAGGTACGCCGCGACGGCGACGGGTACGAACACCGCGGCGTAACGGATCCAAACGAGTGCACCGCACATGACACCGGCCATGAGCATCGGCGCATCGGCTCGAAGCCTCGATGTTCCCGCCATCGGACCGTCGGGACGCTGAATCGCTTGCCGTACAACGAGCATCACAAACGGCAACGCCGCAACCAGAAGGACATCCGTGGTCGGGTTGATGAGCATCGCCGTGGATACCGAGCACCCCGCCGCCACCGCAGCGAGCAGCGTGCCCGTCACGCCGCCGGGGAGCACGCGCTTCATCCACGCGAACCACCCGACGAGTGCCAAAGAAACGGCAACAACGCTGATCCACTGACACGCCTGGATGGTGGCCGCACCGGTCACCGCCCGCCGGGCGCAAACCAACAGGGAATACCCGATCGGCCACTGGGTCAGAAATCCCCAGTCCGCCTGCCATTCCCACGGTTGCAACGGGGCGACCGGGCGTGGTGCGGTCGGTCCCAAGCCGGCGAGCAGCCGATCCGCGGCGACAAGCTGGTAGCAGTAGTCGGACCCGACAAGCGGAGGAATCGACGCACGACCGGGAAGATTGAGCAGCAGAATTGAGATCAACACGGTTGCAGCGAACAGCCACAACCAGGGCACACGTCTGTCGGGGGCATCCAGAGTCTCTACGGGACACACGAGCTTCGCACGGGACGATGCTCGCGCCGACGCAGTACGCAAGCCCATCAATAACCTGGCGGAAATCGTGTCGCCCTCGAAGCTCACGCTCCTCTCCTTGCGGTGGTGGTCGTGGGAAACCGCGCACGGGAGCCTGCACGGATCGTTATCGGTCCTATCGGCGCATCGATCGATCCGGTTGAGTTGACGTCCGCGCGGGCGATCTCAAGCCCGGATCGGGCCTCACCGACAAAGTTATGGGAACCACCCGATGAAACTCAGCATTATCATCCCGGCGCTCAACGAGGAGGAGGCCATCGGTTCGATCATAGAGCGCTGCCTGGCGGCGCGGCGGTCGATCATCGAAGGGTCAGTAGTCTCCGACGTCGAGGTCATCGTAGTCAACGACGGATCGACCGACCGGACGGCGGAGGTCGCAGCGGGGTACGACGAGGTTCGCGTCATCAGCTTCGACGCCAACCGGGGTTACGGGGCCGCGATTAAGCACGGATTCGCGGAGAGCAGCGGTGAGCTGGTCGGCTTTCTCGACGCCGACGGGACGTGTGAGCCGGCGTTCTTTGCCGACCTTTGCCGTGCCCTGTCCGAAGAGGACGCGGCCGTCGCGTTGGGTTCGCGGATGGGGCCCACCAGTCGGATGCCGCGAATTCGGCGGTTGGGCAATCGCGCCTATGCCTTGATCTTGTCCGCGTTGAGCAACCACGTAGTCTCGGACACGGCCAGCGGGATGCGCGTCATCCGGCGCGACGCCCTGTGCCAACTCTATCCGTTGCCCGACGGGCTCCACTTCACGCCCGCAATGAGTGCGCGCGTGCTCATGGACGATCAACTCGGGATCGTGGAACGCCCTATGCCCTATGAAGAGCGGATCGGGGAATCGAAGCTCCACGTGCTGAGAGACGGCGTGCGGTTCCTCCGAACGATCTTCGAAATGACAATGATGTGGCAGCCGTCGAGGTTGTTCGTCATGACCGCAGGCGTTTGTCTGACCGTGATGACGCTGTTTGCGATGCATCCCATCGAGATGTGGCTGCGGGAGGGCCGGCTCGAGGAGGACATGATCTATCGCCTGCTGTCTTGCCTGCTTCTCGGCGTGATGGGCGTGACGCTTCTTTCGGCTGGCGCGGTCTGCGAACATCTACACCGACTTCTGAACGGCAGACCGACGGCCCGGACCTTCGTGTGGAGCGTTCTCGACAAGGCGTATTCCCTCCGCGGATGCGCGCTCGCGACGCTTGTTGCCGTTCCACTCGCGACCTGGCTGGTGGGACGCGGCGCGTGGACCTGGGTGACCGCCGGGCACGTCGAAGCCCACTGGTCGCGCGTCGTGCTCGCGGGACTGATCGCCTTCGGGCTGGTGCAGGCGTTCGTCACGACGCTGACGGTGAACCTGTTGCGCTTTCATACGGCACGCCGATCGCTGAGCGAACGTGCCGGCGTGACAACACCGCGCGCCATCGCGAAGACCTTGCACACGTCAAGCCCCCTTCAACCGGCTGGTGCCGACGAGACAGGGATCCGCGTGCTGTCCGCGGAACGTTGATTGCGGTTGACCGACGCGGCGCGATCCCGTCGCGCCGGGACTACGGGCAACAGGTGAAATCGCACTGCGGCAGCTCGGTCAATGGCTGTTCACCCCAGAGGTCGTAGTCGTCCCCGCCGTTGAGCAAATCGATGATTCGCAGCAGGTCGGCGCCGGTGACCGCGCCACTATGGTTGATGTCGGTGCTGTACACACCGAAGAGCGGACCGGGTTCGCCTTGAAGCGTATCGAGGATCACGTTCAGGTCCTCGACGTGGGCGAACGAGTCGGCGTTCGCGTTAGCCGGGTGTGCCGTGAACACGCCGCGACTTTCGGTTCCGACGTCATCCGTATAGATGATCGTGGTCACCGCGCCGGGTGTGAGTGGCCGTTCGAGAGTTACGGTGTACTTGTCAGTCTCTCCCTCGATCAGGTCCACCTCGGCAATGCAGTTGGGAGCCCCCCGTGTGGCGGTCTCGCACAACGTCCAGCAGTGCCGCAACGCCGCACCGGTCGGTCCGTTAATGGTGAACGAGTCGATGCCCTGTAACGTGTTCGGGTCATGGGGGGGATGCGGCTGGCGCGCGTCCACCGTTCCGCTCTCCGGGTCCCTGAACACGATCTGTCCAGACGGACACGGGAAGCACGTGGGGACACACTCCTCGATCGCCAGTTCGGCACAGTCCGCGTCCCACCCGCCGGCCTGGTCGCAACAAGCGGAATCCAGCGCGCAGACCCGCTCGCAACAGGTTCTTTCCTCGCAGCCGGGCGTTCCGTTGGCCGAGCAGCAGTCCCCGTCGCCGGGGCAGGGGCCCGAACAGATCTCGCACTTGTCGACCGCGGTCAGCCGGCAGTTCTCGTCCCAGCTTATGCAGCAGAAGAAGTCTTGGCCGCATACGATGTCGGTGCAGGCCGCGTCGTTGCAAGCCGGGGTCAGGTTGGCTTCACAGCAGTCACCCTCGCCCGGACACGACACTCCGTCACAGCCGCCTGAGCAGAGCTCGGCAGCCAGGTCGGCGCAGGCTTGATCCCAAACGTCAGTGCAACAGGTGGAATCGACGTCGCAAACCACTTGGCAGCAGGCGCGGTCGTCACACCCCGCGTTGTCGTGTTCACAACAGCAGCCCCCTTCGCCGGGGCAGTTTCCCTTGCAGGTGGAGCAACAGAGGGCGTTGGCTTCTTCCGCGCAGATGGCGTCCCATTCATCGCTACAGCAATACGGGTCCACCTCGGAGACGATGTTGCAGCAATCGGGGTCTTCGCATCCGGGGGAGTCGTTTGCGACGCAGCACTCGCCGCTGTCGGGCAGACAGTTCGGACATCCGATGCAGATGTTTTGGGCGAGGTTCGCACAGGTTGCGTCCCACGCGTCGGCGCAGCAGTCCGGCGCGAGGTTGCAGACGGCGTCACAGCAGACGGGATCGTCGCATCCGGGCGTTCCGTTGGCGACGAAGCAATCGCCGTCGCCGGGACAAGTGAAACAGTGAGTCGGGCAAAGCGACTCGGCCAGGCTGGCGCAGGGACCGGTCCACTCGGAGTCGCAGCAGGCGGGGGCCAGTTCGCAGACATCTTCGCAGCAGGTGGTATCATCGCACCCGGGCGTGCCGTTCGCCTCGCAGCAGTCTCCCTCGCCAGGGCACGTGGCGCACAAGTTACCGCAGAGGATTCCCGCGAGGGCGGCGCAGTCCGAGTCCCATGCGCCCTCGCAGCAGAACGAGTCCTGCGTACACACCAGATCGCAGCAGGAGGCGTCGCTGCAGCCGGGCGTGCCGTTTGCTACGCAGCAATCACCTGTACCCGGGCAGCCGCCGCCACATGCACTCGGGTCGCAGAAGGCGATGGCGAAGCCGGCACAGTCTGTGTCCCAACCAACGTCGCAGCAAAAATCGTCGATGAAGCAAACCTCGTCGCAGCACAGAAAGTCGTCGCACCCCGGCGTGCCGTTTGCCTCGCAGCAATTGCCAGTACCTGGACAACCGAAACCAAGAGACTTGTCCCGTGTCCGATGCCCAGCCCCGTCGCGCCGGGGTTCGGCGCGGACATCCGCGTTTTCTGACTTTGCATCACTCGTCAGAAGCGGCGATCCCGGCGCGTCGGAAGCGTTGAGAAGGGCCGCGCAAATTGCCAGTGTGTACGTCATCATGCGTGGAAACGACATGGTCCTTGGCTCCTCTCCGTTCTGCGAAAAAGCCCACAATGAGACTGGTACGAATAGGGCGATTGTACCAGGTTTCCCCGCGAGGATCGAGAAGAAACGCCGAGCCGCAATCGCGGGGCACCGAGAGGGCGGCGGGGAGGCGGAGCCGGGGAGCACCGGGGTCCGAGATAATCCGTCGCACCGGCGTGATCAGGCCATGGGGGGGGCGTCGCGACCGGTAAGGGCGACCGGTGAGGGCGATCCCGGCGACTTCGGCCGAGGACCTCGACTGAGCTCGGTCGAAGTCCTCAGTCGGGGTCGCGCCGGAACCGAAGTCGTGCATCGGGACGCAAAGCTGCGGGACGCTTCCGACGGTGTCAGGCACCTTCGAGCACATGAGCGGGCTGCTCGATGCGTTCGTCGATGTGCTGTTGGGTGGACTGTTCGCCGTCGAAGGTGAACAGAATGGGGTCGTCGTCGATGCGGGCGTTCAGGTGGACCGGTCGCTTCCAGACTGTATGGAGTTGCTTGAGGGTCTCGACGGCGTACTTGATCTCGATGTCTGCGCCGTTGTGGCGGTGGGCGAGATAAAGCTCGCCGCGGTTTCTGTAGTTCCCGTCGACGATGTAGATGTATGGCTGGCCGTGGTTGGTCAGCATGAACAGAAGCTGCTTCTTGATCTTGTCGAAGTCGCGGTTGACCACCACCATCCGCCCCGTGCTGGGGTCGTACCGGTAGTGATAGAGCTTCTGATCGTCGACGAACTCCGGGGTGAGGAACTCGTCGAGGAAGGTGACGTCGTTGTAGAGGGCGCGCACCTGGTAGATCTTCTCCCGTCCGGGCGAACCCCGGCCGACGACGCGCCCGGGCGGGGTGTTGTCCTTGCCCCATTCGCGGCGGAGGGCCATGTCGTCGCATGCGTCGTATTTGGGTCCGTAGCGGCCCGTGTTCCAGCGGTGCTCGATGTCGCGCAACAGTTCGATGCCGAGCTTGTAGGGGTTCAGCCGGCCGGGTGAGGTTGCAAGCGTCCCGGCGTGATGCTCACAGTAGTCGACGAGATCGGAGGCATCGAGGACGTAGTTGGTCATGATTGTGGAGTGCCAATAGCTCGCCCAGCCCTCGTTCAGGATCTTGGTCTGTCCTTGCGGCGCGAAGTAGTAGGCCTCCTCACGGATGATGGAAAGGACGTCGGCCTGCCAGTCGTCGAGCGGCGCGTGTTCGAGGAGGAAAAGCAGCACGTCGCGTACGGGTGCTTCGGGAAATCGCACCCTGGCTTGCTCGGCCTCCTGCTCCTTGGCCTCGCGGTCGCTGGCGAGTCGGTCCGGCGGGTTGATGTATCGATCCATGTAACTCTTGGCCGGAAATCGCGTGACCTCGCCGTCGCCGAGATTGGCCTCCCGCGGTTTGCGCTGCTTTTTCTCCTTCCGTCCCGGCCTACGTCGCATAAAGGCCGAGTGCGGGTCGATGAGGTTTTCCAGCGAGAGGAACGTGTCGATCACCTGCTCGACCCTCTCGAGCCCATATCGCTCGATGTATCGCCTGATGCGCGTGGCGTGGTTGGCCATGTCGTCGATCATCTTGCGATTCGTCCGCGCGAACCAGACGTTGTTCTTGAAGAAATCGCAGTGGGCGTAGACGTGGGCGATGACCGTCTTGTGGTCGACGAACATGTTGTCGTTGAGGAGGTAGGCGTAGCAGGGATCGTTGTTGATGACCATCTCGTAGATGCGGCCCAGACCGTAACGATGCTGTTTGCGCAGTCGCTCGAACTCCATGCCGAACCGCCAGTGCGGGTAGCGCTGCGGAAATCCGCCGTATGCAGCGACCTGCGACATCTGCTCGGAAGTGAGCATCTCGAAGATGGTAGGATAGAAATTGAGCCCCTCGAGCCGTGCGTATTCCGCGATCCGCTCGGCCTGTTCCACAATCTCTTTGGGGAGGGGTTCGTTCATGGTCCGCTTTCGAGCATCGATCCAGGCGCGACCTCGACTGAGGACTTCGACCGAGCTCAGTCGAGGTCCTCGGCCGAAGTCGCCGGGCCTCTAACGCCCTTTCGAGAAAAACGTCTTTATGCTGTCGTAAATATCGTCCTTTGTGTTCACGCGGCTGGTTATCACCGCTTCCTCCTCGCCCAGGTGTTCGTGCACCACGTTGATGAAGTTTCCACTGCCATACGCGCTGGCGACCTGGCAGTACCCGAACATGTTGAGGTTGGGGAGCAGGCTCTCCTTGACCATTGTGCAACACTCTCGACTGTCGGACTCGCTGCTGTTGTCGCCGTCGGAGAAATGGAACAGGTAGATGTTCCATTCCGTCGCGCCGTAGCCGTTTTCCACCAGCTCCCGGGCGAGGCGGAATGCACTGCTGATCCGCGTACCGCCATCCTCACGAATGCGGAAAAACGTCTCGCGATCCACCTCGGCGGCCCGCACATCGTGGACGATGTAGCGACTCTCTATGCCTTGGTAGTTCTTGCGGAGCCAGGTGTCGATCCAGAACGCCTCCAGGCGGACCAGTTCCTTTTGTTCATCTCCCATCGATCCGGAGACGTCCATCATGTAGATGATCAGGGCGTTGGACTGCGGCTTCAGGACCGTTTTCCAGCTCCGGTAGACCTTGTCGCGGCGCTCGAAGATGATCCGAGGTGAGTCGGGGTTGTACAGGCCGGCCATGATCTGCCGTCTGAGCGCGCGGCGGAAGGTCCGCTTGAAGTGCCTCAGCGATTCGGGGCCTGACTGACGCACGCCGCTATAGCGGTCTCTTTCCGCGGTGATGCGATGCTTGCCCTTGGGTTTGATGCGCGGTAGCTGGAGCTCTTCGCCGAGAATCTCCGCGAGTTCATCGAGGGTGACCTCGACCTCGAGGATGTGGCGGCCTTCCTCCTCGCCGCCGGGACCGACGCCCTCGCCCTCCCCGACGTTGTCACCGGGTTTCCCCTCGCCGCGCCCCACGCCGGCGTCGTCGTTGTCGCCGTAGCGGAAGTGCGGAATCTCGATGCCCCGGACCGGGATGCTGATGTACTTCTTCCCCTCTCGTCCGAGCAGCTCACCGCGGGTGAGGAATTTGCGCAGATCTTCCCTGATCTTTCCCTTGACGATCTTGCGAAACCGCTGATGGTCGTTGTCGATCTGTAAAACCATCGTTTATCAACGTCGTAGCCCCGGCGACTTCGGCCGAGGAACTCGACTCAGCTCGGTCGAAGTCCTCGGTCGAGGTCGCGCCGGGGTTCCCGGTTCCTTGTTCCCCGTTTCCTCGCCCGCAACGGGCACTATTCTTCCTTCTTCGTGTCGCCTCTTGCAAAGATACTCGCCACGTAATTGAGGACATCCGTCGCACTGGTCTCGTTGTAACCGAAGTACTTGATGAGCCTCTGTTTCACGACGTCGATCTTGGCCTGCGTCTCGTCGTCGACGACGCCCGAGACGACGTTTTTCAGCTTGATGGTGTCACGCTGGTCCTCGAACAGCTTGAGTTCGAGGGCCTTGTGCAACCGTGCGTTGGTGTGATACTCGAATTTCTTGCCGTCCAGCGACAGGGCACCGATGTAGTTCATGATCTCCTGCCGGAAGTCGTCCTTGCGACTTTCGGGGATATCGATCTTCTCTTCGATCGAGCGCATCAGCCGCTCGTCGGGCTCTTCGTCCTTGCCGGTGTATTTGTTGCGTACCTTCTCGTGCTGCGTGTAGGCCCGGACGTTGTCGATGTAGTTCGAGCACAGGCGGGCGATGGCGTCTTCATCGGCGCTGATCGCTCGCTGCACCTCCGACTTCAGGACGTCCTCGTATTCCTCGCGAACCATGCCGAGCAGCTCGCGGTACTTGCCCTTGAGTTCCTCGTCGGTGATCAGGCTGTGGTGGGCGAGGCCGGACTCCAGCTCGTTCATCAGCATGAACGGGTTGATGCACTTTTCCTGAATCGCCTGGTCGTTGACCAGCGAGTTGGAAAGCTTGTCCTGAATGTAGCGCGGGCTGATCCCCTGCATGCCCTCGCGGGGGGCTTCGTCGCGCAGTTCGCGGACGGAGTCCTCCGTGAAGTTGGGAATGCTCTTTCCGTTATACAGTTTGAGCTTCTGCATGAGGGTCAACCCGGCCTTTTTCGGCTCTTCCAGCCGCGTGAGGACGGCCCACATGGCGGCCATCTCGACCGTATGCGGAGCGATGTGGATGCCGCGAATTCGTTCCTTGTTGAAGTCCTTCTCGTAGATGGCGATCTCATCGTCGAGTCGGATGTTGTAGGGGACGTCGATCTTGATCGTCCGGTCACGAAACGCTTCCATCAGCTCGTTCGATTGGAGCTTCTTATACTCCGGCTCGTTGGTGTGCCCGACGATCACCTCGTCGATGTGTGTCTGGGCGAACTTCTTCGGTTTGATCACGTGTTCTTGAGACGCCCCGAGCAGATCGTAGAGGAAGGCCACGTCCAGCTTGAGGACCTCGATGAACTCGATCAACCCGCGGTTGGCGATGTTCAACTCGCCGTCGAAGTTGAACGCCCGCGGATCGCTGTCGCTGCCGTATTCGGCGATCTTGCGGTAGTTGATGTCACCCGTGAGCTCGGTCGAGTCCTGGTTCTTCTCGTCCTTGGGCTGGAAGGTCCCGATGCCGATGCGGTCCTTCTCACTGAGGATCAAGCGACGGACCTTGACGTGATCGAGGACCTGGCGCCAGTTGCCGTCGTACTTGATCAAGAGGTCGTCGAACATTCTCCTGCAGAACGGGTCGAGGGCCCCGTCGATCACCAGCCTCAGGCCCTCGTCGAGACCTTCGTTGAGCGTGGCGAGAACGTCGCGCCGAGCATCCAGGGGGATCAGCTTGAGCGGCTCCTCGTGCATGGGGCAGGGGTGAGCGATCGTCTTGCCGTCCTCGTCGGTGACCTCCCAGGTAAAGGTATACAGTGCTCCCTCGTCGAGCCGGGAGTAATACTCGAGCCCCTTCTTGAGCAGCCGCGCGATGGTGCTCTTTGACGAGCCGACCGGTCCGTGCAACAGCAGAATGCGTCGCTCCGTGCCGTACTGGTGCGCGGCGGACTTGAAGAAGTCGACCAGGCTCATCAACGCGCGGTCCAGCCCGAAGATGGCATCCGCCCCGTTCTCGAACGGGTCGTCGAAGAACTTGTACCGGGTCAGCTCGTCGCGCATCCAGGTGTAGCGCTCCTGCCCGAAGTGCACGATCATGTCGTAGATACGTTGGAAGGCGTTGCGCGCGACGCGCGGACTGGAGGTGACGATCTCGAGGTAGTCCGAGAACGATCCCTCCCAGTGCTGGTCGCGGAAGCGATCCGGGTTAATGTGCTTGTCAACGACCGAAAGAATGTCTTCCGTGCTTGCCATGGCCGAAGTCCTCCCAACGGACACCGGAACCGGGCCTTCGCACCCCTTTACCGGCTACTGTCACAATACCGACACTGACCCCAGGCGTGCGTGCGATAAGCGTGCGTTTTCGCATGGGTTCTGACACCCGGGCCTCGCCCACTCGGTCCACGCACACCCCAACCGGTTCTTTCCGATAACCCCACGAAAAGGGTAGCGCTCACGCAGCGTGAAGTCAAAGTCAACCGCACCCAAATGTCCGTCAACGCAGGGCTTACGGGCTGCACACGCACGCGCGCATCCCCACCCGCTATTGGTTACAATGGGCTCCACCCAAGTATCGGTAGCGATCGCCCCCATTTTCGCAAAAAAGCCTACGTTCCAAGGACGTCCGCTAAGGTCACCGACACCATACAAGATTTCGTTTCAACGCGGTTGTTGACGGGAAGAGCGGCGCCGGCGTCGAGTCGTCGGGCGAAGCGCTTCGGTTCGGTCGTGGTGGCTTGAACCACGGCCGCTCATGTTACGGTGCTGCTACCGAACGTCGTGCGATGCGCGCAGACCGACCTTCGCTACCGTGCGGTAAACGCACGTTCCCGAAACAGGCTCGCGCGGCAGGTCATCGCTGTGGCACGTCGAATGTCAGTTCGTGCGTCAATCCGCAGACGCCTCGTCGATCATCGACTTGAGGCGCGCGGCAGATGCTTCCGGGTCGGGTTGGGCGATCACGGCCTGACAGACACAGACGCAACACGGTGCGGACGAAAGGACGTCGGCGGCGTTCGAATCCGTGATGCCGCCGATGGCGACCAGTGGCAGCGCGGTTTGCCGGCGCGCAGCCGCGAGCGTCTCGGGGCCGGCGATGTGGTCCTGCGGTTTCGTCGGTGTCGCAAACATCGGGCCGACGGCGAGGTAGTCCGGTACTTCTTCGATCGCGGCTTCGATCTGCTCGGACGTGTGCGTGCTCTTGCCGACCAGTCCGTGTGGCGGGATCACACGCCTTGCAGCCGACACGGGCATGTCATCTTGCCCGAGATGGACGCCGTCGGCGCCGCTTATCGCGGCCACATCTGGCCGGTCGTTGACGATGAAGACGGCGTCATGGTCGTGGCATAGATCAGCCAGTCGCTGTGCACGGTCCAACAGCTCGCGATCGGAGAGATCTTTCTCGCGCAGTTGGAGGCAATCCGCTCCGCCGCGGAGGCACGCCTCTGCGGTTTCGTACCAGTCACCGTGACACAGCGCCTCGGTCAGCAGCACATAGAGCCTGGCGTGGCCGAACCGCCCGACGGCGTCGATCGTGATGGTGAGGCGGCGTTCGAGTTCGTAACCCCGATAGCGGAGCTTCTCGATCTCGGCCGCAAACGCCGGGTCGATCGTCTTGCCGTATTCCTCGATGGCCCGGAGTGCCTCGCCAAGTCGCTTGGCAGCGGCGAGGGCGACGTCCGCGGCGCCGGCCCGCTGGTACTCGGCGGCTGTGCTGACCTCGCGGCCAACGTCGCCGACGATGTCTCGGGCCCGCAAGAGCGTGCCGCTAGCTTCCCCCCTTCCTAATGGGGGATCGAGGGGAGGGTGCTCAAGCTTGCCCACCACCTCGGCCAACCCATGCCGCGCATCCTTCAGCGCTTGTGTCAGACTCCGGTCATCGAGCGCGAACCGAGCGTACTCCTCCATGACCCGAAGCGCTTCCCGCGCCCGGTTGAGGTTGGCGTCGATGATGCGCAGGGCTGTTGGATCGTTGATGGAACTCATACGGCAACATTGTACCAGCGTCGCGACAAACTGCCATCGTTGAACATAGCGGCTCTTTTTTGAAGATACCCCAGCGGCGGAACGCCGTGCGGTCAACACCGTGCCGTAGGCACACGCGGAATTAGCCCGGCGGTTTATCGTTGGGACCTGACAGCCTATGGACATCCGAGTCCCGGAGGGACGATTGAACATCCCTCAGCCGCCCCTCCGGGACTCTGACCGATAAGACGTTTTACCACCCAGCCATAAATGGCTGGGCTATTCTGGAAGGCCCCTACGGGGCAAGATGTGGTGCCGCATCCTTCGCCCGCCGAAGGGGTGCCAGAGCTATGTCATTTCACCCAGGCGAACGGTGGACGACTGAACATCCCTGTGAATTGGGACGGTGCTGTGACCAACCATCCCGTTCGCCCCCAACGCATCCCGCAGATACGCGTTTTCCAACCTCGCGGCGGGCCCCGCCGGTATGGGGCACCCTGCATCGGTATTCGGGAGACGGAACCATCGCCGCGGTAGGTCTGGGCCGACTACGACGGCGACCGCTTGATCGAATTGACCGATCTTGCTACGATGCTTCGGCGCCCTAAACGGGCCGTCTCATGGGGCGGCGAAAAGCCCCGCACTTGTTGGATCTCGCTCATGGCCTCGACGTAAACGTCCGCGATCAGGTCCGATCGCAAGACGCCTTCGGTAGCGACCGAATGCTAGCCCGACGTTCGAACACGCGTCCGGGCTATTGTGTGGAGGAGGCAAAACCTTGTTGCGCGGCGGGCTAACCAATATGGGTCTTTGATGGCATCCGACGATTTCGAGTTCTCCCTTAACGCGAAAGTCACTCGCGTCTCTGAGAAGCAGATGCTGGATTCCCTGCGAGCATTCGCCCAGCAAGTCGGTGGGCGCCCCTTCACGACAATGGAATACGATGGTTGGAAGGACAAGGTCTGTCACTCTTCGACGATTTCGGACCGGCTTGGGAGCTGGCGCGGGGCGTTAGCGCGAGTCGGCATTGACAAGGGGGTCCGAGCGCGGCGTTATTCGCCCCGAGACCTCATGGATAACCTGGAACGCGTGTGGCGCGAACTCGGCAGGCCCCCCGGGAAGCGATCGATGACTCGGCACGGGTCTGGGATCTCCGAGCGCCCCTATCGCGCTCGCTGGGAGAGCTTACGCAAGGCTTGCGACGCGCTTGCCCGCTTCAAGGGAGGCGAGATCACCGAGCAGGAACTGCTGGGTGGGACGCCCTCGGCTCGCGCCCGTCGAGCGCTCCCTTTGAAGCTTCGCTGGGATGTACTCAAACGCGATGACTACAAGTGCGTTGCGTGCGGAGCCCGCCCCCCGGACGTGACCCTGGAAGTCGACCACATCGTCGCAAAGTCGCGCGGCGGAAAGAACGAGTTGGCCAACCTTCGTACGCTGTGCACTGCATGCAACCAAGGGAAGAAGGATCGCTAACCCGCACTTCTCACCAGATAGATGGCAAAAGGCTGCCCTTCGTGGGATAAACAGGTTGTCCAAAGCCAGTTTATCGTTCACGGAGGAGCAGCCTTATGTGTGCA
>JASFUW010000042.1:0-19412 GCA_050050135.1 Phycisphaerae bacterium
AGTCGCATCGGGAGAAGCTGATTTCGCTGACGGCCGCGTCGCTGACGGCGAACACGTGGGATTACACGGACTATGTCCCGACCGCGGTGGGCCCGGAGGTCCCGACGCGCGTGCCCTTGCGGTTTACCGATCTGACGGACACGGCCGCCGCCGGGCGTGAGATCCAGCGAATCTGCCTGTCTGGCGCGTACGCCGGGGACGCCTGCCGACGTGACACGGACTGCCCGGGTTCCATCTGTCGCACGCCCCGATTCTGCAACGGCGGAACGTTGCACGGTGAATGGTGCACAACCGATAACCAGTGCAACGGCGGGTATTGCGAGCACTGGCGGGTGTGTCTCGGCGGCGGAAGCGCGGGCGACGCGTGCGTGGACAACAGCGGTTGTCCCGGCGGAACGTGCATGCAGACGCCGCGAACGTGCAGCGGCGGCTCGAACAACAACGGTCAAGTCTGTGACGGCGATCAGGACTGCGGCGGCGGGGTATGCAACAACCCGCTGTTGTACGTCTACGGCCTCGAACGGCAGCCGTTTATCACGGAGGTGGCGTCGGTCGACAGCGTCGCGGGCGATGGGGTCATCGATGACTTCGCGGTCGAGCTGTTCAACCCCTACGACGAACCGATCAGCCTGTACGGCTATTATTTGGTCCCCGCGGACCCCGCTGACGCCGGGTCTGATCCTTCCGCAAGCGTTAATCAGTTCGCGCTGGGTGCGAATGTCGAGATTGACCGCGGCGAATTCCTGGTGTTTGGTGACTCGCAGTGGGGCGGGCCTTTCGCGAACCAGATCGATCATGACTTGGTGGGGAACTTTCGGACACGGGTCGAAAGCGGGGCCAATGGCTGGATCGTCTATCTCATTCACAAGGTGCAATACGACGGTGTTTCCGTCGATATCGTCGTCGATCAGTTCGCGCTTGACACGCAAAGCATTGCGAAGTCGTTGCCGGACACGGGTACAGCCGGCACGTATTCAGTCCAGCGGCGTGTGGTTGAGAGCCCTGTAGCCGGTGTTCTGGACGAGGGCACGAGATGGAAAGCGCCGGTTCCGCGTTATGCGGAGGTCAACGGCGAGTCACTGGGTGAGGCTGCTCCGTACGGTTTTGATGATGCTACGGTCAGACCGGTCGAGGTCAACTTCGCGGATCGGTCGAGCTTCGCGACGCAGCGCCTCGACCACGACAGCGATCCGCGGACGCCGAAGATCGTCGATCCCGGTTCGTTTCCGACGACCGGTTCGATGCTGCTGTTGATGCGGCACGCGAACCGCTCGCTGAACGACTACCGGCCGCAGAACCTCCCCGCAGACCCCGGCCTGACCGACCTGGCGTTTACCAGTTGGCTCGGCAAGTCAACGACGGTGAACACGCCGACCGGTCCGCAGACCATCGACGAATGGGAGCAGATCGACAACGGCAGAATGCCGGTCTATGACACCGCCTATGTCGAGACGGTCGAATGTGTCGGCGGGGATGACGATCTCGAGACGTGCCAGGTCGCGGACATCGGTACCGCTGTCGGATGTCTGAACGGCTTTTGTATGAGGGTCCGGCGCTACGCGCATCATTACGACCCCGCGATCGACCCCGATGCGACCGTTGACGATCCGGGTGTGCCCGACGGGAAGCTGCGCACGCGGAAGCGGTGGGTGGATCGGCCGGGATCGCTCAAGCAGTTGCCGTGGGGTCAGCTCGTGTTCGACTACTTCACGACCCTGCCATTAAGCGGTTACGGTCCATATGGCGATCCGGACCCTTCGGGTGCCAACCCCGATAATCCCTATGATGTAGACTTTTTGTACTCCGTTCCGCGCGTGGACCAATCGGGGATGCGGGTCCGCGGACGAATCAACATCAACGCCGCGCCCTGGATGGTGCTGGCCGGGGTCCCGTTGGTTCCCCCCGAGCATCTGCCCGACGCGTTTCAACAGACGATGCAGGCGTTTGCGGGTAACGATCCGCTGTGTGCCGGTGGTCAGAACAGTGGTCAGGATTGTAGCGCCCACACCGATTGTCCGGGCAGTTACTGCGTGGCGGCGTCTCTTCGCGACGAGCTTGCGCAGGGGATCGTGGCCTATCGTGATGCACGGAATGAAGGACCGTTGGACAATCGGGCCGCTAGCGGTGACTATGCTCTGAACGTTTGCGCGGGTGGGTCCAACGCCGGTAACACCTGCAACCTGGACGTGGATTGCCCGAACGGCATCTGCGGTACGGGTCGGGGGTGGAACGTTGTGTTGCCCGCGTTCCGGCGGGGGACGGGTTTCATGACCGTCGGTGAACTGGCGAACGTGCGCCATGAGGACGCCAAAGTCATCGAGGAGTTCTTCAATCCGTATTCGGAATATCGGATGGATACTGGCGTGTTGGGCGTCCGGGAGCGTACTGAACCGGGCTCGGGCTATGCTACTCAGTTCAACGAGAACTATGTCGAGGCCATCGCCCTGCTCGCGTCGCTTTCCGATTGGGTGACCGTTCGGTCGGACGTTTTCACCGTGTACGGGACGCTGCGAGGGGACTTCGACGAGGACCTCGTCGAGAAAGAGACGACTCTGACGAAGGACGACAAGATTGCCGCGGCTGCGGACGTCGACTCCCGCGCGATCCGTTTCCAGGAGACGGTCGACCGGCTCCCGACGTTTCTGGGGGCTCAGGCACCGGTACGGATCGGTCAGCGGGTGATCAAACCGTACGGCGACGTCCGCGGCGACTGAGGCGTTTGGCCGATACTCCGGTGAGGCCCTCGTCTTCTAGCATCGACCAACGTCCTGTGAGGCCTTCCGCTCTGTCGAACGAGGCTTCGCCCGCGAGTTAGCTGTGGCACGTGAAGCGGGTCTTTCGCGACCCGGTGACAAGACACCCGGTGACGACGTACCATTCGGTGCTGGAAATGCACTTGTGCGCCCCGCCGTCCAATAACGGCGTCACCCCGAACCGGCCCCGGCCCAGGTTCAATAATGGATGATCGACGTTGGTAACCGTGAGAAAGCGTGTATATAATGGCGAGAAGCCCTTGGAGGGGGGTTGGTGGGGATGCTCCGGCTTTCCCGGTGCGCCGGGACCCACCAACACACGAACCAGTCATCCCATAGTCTAAGACAGGGTCGGGATTCGGCTGTTTGAGTCCTCTCCATCCACAACGTGGGAGTTGAAGCATGATGCGCATGGAACGGGTCTGCTGTGGTGCCGTTGCTCTGGTGTTCGGTTGCCTGGCCGCTGTCCCGGTTTGGTCCGCGGATCCCGACAGCGTCGGGACAATGAAGAGCGACGCCGAGGTTGCGCCGGAGTCCGGCGCAGAGGCCGCGGTCGAGACTTGGCCGGAGATGGCGCTGGCGCTCGATGAGGACGTCACATGCGTCGAGATCGGTGCCTGGGAAGACGTCCGCCCGAGCTTGGGGTCCGGGCGCTTCCGCGGGAACATCTATCGGATACCCGAGGACCCCGACGGGTCGGCCGCCGCGACGATCCTGCGCGAGGCGAAGATGGAGCTCCTGATCTCCAACGGCGTGGAAGTGACACTGGTGTTCTCCTTCCATCGTGCCGAGATCGAGGAGGGGCTGCGGACCTTCAACCGCTTCGACGTGCCCGACCGATCGCTGGCGGTTGTCGGGACGGGTTTCCCGGAGATCTATTCGCCGGGACCGCTGCCGGTGCCGCTGCTTCTGGAACCGGGGTGGGACTATTTGATCGGGGTGTCGTGGTTGTCTTCGTCGGTGAGCTTCGGCCGCGACGTCCGCACGTATCCGCGGACGTATTTGCACGGGGAGATTCTGGGTTTGGCGTCGCAGAACGTCGGTCCGCCGCTTCCGGATGAGTTCGGTCCCCTGACGGCTTTCACCGGCGGGGCCTACTCGATGGAGCTGTGCTTCGATTCGGTCGTGGGTGCCTGCTGTACGCTCGATGAACTCGGGGAAGCGGCCTGCGCCGAAATGCTGGAGAGCGACTGCATGCTGGACCCCGACAGCCCCGGGAACTTCTTTCACGGCGAGCGGGTCGAGTGCCCGGAGGTCTTCTGTCAGGTTGGGACCTGTTGTTTCCCCTGTGGGGACTGCGCCGTCGACTACACGCCCGAAACGTGCCGATTGGAAGATGGAACGTGGGCCGGTAGGGGTGCTCTCTGTGACGCCGAAGACCCCTCCGCCCCCAACGCTTGCGAGATCGTCTACGGTGCCTGTTGTGATGGAGCCACGTGTACTGAGCTTTGCGTTGACGAGTGCGATCAAGCCGGCGGTGTGTATCAGGGTCACGGAACGACGTGTCATCCGAACTTCTGCGCCGGGGCGTGCTGCGTGCCCGACGTGGGCTGCGCCGACCTGACCCGCGAGGTGTGTGAGCTGGTGGCCGGGCTGGGTGCGTATCGCGGCGCGGGCACCAGTTGTGATGCTCTGCCCACCGATCCCAACGCGGACGAATGCGGCGGTGCCTGCTGTTACGAACTGCTCGGTACGCCGCGGTGCCTCGAGGTTGAGCAGCGCAGCGAGTGCACCACGGCGCAGGGGTTGACCAACCCGTTCTATATGGGTGACGCGTTCAGTTGCGACGAAGTCGAAGACATCTGTGCCGATCCAGACACCACGACGATTGACCTCGAGGGGTGCTGCCTTCCGGACGGCGCATGCACCGTAGCCGATACTGAGGTCTGCGAGGACGTTCTGCGCGGCGTGCCCACGGGTACGGCGGGTTGCGTAGCATGCGACATCACGTGCTGCACAGACAACGGGTGCCGGATGATGCCCGACGACACGACGTGCGTGGATCCCTCATACGTGCCGCTAGCCGGGGCGACGTGTCTGGATGCTCCCTGCAGGCCAACCGGCGCATGCTGTAAGTTCGCGGGCGGTTACATCGACGGTTTGACAGCCGACCAGTGCGAGGCCGAACGAGGCCGGCTTGAGGCTAGTCCTGCTGTGTGTGACCTGCTCCCCGACCTTGGCGCCTGTTGTCGACCAAACGGGACGTGCGCCGACCTGGTCACGCTGACCGAATGCACCGAGTCTTTGGGCGGACACGCCGACGGCCATTTCCCGGGGAGCTACTGCGACGATACGGGGATCGACTGCCCCGAGTTCGGCGCCTGCTGCAACACGCTGGGTTCCTGCTTCGTGGTCCATCCTGACGATTGTATCGAGGACGGTTGGACGTTTGCCGGCGACGGGACGGAATGCACGGACAATACGTGTCGGACCGGAGCGTGTTGCATAGACGAGGAATGTACCAAGCCCGAGTTGACCCGCGCGGGATGCGAGGCGTTCGAGAACAGCACGTATCGCGGCGACGGGACTGCGTGTGACGACGGAACGGTCTTCTGCTCCGAGATCGAGGGAGCATGCTGTTTGCCGACGACCGGGGCGTGCGCCCGCATGACTGAGCAGGAGTGCTACGACGAGGAGGGCGAATTCGAGGGGATCGAAGTCGGTTGCAGGCCCGGATTGTGCACGCTCGGCGCGTGTTGCCATCTTGACGGCACCTGCGATTCCGAGGTGATCGAAGTGGCGTGCGTAGGGGACCACGACCGGTTCCTGCCGGGGGCGGTTTGTGCCGCCTGTCCGCGGGTGGGTGCGTGCTGCCTGCCTGCGGGAGGCTGCCTCGAGGACGTGCGGGAGTTCGAGTGTGAAAACCCGTTCGGTCACGACGGGGTCTACGTGGGCGACGGGACCTCCTGTACGGCCGACCTCTGCGCGCTGGGGGCTTGTTGTCTCGCGGACGAGACCTGCGCGCCGTCGATGACCCGGCAGGCATGTGAGTCCCTCGAAGTGCCCGGCGTCTACCAGGGGGAGGGATCGTCCTGTACGCCCGGGCTTTGCCTGTTCGGTCTCTGCTGTCATCTTGACGGCACCTGCGATGACGGTCTGGTGGAGTCGCAGTGCACCGATGCATTTGACGAGTTCGCCGCCGGGTTCGAATGTCGTGATTTCTTCTGCCGGGCGGGCGGTGCGTGCTGCACCATCGACGGCGAGTGCGTCGAAGGCGTGACCGAAGTCGACTGCACGGCGGGCGGCGGCACCTACAGCGGTGACGGCGTGCGATGCCTGCCGGACCTCTGCGTGACCGGTGCGTGCTGCACCGAAGACGGCGAATGTGGTATGCTGACCCGGCAAGACTGCGAGAAGGATAACGGGCTGTACCTCGGGGAAGACCGCGAATGCGACGGCACCGAGGATTGTACCCGCGGCTCTTGCTGCAGCGCGGCCGGCGTCTGCGAGGACAACAAGGTCAGGGAGCTGTGCGAAACGGAGGGCGACTTCCGGGAGGAGAGCTGCGCTGTACAGCCCTGTCGGGGAAGGGGCGCCTGTTGCTTCCGGGGCGATCCGGGGACCTGTGAGAGCTATACGCGGCTGGAATGCGTCAGTCAGACCGGTATCTACAGCGGCAGCGCGACGGAGTGCGACAGCGATCTGTGCGTCGAAGGGGCTTGCTGCGAGCTGGACGGCACTTGTGAGCAAAAGACGCGGCAGCGATGTGAGCGTGCCTATGGGTATTACCACGGGGCGGGCGTGGCCTGCGGCGGCGCCGACTGCGCGCTGTTCATCACCGTCTCCGATCCGCCGGACTGCACCGTTGACCCGCGTCAGCCGTACGGGCTGGACGGTTCCGCCGAGGACGATCGAGCGTCTTTCACGATGACGTTCAACCGGCCCGCGGGGCTGGTGCGGAGCGATGACTTTAGCGTCGAGGTTTTCCCCGAGAGCGAGACCGTCCCGGTCATCGAGGCGGTCGAACTGAACGGCGCCGTCGCGACACTGACCTTCGACCAGATCCTGCCCCCGCAGAGGTGGACGTGCGTCACCCACAATTTCAGCGGCGACCGATTCTGTTGGGGAGCCTTGCCGGCCGATGTGGATGGTAGCCGCAAGAGTGAAACGTCAGACCTTCAGCCGCTGGTCGATCATCTCGGAGGTAGCGGTTCGCTCGAACTCTGGCGGTGCGACATCAACCGCAGCGGGAGGTGCACGGGGGCTGATCTCCTGCGGGCGATCGACCTGCTCAACGGCGGCGACGTGTATGAACCGGGTTGGAACGACGCGATGTTCCTCGACGAGCTCAACTGCCCGAACGAACCGCCCAAAACGACCAAAGGTCGTGTCATTCGCGGTGAGTGATCGTCGGGGGCTTGCGCATCCCGCGTGACGGCCTGATGTGCGCTATGGCGCGGTGAGGCGTCGACAGGGCAAAACCGCCGAGTCGCGTGCGTACTACCCTGTCAACGTCGCTTCGGCTTCGGCAACTTGCTCGCTCAGCGTGTCGCGCACCGAATCGAGCTGCTCGCGCGTGATGCTGATGGTATCGAGCATTTGGTCGGTGACGGATTCGTTCTGGGCGGTCAGGTGGAACCCTGTCTTTTCCTGGCAGCAGAGGACATCCGCCATCCGGATCAGGGTGGCCATGTTTCGCAGCTCGACGCTCAACGCCTCCGGATTGTGATGGAAGCCCACCGCTGCGCGTAGATGCCTCGGGAACTTCCACTTCGTCGTCAACCCGACGCCGAATGCCTGGTGGTCGGCACCGATGATCCGCCGCTCGGTCGCCAGGAAGTTGGCGCCGCTTTCCGCACAATGGCTGATGACCTCGGCGAACTGCTCCGGGAAGCTCTGACGTTCGATGAGGGTACCGATGTCGTGGATGAGTCCTGCGACGAAGACCTCGTCGGCCATCACGGGATGCGGTGATAGCTTGGCGATGGTTCGAGCGGAGACCGCGACCGCGAGGCTGTGCCGCCACAGGTCGGCGGCCGTGAACTGCTCGGAGATACGCTTGCCCTTGAAGAGTCGTGCGATGGAGGCGGCGATGGCGATGTTCTTGACGGCGGAGAGCCCGAGAAGAATGATGGCCCGGTCGACGCTGGCGACTTGTCCGGGCAGTCCGTAGAACGCCGAGTTCACGACCTTGAGGATCTTGACGGAGAGCGCGGGATCGTTCTTGATGACTCCGTGCAGATCGCGTGCCGTGCTTTTGGCATTTTCGACGATCTCGATGATCTTGATGGTCACTTCCGGCAAAGTGGCGAGATCGCCGACCGCGGACAGTGCCTTGTCGACGATCGCCTTGGTGTTATCGGCCGTCTGTACTGCCATTGCTCATCCTCGTGGTACGTTCAGCGCGCGGACCCTCAACCCCGGCGCGCCGGGGCTGCCCCGACTTTATCGTCACCGGACCTCCGCGGCCTTAGTATGACACCGGGCGAGGCGCATGGCGTAGAGTGCCTTGGTCGCAGGGCGCTCGGGTCATTCCGACTATATCGGGGTGGTATGGAGGAGATCGGCGATGCGCTTACCGGCGTGGCCGTCGCCATATACCGTGGCTGCGCCGATTATGGGTCGCTTGCGGAGGGCTGCCGCGAGCGCGGCACGGATGGACGCGAAGGACTCGTCCGCGTCCACAACCGCACGGCCCGACCGCTCGCGCCCGCGCTGTCGAGGACCGATATTCACGACCGGCGTGCCCGCGGTGGCGGCTTCGATGATTCCGCTCGATGAGTTTCCGATAAGCGCGTCCGCCTCGATCAACATACGCAGGTACGTGTCACGATCGATCGAGCGGATGACGCGGAAATCGGTGACATCGCGCCGTCGTGTAAAGGCCTTGATGGCGGCGATGATTCCCTCGTGGCCGCGGTCGCTGTTCGGGTGAATAATGGTTGCACCCAGCTTCGCATCGTGGACGGCGCGAAGCACGGCGGTCATGACGCGTCGCTCGACGGACGCCGGCCGGCCACACGGATGGTGCAGGACGATGGCTGATTTGCCGCGTGCGCGGGGTCTCGGTCTCCTTCGATCAACCAGTTCGAGCAGTCGGTCGAGCCCGGGTGCGCCAACGTGGTGGACGCGCTCAGGGTCTTCCCCCATGCGAATGATCCTCTGTGCAGCTTTTCGCGTTGCGGCGAGGTGAACGTCGGCGAGCTTGGTGATCGCGTGCCGCAGACGGTCGTCGAAGTCGCCGGGTGCGACGTCGCCGCCGTGGATGTGGGCGACGCGCCGACCTGTGGTGACCGCGGCAAGCGCACCGGCCATCGCCTCGATCCGGTCGCCGAGCACGACGACGATGTCGGTACGGTCGCTTTCGAGGAACTTCGCGATGCCCGCTACCCCGCGTGACAACCCCGTAGCCTGGTCCGTCGGGTGGTCGTCGCCCGCCTGCATCCTGACTCGGGCCGCGATGGGCCATCCGTCATCGACGATCTGACGGACCGTATACCCGAACTTGCGGAGCAGGTGCATGCCCGTGACGACCACGCGGAGGTCGAGGCCGCGCCGTTTGCGGATCGCGTCCATCGTAGAGCAAAGCAGCCCGTACTCCGCCCGCGTGCCGGTGACGACCGCAACGCGGCGCACCCCTCGACCGCGCCGTACGCGTTTCATCGGACCATGTCCCATGACAAAAGGGTGTCACGAGGAATATCGACGGCGGCGGTACGGTCGACCAACCGATCGATGGCGCCGGGGTCCAGCCCCGTTCCCGGCCGCTTGAGCGTCAGCATGTCGGCGGTAAGCCGCGTTCCCGACCGGATCGTTCGTGACGCCACCACGCTCTTGCGGGCAACAGCTCGAACCTCGCCTTCGGCTCGGTGCATTCCCATGCTTCCTTCCCCCAACGCTCTTTCGACCTCACGTACGGCCCTTACGTATTCTGCCAGCCCCGTGGGTGACATAGACATGGCATGGTCCGGACCGGGTGCGGCAGGATCGAGCGTGAAGTGCTTCTCGAGGACACAAGCCCCGGCAGCGACCGCCCAAGCACCGACCTGCGTCGACGTCGTGTGATCGCTCAGACCGGTCGGGACGCAGTGGACAAGCCTGAGCGTCTCGATCGCACGCAAGTTCATGGCGTCCAGCGGGGCGGGATAGCAGCTTACGCAGTGCAGGAGGATCAGCCGGTCCGCCGACCCCGCTCGGCGCAGGGTCTCGACCGCGGCGCTGATCTCGGCATCGGTCGACGCGCCCGTCGAAACGATCATCGGCAACCCCGACGCGGCAGCATGCGTAAGAAGCCTGTGGTTGGTCAAGTCCGTCGACGCGATCTTGACGGCCGGCGCCCCTAGCCGTACCAGCCGGTCGACCTCTTTTTCGCCAAACGGTGTTGCGAGGAACTGAATCGATCGCTCATCGCAGTACGTCTTCATTTGCCGATAGGCACTTTCCGGAAGCTCGAGGGGTGAAAGCATGGCGTGCTGCGACGTCTCGCCGCAGCCGGCGTGTTGGTACCGCGCCGCCGCGCCGCCCTCGACGACCAGGTCAGCGGCCGTGAACAGTTGGAACTTGACCGCGTCGGCACCGGCATCGACGGCTGCGTCCACCAGGCGAAGGGCCTGCTCGATCGATCCGTCGTGGTTGACCCCCGCTTCGGCGATGATGAACGCGGGATGGTTCATGCCGACGGTGTTTTGTCCGACGGTCACATGCCCGACCGGTGGCTGCTTGGACCTGGGCGACGCGAACTCGGTCGATCGAGTGGCTCGCAGCAGCGCCTCGGCCATCAGCAGGTCTGCGGGTTCGTCGACGTCGACAGCCTCGTCACACCCTTGCACGATGGCCCGCCGGTCCGCACCGAGGAACGCCTGGCCGTCCTCGGGCGTCTTAAGGGCTCGAAAGAGTGCCGTGCGCGTGACAGCAGCCACGGCGCCGTCGTGGTAGTAGAGCGGTTCGAGGTCTTGCCGGCGATAGATCGAGTTGGGCCGATACTGCCGAATGCGGTCACCTTCAAGACGATGGACCCAATCGGGATGCTGCTTCGTGACCGGGGCGACGCTCCGAACCGAATCGGCGCCCGTCGTGATCAGGTGCTCGACGGCACGGTCGATGAGTCCCTCGGCTCGGATGGGGATGTTGCCGTACAAGAGAACGACCAGGTCGACCGGTTTGCCGTGCCGGTCTTCCCAGCACTCGACGGCGTGTCGTGCGGCTGCGTCCACGGTGGCTTCGTCGGTTGCCAACGGTGGGGGCCGATCGATGACGTCCAGCCCTCGTTGTCGGGCCAACGCCTTTGCGTCCTCCGAGTCGGTAGATACCGCGACGGCTGTCAAGCGCCGACTGGCGAGGGCGTGGTCCATCGTGTAGCTGATCAGCGGGCGCCCGAGCAGTTCGCGCATGCACTTGCCGGGCAATCCCTTGCTCCCCGCGCGGGCCAAGATGACACCGACCACCGTATTCACGTTGTTAGTTATCGGTCGTTCAGTCGGTGCGCTTGATCGTGCATCATCCGCGCGATCTACGACAGGGGCCTTCAAACAAGCAGTGATTCGAAGCGGGGAACGGGCGCTGTGCTAGTGGGTCAGCGCGTCGACGAGCGAGGGCGCGAGGACCTCGCGGAGGCGGGCGAGTGCGCGTTGTTCGATCTGGCGGACTCGCTCCTTGGTGACGCCGAACCGCTTGCCGAGCTGCTCGAGGGTCAAAGGCGCGCCGCTCCGCCCCAGACCGAAGTGGCTGGCGATGATCTCCCGCTCGCGCTCGTCGAGCTCGCTCATCCCGGACGCGATGGCATTACGGACGTGTTCGCGGTCGCTCTCGTTCGCCGGTTCGGTGCTGCGATCCGCTTCGGTCGACAGAATCTCCTCCTGGCCGGTGACGTAGCGTGCGTAATGATAGCGCTGTTCAGGAATCGAGCGGGCGTAGTTTTTCATGATGGCCCACGTCGCGTACGTGCTGAACTTCGTTCCGCGGGCGCAATCGAACTTCTCCATCGCGCGCATGAGTGACATATTTCCGTCACTAACAACCTCGAAGAAGTTGTGGGACCACCCGACGTGTTTCTTGGCGATGCTCACCACCAGGCGGAGGTTTGCGCTGGTGATGCGCTGCCGGGTGGCATCGACCCGGGCCATCAGGTCGGCCACACGCACGTATTGGGCCTTGGAGGCGCTGTCGGGATCGAGCTTCCTGAGCGCCTCGGCCGTCTTGAACTTCAGGTAGTTGTATCTGCGAAACAGATCGCGCTCCTGCTCGGGCGTAAGCAGAGGCGTTAGGTACAACGATTGCAGGTACGAGGGCACGTCCTTGGGGGGTTTGGGCAGCGGCGCGTCGGACGGCGGCGGTTCGGGCGCGTCCAGGATGATGGCGTCGGCGTTGGGTGCGTCGAAAAGTTCGTCGTGCACGTGGTCCCACGAAAGTCCGGACCACTTGTGTAACTGTACGCTCCGGAGGACGCGTTCGACGTCGTCGATCGAACACGTAAAGGCCCGGGCGATGGACGCGTTCGAGTCACCCGCCTCGTGACAGCGCCAGATGGACAGATCGCGCTCGCTGAAGCCGCCGTCCGTCCGGTCCGCAAACAGGGCGCGCTTCGGGTGGGTTTCGTCGAACCGGCGCAACGTATAACGGACTGTCTCGACGGCGCGTCCGGTTTCCTCCGAGAGCACCTTGGCGGCTGCGTGCAGCTTCATCGGTTGCTCGGCGAGCAACTCGCGGGCACGCCGCACTATGCGATTCCGCTCGGCGCCGGATAGCTGCGTGAAGGAGGCCCCACGGGCAACGAGGTCTTTGTTGCGCTTCTTGAACCGGTCGACCGTACGACGCAAAAAGACAAGGCGGCCGACGCCGTCTTCCGACACCACGCGTATGCCCATCAAGCCGCGGTCGCGCCACCTGCGTACGGTCTTCGTCGACACTTTCAGCTCAGCCGCGACCTGTTCGTGGCTGTGGTACGGTTCGTCAACGTCGGTCAACGGAATGCTCGCCCGACGGCTGAGTAGCTCCGCCATCGCCGCGAGGTCGCCGATCAGCGCCTTTCCGGGAATGCTGTATCCGGTGGTGGGGCCGCGCTTTCGGTAGTTCGTAATGTGGAAGCAAACGAATTCGAACGGGTAGGCTTTTTGCACGTCGATCAACCCCAACAGTTCCTCGATGCCGCGAATCTGGGCCAAGCGCAGTCGGCGCGGTGAGAGCGTCAACTGGTGGGCCAGATCGGCCATGTCACTGTTGTAGAACTTGGGTTTCGAGTGCTTCAAAGGTCAGGTTCCGGCGATCACGGTTGCAGGCTTCGTTATGCGGGTGGCTTGGCGGCTCCGGGGGTTCTCACGCGGGACCGCGCGAAGCGGCTTCCGGCCGAGGCTCCTAGTGCGACCAACGCGCTGCACCCGGCAGCGGCGGTTGGCAATGCCCCATAGCATTGCCCTAAATTATCTCTCGACAGATGTGGCCGGTCAACCTAGCCGCGAGGATTCGAGGACCTGGCTCGGGAAATCGCCGGAAGCACCATAAATTAAATTGGTAGTGCAATGAGAGATTCGTAACCGAGGGCGGGGGGCTTGCCGGGCTAACGCTGTTCGAGTCGGCTCAGCCGTGCGGCGAACACCTTGGCAACGTCGGCGTCCTCTCGTCCTTGGAGTGCCTTTCGGTAGCCTTCGACCGCATCCGCCACGTAATCGTCGTGTCCGAACAGGGCCATAAGGTAAGCGGTTCCGGCCGCCTGGGCCGTGATGGTCCAATGCCGACCGGCCTCGCCGTGGGCCGACTCGAGGGCGTTCATCGCCTCTGCGATCTCCTCAACGCCCCGGTCATGCGCGTCCTGTGCCTTCTCTTGTTCGGCCGTGCTGTCGGCTTCATCTAAACCGAGCGTTCCCGCGATCGTAGTGAGCACCTTGGCATTTGATGAGTACGCGTTGTATCGATCGTAATACACCCACGCCTTCGCGAGGCAGGCGTCTGCGATCTGTGCGGTGACGAATCCGGTCATCCAGCGCGCGTTCGCCTGAGCGGCGAACGGGCTGGCATCGGGCGAGGCCCCGTCGGCCCGATCGCGGCCCTCGCGGAGCCATCGGCTGGTGTATTCGGCCGCCCGCTCCGCTTCTTCAGCGGCGTTCCCTAGGAGCTCCAGGGCGTTGTCCTCGATGGCGAACGCCTCCGAATCGATACGGTTGAGTTCCTCGTAGACGTCGGTTGCGTCCTGTGCGTCATCCTTGATGCGACGTGCGGCTTCGGTTTCGGCAGCCGCGTACGCCTGCCGCATAGTCTCGAGTCGGCCGATCTCTGCGCGGACGGCCTCGGCGCCGCGGCGCAACCCGTCCAGTTTGGCGTGGAGGACCGCGCGGTCGTTTCGCTCGTGTACGAGGCCCCGACGCGTCGTCAGCCCGGTGCTCGAACCGCCTTCGACATAACGCCCGGACACGTAGTCCTGTGAGGCGTCGATCTCGGCGTTGGGATAGGAGCCGTACATGAGCTGTTTCGTCTCTCGATCGGCCGCGCGGAACGCCGAACTCAGGCTCTTTGCCTGCTCCCGATACCGCTCTGGACCGTTCGGGTCTGTGAAATCGATCCCGTCGGATTGATGCTTCCGGCGGGCCGCGTCACCCTGATCACGCCGAGCCGAGGCGGCGGCGAGTTGCTCCTCCAACGTTGCGATCCTTCCGTCGACCCTGCGGAGTGTTTCTTCGTTTTGGGCGACAAGCCGTTCGATGTCGGCCCCCTGCTGGCGCAGCTTCTCGATCTCGATGTCGATGTTGCTTGCCGCGATCAGATCCCGTGCGGCAACCGATTCCGTTGCTTCCGAAGCAAGTGCAATCAGCTCACGACGATAACCGGTTCCCAGCCGGCGGTAGAGTTGTGCCCTGACGCGCGCAGCCATCCCCTTCTGATACAGGATGGTGCTTTTCAGGCGCGTGGCTTCGGCGTGGAACCGCGAGGACTCGTCGCCTTGATTGATCGCCAGGGCCTGCTCGACAGCGGTAAGGGCGGCGTCGAGCAACGCATCGTTCTCTTCGACCAGACGGTCCTGCCCCCGCATCCCTTCATCGATCTGTCGGGCGAAGTTGCCGGTTCCCGGGCGGGCCGGACGCGTCTCATCGCCGACCCGGTCCTGCGGTTCGTAGGCTCCCCAAAGCTCATCGCGGGCCTGCTGATATTCATCCGCCAGATCTTCGGACACCTCGTCCGGGTCAAGCTCGAAACCCAGATCAACGAGGTCATCGGTCAGCACGGCTTTGTACGCCAGGCGAGGGTCATACTGATGGAGCAACCGCCGAGCCCGCTCGACTTGAACCGACGCGTCGCGGTCGACGCCGCGTGCCGCTCGTTGTAGGGAAGGCAGCATCGTCCATCCGATCGCGTACAGGACGACGACGGCGGCGCACACGATCCCGGCGGTGAGGTTCTTGTTCACTCTGGTGTCTCCATGTCTTGCCGGCACGACCCCCAAGGTTCCAAGCACGACGGAAAACCGTCGTTTCGACCCCTTCGCTCGTGGAGCGAGGGCAAAGCCGGTCAAGTCTGTCGGCAGCGCGTCGCCTGCGCCGGCGCGAGCAGCGCCCGCCCAGGTGGGAATGGCATTCTAGGTAGGGTCTCGATCCGTTTCAAGCAGGCACTTACCGCCCGGAGGTGGGACCAATTCCGGTGTGGATGGAGTCTCGCGGTCGGCGGTGCGATGCGAGTGATTCCACGCGATCGTGGTGCGTTCCCCCCGCCGGGCTTGCGGATCAGTCGGTTCCGGTGGAATTCGACCCGACCTTCTCGATCTCGATTCCGATCGACCCGATCTTGGAGATCATGGGCAGGCTAAGGTCCGCGAGGCCTGTGCTTTTCAGCGACGAGGTGGCGAACGCAATCCTGGTCGGGCTGCACACCGTCTCGCGCAGGGCGGCGTCCACGTCGACCCAGCGCCCGTCGATGTAAAACTGCGTCCACATGTGATACCCGAACACGTCGTCCTGGCGACCGAAGACGGGCACGTAGGCCACGCCCACCGCGACGCGTGACGGCAAACCGTGCAGGCGGCCGAGCGCTGCCAGGAGCACAGCGTGTTCGCTACAGTCGCCCTCGCGCGTCCGACACACCTCACTCGCGGTCGCGAAACCGATGTTCAGTGTCTTGTTGCTGACGTAGTCCGTCACGAACCGGCGTAGCTTGTCCGCAAGCGTGAACGGATCGCATGCCTTCCCGGCCGCCTTCTTAGCCAGCTTGACCAGCTCGGGGTCGCTGATGTTCATCATCAGATTCGAGTCCAGGTACTCACGTAGCCGGCTCGGGTCGGTCGCATCGCGTCCCGACGCCTTGCCGTCCGTCCGATGTTCTCCTTCTTGGAGCTTGTGCGGCCGTCGAACGACCGTTAACTCCACCGAGCCGTCCGGCTGAACCGAGGGCACCTGCATGTCGGTCTTCGGAATCTCCGACAGGTCCACCTCGGGGGCGGTCGCTCGTAGCCGGTAGGTGACACGCTCGAGGCGCTTGGGATCGAGCCTGCGGTTGGCTTTGATGACCGTTCTCATGAAGACCTCGGGGGGGACGAAGTCGGCGAGCGCGGTTTTGGCGTCGGTGGTGAGCATCACCATGTCGCCGAGGCCGGGAACGGGAAACGTGGCTTTCAAGGCCCGTCCCTGTTCGTCGACCCAGGAGGTCATGTCCATCCGGCCGGTCGGTGCCTCGACGGTGACATTCATGCGCTGGGCGCGTGTCGGCTTGCCGTGAAGGTCGATCTGCTCCCAGTCTCCGATCTTCGTGATGGAGCGGATTGCGCCGTCTTCGCGCATCTCGGGCGAGTAGGCCTCGAGCGTGTATTCCGTGCCCGGTTTGAACCCGCGCAAGAGTCGTTCGCGGTAGTCGCCCCAGACCATCAGGGCGCCCTCGGGGTAGTCGAAGGTGTTGGTCTGGTTCATACCCAACTGAGACTTCACGAGTTGCACGCGGCCGTCCTTGACCGCGCCCCTGACGTGCGTCTTCATGACGGCAAAGTTCATTTCCGATCCGAACGCCACGGGCACACCCGCGAGTGTCTCGGTCGTTGATTGCGTCATCTGGATTTCGACGGGGCTGTCGGCGCGGCCGATTCTCAGCCGGGTTACCGTCCGGGTGTGAACAATCTCCCCTTCGCGGGCCATCGTGGACTGCATGTACCCGACTTTTCCGCCAGCCATATAGACCTCCGCCCATTCGTCGAGGAATCGACCGTGCGGTGGATTGTTCGGGTCGAGCACGTCGGCTGCAAGTGCCGAAGCGCCCGCGAACAGGGAGAGGAATGACAGGAGCATTCCGAGCGATCGTGACATACCGTTGTCTCCGACAGTCCAGTGTTTGTGCGTCAGCCCCGCGCGTCCGGCCTGTTTGTTCAGCGCGTCCCTTGCGTCTCTGCGCGGGTTCGAGTCCGGCAGATCATATTGGGCTTATCGCCCGAACCCCTGTGGCATCTTGTGTAAAGTGGTGTCTCGATCCGCTTGTGCGTTCGAGGTCAACCGCGGGACCTTCCGGGCGCAGACTCGACGACACCTCCGATGCCCATGATACCGACTTGTTGACCACCGCGTCAGTGGAGTATACCTTAGAGTTCCTGACTGGTTCGTCCGGTGTCAACCACAAGAAAAGCCGTGAGCGAGTTCGAAACCACTGAGCCGACGGCGCCTCGACCGGGAACAGCCTTCCATCCGTTGGGTTCGGTCGTGTTCCGAGTCCAGGCTCGACGCCCGGCGCGGGCTCGGCTCATCGGCGCCGCCGTCTTCGTGGGATGTGTCCTGATCCTCGGTCTTGCCGCACGACTTGAGCCCGCAAGTGCCGGATTCGGGTCGCATCAACAAATGGGACTACCCCCTTGCAGTATGCTCGTCATTGTCGGGTACCCTTGTCCCACGTGCGGGATGACGACGGCGTTCGCGCACACCGTTCGTGGTCAGCTTTTATCGGCATTCCGGGCTCAGCCTGCCGGACTGTTCCTGGCCCTTTCGACGATCCTGGCGGCCGGCTTGGCGGTCAGCACCATGTTGACCGGCCGCGTTTGGGCGGTTAACTGGTACCGTATCTCACCCACGTGGCTGGTGATCGGTCTGGTGGTGTTGATTGTCGGCGGATGGGTGTTCAAGATTATCATGGGCATCGTGACAGGGACCCTGCCCGTCACGAGTTAGGCTTCGGCGGGCTCAGTCGAGTCGCCGGCAGCGCACAAGCGCCACCATGGAGACCGTGCACGTGCGAACCGTTTCGCTCCGACTGACGCTCGTTTCGGTTTTGCCCTTCCTTGTCTCATGTGCCTGGCTCACCCCTTTTGTGTTCGTCGGCGAGCACCGTAAGAAGGTCAGACCGGAGTTCGACAAGCTGCGCAACGCCCGTGTGGCCGTCCTGGTCTGGACGGACCCGTCCACACTCTTTGATTACCAGCACGCTCGGCTCGAACTGGCGACGTACGTAAGCCACAAGCTCGACGCCGAGATGGCACGCCGCCGACTCGACACCACGGTGGTCGATTCGCGGGACGTGGAAGACCTGCTCCAACGGAACATTGACGCCCGCGTGGACCCCCAAGCCGTCGGTCGTGCGTTTGACGCGGATTTTGTCATCTATCTTGAGATTGTCAGGTTCCAGATTCGCGATCCCGATCAGCCGCAGTTCTTGCACGGGCGGATTGACGCATCCGTGTCGGTGCATGACATCCGCGCGGATGTGGATCAGGTCAGGCGGTACGAACTGGCGCCCGTCAGGTGTGTCTATCCGGATGGGGCGCCTGTTCTGATGAGCGCTACGAACTCCCCGCTGGTCCGAGAGACCACCTATCGGAAGTTCGCGGAGTTGGTGGCCAGGAAGTTCTATGAATACACCGTTGAAATGTAGGTCCTTCGGGGTAAACGTGCCTGAGCCCGTCCAACGCGCCGTGCATGCTCCGGACCCGCCCGGCGTTGGATGCCGTGCCCTGCTCCTCGTCCTGCTTGGCGCGCTGCTGCCCGGCTGCGGCTTCACCCAGGGCGAGATTCTCTACTTCATGGGCGTGGGGCGGGGCCAGAAGATCGAGGCCGAGTTTCGTCTGACCGACGGTCCAGTGATGATTCTGGTGGATGATCCCTCCGGTCGTGTCGACTGGCCCGCCGCCCGGCACTATCTGTTCGACGCCCTCGCCCAGGAGCTTTTGAAACACAAAGCGGCCAAAAAGCTCATCCCCCGGCAGACCGTCGACCATCTTCGACAATCCGTGAAGGACTTCGAGAAGCGCGGCTGCCGCGAGATCGGGGAGCGCGCCGGCGCCCGGCAGGTCCTGTGGATTCAGGTCGAGGAGTTCATGGCGGACGCCAACATCCAGGACACGACCGTCGCCGCCCACTTTGCAGTGACCGTGAAGGTGATCAACGCCGCGGAGAAGGAGCGCCGTTCGCGTGTTCGCCTGTGGCCTCCCAGCCCGCGCGGGCATCTGGTCAGCGCGACTTTGGGTGGGGCTGACGTGAGCATCGCCAAGACCAGGGACGCGATCTCGAAAGAGCTAACCGCGAAACTCGCCACCGACGTGGCCAAGCTGTTCTACGACCATCGCCTCGGTGACTTCGAACGAGAAAAATGACGACGATTTGTCACTTGGTCGACAGGTCCGCGGGTTGGGAACAGCGCGTCGGCGTTTCGCAGTTGCTCGATCGACTCCCGGCTGACCGATTCGCGACCCACATCGCGTCGATTGACGGCGCCGCTCGTGCCGTGCTGGCGTCGACACGTTGCAGGATCGACGTGCTTCCGCATCTTCCG
>JASFUW010000043.1:0-19102 GCA_050050135.1 Phycisphaerae bacterium
CGGCGGGTCCCACCGACCCGGCACGAGCAGGTCGAAATTGTTGCCCACGACGTCACCCCAGATGCTCGTGTCCACCTGAAGCGGCGAGGAATAGTTACCGATCGCGGTCGTGGCACAGATACAGTCGATCGCCTGCACCTCGTAGGTCCCGCCCGGGATGATGTCGGTGTCGATGACGTCGATCGGTCCCACCGCGCCCCAGTCGCGACAATCCGGCGTGGACTGCAAACTCGCAGCGGTGAAAGTCGGCGGGGTGTTGTCGTTGTCGCCCGACGCCTCGGTCACATCTTGCGGGTTGCTGACCCAGACCTTCGTACCGTTCAGATGGCTGAGCGGACTGGGGACGTTCTTGAGGTTCACGCGGAGCGCCGTGTTGACTCCGGCGTTGGTCGGCACGATCGACAGGCAGCGGTTCTTCGCGACCGCGGTGGCCTCGGGTTGTGGGGCGGTGGCGATCGGACAGGTGCATCCCGCACCGTCACACGCGTCGGGTATGGTGTCGCCGTCACAGTCCGGATCGCACTCGTCCGGCACACTGTTGGCGTTGCAGTCCTCGCTGCCCGCGACGATCCGGATGTTGTCTACCTGCCAGCCCAACGTACCGGACACGAAGGAGTCACTCGCGAACCGGAAGGTAATGGTGATGTTCTGTCCGCCGTAGGGTGTCAGGTCGATCGATCGATCCTCCCAGACGCCGACTTCGCCCGCTTCCTGCAGAACCTGATCGGAGTTGATGAAGACCTCGACGAAATCGAAGCCCGCTTCGGTGTCAACCACCTGACAGAAGCTCAGCTCGGCCTGGGCGGCGGGCAGGGCGATGGGCGGCGAGACCAGCTCCCCGGACTGGTTGTTGCCGTAACTGCACGAGAACGTGCTTCCCGCGTACGCCCATCGTATGCCGTCGCACACCGGATTGACGGTGCAAGCGGTGGTGACCGAGAAGATACCCGAGGTCGACCAACCGGCGGGCAGACCGCCCTCGAAGTCGACGTCAAGAATCAGACCGCCGCCGGCCGCGTCGCAGGTGTCGGGGATGCCGTTCTCGTTGCAGTCCGAAGCGGTCCCGTCGAACAGATCGCAGATGTCCGCAGACCCGTTGTTGTTGCAGTCGGTCGCCGACTCGCAGTCGTCGGGGATGGCGTTGGCGTTGCAGTCGTCGCTGCCGCCCCCGCTGATGTCGCAGGCATCGGCCAGTCCGTTTCCGTTGCAGTCCTCGCACTCGTCGGGCACGTTGTTGCCGTTGCAGTCGCCGCTGCTGCCGGAACTCACGTCGCACTCGTCCGGGATGAAGTTGCAGTTGCAGTCGAAGCTGCTGCCGAACGGAATGAGGTCGCGTTCGTCCTGCGTGCCGTTCGCGTTGCAGTCGATCTCGCATTCGTCCGGCGTTCCGTTGGTGTTGGCATCTTCGCTGAACCCCGAAGCGATGTCGCAGTCGTCCTGAATCTGGTTGTTGTTGCAGTCGATGTCCCAACCGGGGTAGATGGCGAACCCGGTCGCGAAGTCGAGGCCGTGATCGTTTCCACCGATGTGCGTCCGGCGGAAGAGGCCCGTGCAGACATCGTATTCGTACATCCGGGCGTCGGTAAAGTGCAGGTAGCCGACATCCCCGGCGTCGCGGTTGCCGCCACCGCCGCCGGAGCTGTAGTCCGTCCCGGTGCGGGTGACAAAGACGTGACCGTTGGGTGCGACGCGGATTCCCCACGGACTGTCCTGCGTCAGGCGGTCTGACGTGCCGACCTGGGCCCATTTGCCGAGCGGCTCCCCGGTGCCCCATTCGAACTCCAATACCTCGTCCGTGCCGTAGCTGGCGACCAGCAGGTTGCCGTCCGCCTTGAAGGTCATGCCGCGCGGCTGATCCATCCCGCCGTTGTTGCTCGCCGCAACGAGCTTGCCCATGGAGGCCCCGGTCGCGCCGTTATACCTGAGTATCTCGTTCGTCGAACTGGCGACGTAAAGGTTGCCATTGCGGTCGAAGGTCAGACCGTACGGTGCGTCGAGACCGCCGCTTCCGGCGGGGACAAACATTCCTAGGGCGTCTCCGTTGGACACGTCGAATTCGAGCACGGCGTCGGTGTCGCGACTGGCGACCAGGAGCGTGCCGGCCGGGCTGATGGCCATGCCCGTCGGATAGTCCAGCCCGCCCGCGCCCGTGTTGACCAGGACGCGCTGAAAGCTCCCGTTCGGGTTGTACTCCAGGATGCGATCACTGATCGCACTCGATATCAGCACTTGACCGGCGGGAGAGATGACCACGTCCTGTCCCTCGAAGATGGTGGCGCTTCCGCCCGTCTGGGTCAGTGAGGTCACCACGCCGGTGGTGGGGAAGAACTGTACCGCGGGGGCACCCGAGATGCCGCTGGCGACCCACGCGTAATGCGCACCTTCGAGTTCCTGATGATCGGTCAGCCCGTCCGCGTCACAATTCTGGCACGAATCGAGCACCGCATCGCGATCGACGTCGAGCGGCATGTTCAACTGGATTTCGGTGTAGTCGGACGTCCCGTTATTGTTGCAGTCCTCCTCGCATTCGTCGGGGATGCCGTTGCCGTAGGCGTCGTCGCTGGTTCCCAGGGCGATGTCGCGGTCGTCGGGCGATCCGTTGTTGTTGCAATCCGGTTCGCACTCGTCGGGGATTCCGTTGCCGTTGTCGTCGTCGCTCGCCCCGGCGATGTCGGCCGGGTCCAGCACGCCGTTGTTGTTGCAGTCTTCGCACTCGTCGGGGATGGAGTTGCCGTTGCCATCGTCGCTCGCTCCGCCGCCGATGTCGATGGCGTCGGCGACGTTGTTGAGGTTACAGTCCAGCGGCATGCACGAGGAGCTGTCATTGATATGCGGGATCATGTCCTCGTCGCGGATTCGGGTGTGGAAGTAGTTTTCCATGTTGGCGTTCATACCCGACCACGTCTGACTGCAATAACTCATGATCGTCCCGCGCTGCGGGTCGCCGGCGATGTTACCGCAATCGTCGATGGCCGGATTCTTGCTGTGCGTGTGTGGAGCGGCGAAGTTGTGACCGAGTTCGTGGGCGGTCACCGACACGTCGTAGTTGAACGGGTGCGGCTTCGACGGATCAGGGAAGAAACCGACCGCGTAGCCGACGACGCCGTATGCGAAGTTGCATAGCTGGGCGACAAAGGCCTGTCCACCGAACGGATAGTTCCGGCGGCCCGAGAACAACTGGGCCGCGTCGCGCTGGACTCCGCCCATGTTGATTTCCCAGTAGGTGTAAAACTCGCCCAGCGGGTCCGGACCGTTGTACTCGTCGTTCGGATCAGTCCAGATTCCGGTGAACACCACCTCGATGTGCGTTCTGACGTCGCGCATGTAGATGTCGCTGACCGCGCCGTACATCTGAATCAGATAAGCCGTCGCCTCGGTCACGTCGCCGAACAGGGCGAAGTACTCATAGTCGGTTTCGACGGCCAGCTCGTGGTGGACGATGCCCACCGTTGACGGGGAAGCGCTGGATGTTGCGCCGGATTTCGGCGCCATCGACGCGGTTCGTCCCGCGATCGCCGCTTCCAGCCTGCGGAGCCCTTCACCTTCGGTACCGCATAGTGGCACTCCTGGCGGAAGGTCCATCGTCTCGCTGCCCTGGAAGATCGACAGCTTCCCGCTCCCGAGCTGTTGACCGTTCTGTCCCCTGGATGAGATGAGATGTCGCGACGCGCCCATACCGAGATCGATGTAACCCGCCGAGCCCTTGTCGCGAAGCGACAGGAAGACGTGCGAGCCCGGACGATCTTTCACCGATCCGCGGAACAACAGGACGCTCGACGGATCGAACTCGAACGGAACGTCAGGCTGCCCCTTGCGACGGATCACGAAGCGCGTGTCCGGACTGGTGACCCTGAACGGCTCGATGTCGAGGTCGACCGTCTCACCCGAAAGGAGCGGAAATCCCTCGACGGTCAGCGCCCGTTGCTGGCGGGCCGCCTGCTTCATCACCGGGCGATCCCAGGTCACGACGTTGAGGTCCGGGGTTGACGACACAAGCCGGATCGGTCGCACCGTCGCCGTCGAATCGCTCGCGGCACGCTCCGCCTCGACCGCACGGACGCTGCCCGTTGTGGTCGTTGTCGCCGGCGAGGTGCGGTCAGGCGCTACAGGCTCAACCGTATCGCCAGATGCACTCACACCGCACAAGCTTGTCAAAAACGCCGCGACGAGGACACTCCCTACCCACCAACTGCGCATCATCGTACATCTCTCCTTGAGGCCATTCGACCGGTAATGCCCGAACACGAACTTACCCGTGGAAACTCAGACTCCCGCAAGACAGTATAGCAGGAACGCGCCCGCGATGGTAGGGGGCGGGAAACGGCGATCAGAAACGACAGAACACGGATTACGGGTTGCGAATCGCCGGTTGCGCGGCAGGTTTATCAGAGAGGGCGTCGGTCTTCATCGACCGGCGGCACGGCGTCATCGCGACCATCGATTCCCACGTCAACGGTGGTCGAGGAGAACTCAACTGACCATTGATGGTTGTGAGCGGGCTTGCGTTCTCACCCGGACTCGCCGGTGCGCCGCCTTCGCCGGCGTTCTTTTCGCCGCAGGTTTATACGACGGCGGAAATGGCGGAGCGATCGGATTCGGAGGTGTCGCCACAGTGTGGACCGCAGCAAAGATCGCGGAGCAAGCTCGGGGTGGCGTGCGAAGAGCCGCGACAGGACTCCTGTCATCGACCCGATCCGGGATTTCGGATTCGCGCGTCGATGCTCGGCCGTGGTGTCGTCGTCCACGGTGATACCACTTCCTTCAGACACAACGTCCCGTCACCCTGGACAGGTGACGTTCTCTCGGATCGAGGCTTGGCTCGTTCCGTCGAAGCCGCCATCGCCGCCGAGATCCACGATCGCCCCACGCGTCCGCTTCTCGCGCCGGAAGCGCTTCGGGCCTGTCGGGTAGTCCGCGGATCGGTCCGGTTTCTTACATCGCCGGGCGCGATTGGGATCGTTTTTGCGTAACCCCCTTGTCGACAACGACTTATGGCAGAGCATTTCTGTTGGTCGAGATGCGCAGGCGGCGTGCGCCGAGGCGTCCGGGGCCAAACGACGGCACGGCTCGACGCGTAAGCGGCGTGCAGTCGGCAAGCAAGCGGGGGCGCTCACGGGATCGCGCCTTTGACACGACCTGACGCCCGGACCGAGTCGATGACAAACCTACGGCACGAGCCCGGTCAGAGAGCGTTGGAAGACGCTGAAGTCCCGCAGATCGATCTTGCCGTTCCCATCGAAGTCGAAGTGCATCGCACAGGGAAACTCGAGCTCGGCCTGCGGATCGAACTGGCAATCCCAGAAATAACCATAATCCACGACGTCCACGTCGTAATCCGCGTCGTAGTCACCGCGGAGGTAGAGTTCAGGAACCGCCGCGGGATCACCCACGAACGTACGGTAGCAGTCCAGCCAAACCTCAAAGTCGAGGAAGGTGACGGTCTCGTCCAGATCGAAGTCCGCCTCCGGGTTGAACAACCCGCTGCCGTCACCGAGGCTCCGCCCGAAAGCCGCCAGAAACTTCTGGAAGTCCCGGTCGTCGACGTCCTGGTCACCGTCGAGATCACCGCAGATACACGGGCTCGGGTCACAGACCGTGTAATCACCCTCGTACAGACCGCCGGCATCCACACATTCGTCTTCCGACAGAACCAGGCAAGTGGCGAGGATGCAGCACGCGCCGCGGGCGGGAATGTCCGTGCACGTCGGATCGTTCAGGGCGGCCGTATCCGGGTCGTCGGTCAGGACCTCCGCGAAGTTCGACCCGCTGATCACGCCCTGGTTGCAAACCTCGTCCACGGCATCCGGGACGGGCGGATCATTCACCGTGGCCTCGAATGTTATGGTGATTTCTTTGCCCACCGGCAGCATACCGATGTCCACCAGCAGAATTCCGCCCGAGGTCACGGCGCCCTCGATGCCGGGGTCGACGGTCTGGTTGACCGAAGCGGCGGCGACAGCGACGGCTTCAGGCGCCACCACGGGAGCCGGTACAGCCGCGACGGGGTCCCGGGTCGGCTGCTTCGCCTCGCGGAGGCTGACGCGCTCGGCCTCCACGTCGTCGAGCCCTTTCGCAAACGACGGCGTCGGACACGAGGTCCCGCTACCCGTGTAGTTGCCGAATGCATCCACGCTGGGCGTGCCGTTGTTTCGGCCCTGGATGTAGGCGGCCACGCTTCCGGCACCGCCCGCCAGACCGGGCATGTTGATGGTCGCGTTTGTCGACGTCGCGGACACGAAATCGAGACCGAACACACCGCCGGCGCCGACGAAACTGTTCTCGTTGCCGGTCCCGCCGATGTCCGCACAGATGAGCGTCGAGTCGGAGTTAAGCGCCCCGCAGTCCACGAAGAGACCGGCAAAGGTGAACTCCCCGGGCTCGCCGATCGAGTTGTTCGTGACCGTTGCGTTCAAGGTTCCGTCGCCGTCGTTGGCGATCAGCGTGATACCGGTCTCGTTGGTTTGGAACACGGAATTGTCGTCGATCAGGGTGGTATGCGTGCCGGCGCCGGCCGAACGGACCCGAATGCCGCTCGCCTGCGACGAACCCGACAGCGCAACGCCGGAGACACCGACGTCGTTGCCGGTGATCTCGCCCTCGAACGAACCGCCACCGGAGCCCTTGGCGACGTTCAGCGCAATGCCTTTGGCGTCCCGAAACGTGTTGTGTTCGACGGCATACGTCAAGGTCACGTTCGAGCCGCCGCCGCCACCGGAAATGGTCACACCGCCGCCGCCACTGAGGATGCCGGGATGGTCATTCGAGAAGTCGTTGTCCGCGATCACCAGGTCCATCACCGAGGTATCCAACGCGTTCGTCTGAAGCAAGTCACCCGGCGCCGCAGTGAAGCTGTTCTCCGTAATGGTTAGCGTAGCGTTCGCCGAGCCGCGGGTTTCCAGCAGCGCCCCGTCGTTGCCGTTGGTTCCGATCAGCGAGCCGGTCAGGCTCAGGTTCAGCGTGCCGGAGGTGTTGACGACGCGGATGTTGTCCTCGAACCCGCCGCTGAGGTCGCAATCGGCGATCGACACGGTGCCGGTGAGGTCCTCGAACCGGACGCAGTCTTCGTCGGCGGCCAAGCTCGTACCGCTGCCGCCGTCTATGGTGGTGAAGCTCAGCTCGAAACCGTGCACGTCGTTTCCGCGCACCGCGAAGTTCTGGAAGTCGGCAAGTTGCATCCGGCGGAGCGTCACGTTCGCTGCGTCTGTAAGCAACACGCCGATCCCGTTGTTCGTTCCGTCGCCCCCCGTCTTGTCCGAGATGGTCCCGCCCGACGCGTTGCCGCCAAGCGTCGTGTTCGACCCGTCGCCGTCGACGGTGAACGAGCCGGTCGTCGTGTCCAGTTCGATACCCGGGCTCGAGCCGCCGATCGACGTCACGCTCGAGAGCGTAACGGACAGTTCGGTTCGGTCGAGATCGACCGCGCGTCCCGTTCCTGCGTCGATATCCCCGTTGCCGATGTTCAAGCTGCCCGACACGGTGGCGAACAGACCGCGCTGGTTCGTCGCGGCGTTGTCGATGACGAGGTCGTCGAACGTGAACGTGGAGCCCGCGTTGTTACTCAGTGTGATTCCGTCGGTCGCGGATGAGGCGACCGCCATCGCTCCGCCGTCGAAGACAGAGCCCGGGGCCAGATTCGTCATCTTCAGACCGTGGGAGGCGCTGTTTTTCGACGCGACGGTCGCGAAGGTCGCGTTAACCAGCAGGCCACCACCTGCACCCGTGAGGTCGACCGCGGGGACGTTCGCCACGTCGACCACACCGTTCGAGCCGGTGACGTTGAACGTCCCGGTGGCGCCGCTGAGCAGGACTCCCTCTTCCGTGTCGCTGGCCGCTGATAGTGAATCGAGCGCGACATCGAGGTTGCCGCCGACGATGTTTAAGCCGCCGCCGCTTCCGTGGATGGTCGTTTCGCTTACCGTGAGCGTGCCGACGGCCGTTCCCCGGATACCCGTTCCGCCGGTGTCACCGATCGTCAGGCCGCGAACCGTGTTGTTCTGTCCGGTGATGATGCCGTCTTGGCTGCTTTCGATGATCGGGTTCGTTCCACCAAGCGACGGGAGCGCGGGCGTAAAGGGCGGTGGCGCAATCCCCAGGATGCTTGCCAGACCGCCTGTAGCGCCTTCCCCGATGAGCGTCTGCCCGTCCAACAACGCGAGTCCGCCGACGTAAGCGCCCTCGGCCGCGAAGATATGGTCACCGGGATCATCCGGTGCATTGGCGTCGAAACTGTCGGGCGTGACGGCCAGGTCGACGAAGGGGGTGTTGATCCGTCCGTCGCACGGGCACGTCGCGTCCGCGTCGACGAACCATATCATCCCGCTCACCTCGATCGTCACCGATGCGGTTTCCGAGTTTCCGTCTGCGTCCTCTGCGGTGTACGAGAAACCGTCCGTCCCTTCGAACCCGGCGGGGGGAATGTACGTGAAGCTCCCGTCTTCGACGATATCGAAGTCTCCGCCGTTCGCGCTGTTCCCACCCGCCACCGCGACGACGGACAACGGACCACCGTCGGGATCGACGTCGTTGCCGAGCACGCCCGGTGCGGGGACTTCGATTCCGACGTTCCCGATCGCCGCATATGCGTCATCGAGTGAGAGGGGTGTCGTCTTGATGGACCCGGGAACCAGTGTCAGATTGGCGTCGAGGCGATCGGAGAACGTGACGCCCGCAGCGTCGGTACTGCCCAAGTTCGTGATCGTGATCGCATAACCGATTGTATCGCCTGGGTCCGCCCGGCCGTCCCCGTCGTTATCGACGACCAGCGCATCGGTCTTGACAGCGTGGAGCGCGGGGTCGGCGTGGGATGCGGGCGGGTTGACGACGATCGACAGGACCAACAGACCGACCGCCGGCGCCCTGTGCCCCCCCAGCGACCGAAATCCGGAGACCCCCATCTTGTTTCTCCTGTGACGTACGTTCGACACGCCATCAAGTACGTAGGCTGCGGGGCGTGCGTCGTGATTACGTTCTATTATCCCCGGACGCACCATCTGATGGGACTCACCACCCCGAGAGCCGGTCATGATCGGCGCTCGCCCGCTCGCACACGGCTGAACACGGCTTCGTAGCTGGTGCTGCGCTGAGCGGTTGCCATCGGGACCAGAAACAGCTCCAACGTGCCCAGCCGATCATGTTCAACCGCGTAGGTGCCCTGCGAAAGGACCGGCTGGTCCGGACCGAGGAACAGGATCGAGAACTGTTCGCAGTCCGCCGTCGAACGGCGCTCGGTGACCTCGACGAGGTACACCTCGATGGTCGTGGGCGAATCTCGGTCCAGGATTTGAAACGGCGTGTTCAGGTACGTCTCGAACGTCGTTCGCTCGAGCGGGTTCCCGTTCCGTCGACCGATTGAAGCTTGCGTACACGACCGGGTCGATTCGCCCCTGCTTTCGCCGTACGCGCCAAGACCGGTAATCGCGCCCCCGGCGCCAACCGCGAGCACGCGCAGGAACTCGCCTCGTGTCATCGTCATACTCCACCTCCGGGAACCCTCACCTCCGCAGAATCTGCGCAGGGAGTGAGACCCACATCCGGTTGATTCGGTTACCCGAGTCTAGTTGCCGGTGTGGCTGTATTCAAGCGATGGGTACATGCGTACGGTGGGCGCAGAGGCGGCCGACCGAACCTGGTCCTGTAATCCCGTCGGGTCAGACCCGCCGGTTTGTCAACACGACGTTATCAACCCGGTTCGCCGGACAGGAGTAATCCGAGGGACGACGTTGATTACCGTCCCGTCATGTCAAGAACGTTCGTGCCCGGTTCGGGCGTAAACTCGAAGCGTTTCGGGTCCAAGCTCGGGTCCATCTTGATGTTGGTCAACGTCACGGTCAACGCGGTCTCGCCGCCGGGGCTCAGGGTTTCCATCTTCATCATGATGCCGGTGTCTTTCGCGAAGTAGTACCGCATGCGCCCGGGCGTCCGCGGGTTGGCCTGCTTTGGTGTCGCCTCTATGACATAGGTGGACGCCTCGCCGACCTTCGCGTCGGGGAGCAACTTCAGGTTCATCTCGCGTTTGAGTTCCTCCAGGAACGCCTTCCCACCGGCGCGACCGGCCATCTGGCTGGGCTTTGTTTTCGCGACCTGTTTCTGGCCCATCATCTCGCTGATCGTATAAGCGTCGGTCCCGTCGTAGATGTTGACGATCTTGGTTTCCATCGTTTGCGGACCGTGAGACATCTTCATGCGCATCTCGCTGCGAAAGCGTTCCTTCCAGTTGACGATCATGAACTCGACCGTCCCGGTGCTGTCCGCGCTCATCCCATGCCCCATGTGCATGGACATTTTCATGTCCGCGGTGAGGGACTTGTGCTTCTCGAACTTCGCAGCCAGTGTTTTCTGGACGTCCTCGAGTGTCTCCGCCGACGCGGTCCCCACGACCGCGAGAATCAACAACGATGCGAAACGGGTCATCTGCATCCCCTTTATTCGAGCAGGTTCGAGCGGACCCGGGTTCTGCACGCGCGTGAAGCTCGGGCCCGCGTGCGGGCGTTCTACACCAAGCAGGCTGTCCGGGCAACAGAACGCGGCTCGAAGGCGGATCGGTGACCCCCATGGGCGCGATGGTTGGGCTGCGAGAGGCAGTGCGCGGACGCTGCGCGCTGGCTTGTGGCCGTGTCATGTTCGTAGTGGGCTTGGGCCTCGGCGTGCGGTCTGGATCCTGCCGCGGTGCGGAGTTGGCCCAGGGCTCCGGAAAGCAGGACGATCAGCCCGGCGAGGACGAGCAAGATCGTCAGCCACTTGCCGGGTGCTCGCCGCATTTTCTCGAACGTCGTGCCGCGACCGGCAAGCGCGCTCGCGATGAAGAAAATGCCCAGGGCCGCGACGACCTTGACCGCAAAGATCGGGTGATACGGCAGGGGGTCCACCTTCGAGGGCAACACCAGGACAAAAAAGTTGATCACGCCCGTTACGAGCAACAGCACGATGCATGCATGTGCGATCAGCCGCCATCGGGTCTTGACGGCTTCGCGCAACCGCTCGTGGTCAGCGTCAGAAAGGACAGCCTTCGCGCCGGGCAGTAATACGCATCGCACGAAAAACGCCCCACCGATGGCGACAATGGCGGCGGCGATGTGAAACCAACGCGATAACAGTAGTGCAAGGTTGATGTGGTCCAAAGTGATATAGCTCCCGTCTGGTGGCCCGAGCGCTTCGACGCTCCGCAATACCCCGAAGTATAGCACATCCACGTCGGATGCCGCGCACGAGTTCGGCAATGCCGGGTGCCGTGCCCGAAGCCGCCGAACGCCGGCGCGGGCATGCAAACTAGTCCGGAGCATTCACGGCCGCGCTCCGATGGCATCGGGGCTTGACCATGCCACATGCCGTGAGACGATGCTATACTTGCCGAACGAATCGGGCAAGGCAATCTGGGCCTGTAGGAGACCGGAGCTATGGCGAGACATATCGGGATCGTCGCGTGTAGTGCCGAGGGGGCCGCGCTGTGCTATCGAACAATCTGCACGGAGGCTCCGGAGTCGATGGGCGAGCATTGCCATCCCGAGATCACGATGCACACGCATCCGCTGTCGGAGTACATGGTGCATCTTCGGGCCGGGGCGTGGGACAAGATGGCGGAGATCATGCTGTCGTCAACGCGCAAGGTGGCTGACGCCGGGGCACAGCTTGCGATCTGCCCGGACAACACCTGTCATCAGGCGTTCGACCTCGTGGTCGCGCAGTCGCCGATTCCGTGGGTGCACATTGCCGAGGCTGTGGCACAGGAAGCGAAGGGGCGCGGCTATCAACGGCTGGGCATCAGCGGAACGAAATACCTGACGACGGGACCGGTCTACCCCGACACGCTCGCGAACTTCGAGCTTGCGTGCGAAATCCCGGAGGCTGAGGATCGGGAGGCGATCGACGAGATCATCTTTTCGCAGCTCGTCTACGGCGAATTTCGTGAGTCGTCGCGGAAGTACTTCAACGCCGTCTTTCAGAAGTTCAAAGACCGTGGATGCGACGCCGTCGTGCTCGGTTGCACCGAGATTCCGCTGCTCGTGGACCCCAGCGATTGCCCGCTGCCGACCTTGGACTCGACACGGCTACTTGCACGGGCGGCACTTCGGGCGGCGATCAAGGATTAGCCCTTCGGCGAAGTCCCTCGTCTCCGTCCTGGTGTAGCGCCACCCCTCGTGGGTAACGCCGTGCGATAGCCTTCAGCCCAACAGGGGCGCACGCCACATTCTTCTAAGGCTTGTTACCGCGAAGGTTCGTCCACCGGTCGTAGACGGGTCAGGTGACGGGCGGCGGGCGTCCGTGTATGCTTACGTCCATGACGACGATGGAGATTGCCAAGGCGCATAAGGCCAAGCTGATGTGGGGTCGGGAGCTGGCTCGGCGGATGCTCGACGGGGCGAGAGCCAAGGTGGATCGCATCCGCGAGGCGACCGGCGTTACGCCCTGCCTGGCTACGGTGCTGGTCGGGAACGACCCCGCGTCGGTGGCGTACACCCGGACGAAGCGGAAACGGTGCGAGGAGGTGGGGATGCTCCCGCGCCGGGTCGAGCTGCCCGCGACGGTCTCCACGGACGAGCTGGTCGCGGAGGTCAAGGGGCTCGCGGACGACCCCGCTGTGCACGGCATTCTGGTGCAGCACCCAGTACCCCAACCCATCGACAAGCGGGCGGCGTTCGAGGCTATCCCGCTCATGAAGGACATTGACGGGGTCAGTTCGGCTGCGCTCGGTCGGGTGATTCTGGGGATGTCGGCCTGGGTTCCCTGTACGCCCGCCGGCATCATGCACCTGCTCAACGAATATCAGGTGGCGCTCGACGGTGCCCACGCGGTGGTGATCGGACGCAGCCCCATTCTGGGTCGGCCGATGGCGTCGATGCTGATCAACGCCCACGCGACGGTCACACTGTGCCACTCGCGCACGCGGTCGCTGCCCAACATCGTGCGACAGGCGGATGTGCTCATCGCGGCCGTCGGAAAGCCTCGATTCGTACAAGGGGGGTGGATCAAGGTCGGCGCGGTGGTGGTCGACGCCGGGTACAACGAAGGGAACGTCGGCGATGTAGACTTCGAGGGCGCGATCGAACCGGCGTCGCTGATCACACCCGTTCCGGGCGGGGTCGGGCCGATGACCATTGCCACCCTCATCGATCAGACCGCGGACGCGGCCGCAAGGCAGCTCGGCGTCGAGGTCTGATATCGGCACCGCACGGCGGTGCCGCAATGTCGAATGGCGAATGCGGTTCGGCATTCGACGTCCACAATTCCGCATTTCTGATTGACTTTTGGTCGACTTGTTTTAAGTTCGCCCGATCTGTCCGAAGCCTGCGCGAAGGAAGAAGGACGTACGATGACCGATAACGTGAATCTGGACACGGTTTACGACCCGAAGGCCGTCGAGCCGGAGGTGTACAAGCAGTGGGAAGAGGCGGATGCGTTTCTGGCTGTTCCGGACGGTCGGCCTCATGAGCAGACGTACGTCATCGTTATCCCCCTACCGAACGTGACGGGCGCGCTGCACCTCGGACATGCCCTGAACAACACCTTGCAGGATATCCTGATCCGCTATCACCGGATGCGGGGCTTCAACACGCTCTGGCAACCGGGGACGGACCATGCCGGCATCGCGACGCAAGCGGTGGTCGAGCGGCGTATTCGCGAAACGGAAGGACTGAGTCGACATGACCTCGGCCGCGAGGAACTCGTCCGGCGTATCTGGGAGTGGAAAGACCAGTACGAACAGCGCATCCTCGGACAGCTCAAGTTGATGGGTTGCTCGTGCGACTGGTCGCGTACCCGATTCACGCTCGACGAGATGTGCGCCAAAGCCGTCCACCATCAGTTTTTCAACCTGTTCAAGGACGGGCTGATCTTTCGCGGTAAGCGCCTGGTCAACTGGGACACCGAGCTGCAAACGGCGGTCTCGAACGACGAGGTCTACTACGAGAACATCGAGGGGCACTTCTGGCACTTCAAGTATCCGGTGATCGACCCGAAGGGGAACGAGCCGAAGCACGTGATCATCGCCACGACTCGGCCGGAGACGATGCTCGGTGACACGGCGGTGGCGGTTCATCCCGATCCGGAAGGGTATTTCAAGAAAAAAGAGACGGAGCTGCGGCAGACGATCGCCACGGCGCGTGGCCGAGATAAAGCGGAAGCCGAGAAGGATCTGGAAGCACTGACCGCGCGGCGCGAATCGCATCTTGCCGAGTTGATTACGCTGCGCGACATGGCCAACGACGGTCGGAAGCTCATGCTGCCACTGGTCGAGCGCGAGATACCACTGATCGCCGACGAATGGGCCAAGCCCGATCTGGGCAGCGGATGCGTGAAGATCACGCCGGCGCATGACCCCAACGACTACGACGTGGGAATCCGCCAGAACCTCGCGATGATCAACGTGCTGAGCCCCGACGGCAAGGTCGCTCGGATTATCGAATCCGACGGTTCGGTCAACCCTCACAGCGGCGACTACGAAGGACTCCCCTTCGCGACCGAGGGTCGCGCAAAGGTCGTCGCCGATTTGGAAACGCGGGGTCTACTTCACGAGATCGAGGACCACAAGGTCGAGATCGGGCACAGCGACCGGAGCAAGACGCCGATCGAACCGTACCTGTCCGATCAGTGGTTTCTGGAAACGCGTGATAAAGAGGATGGCGTTCCACTCGCAAATGGAACCAAGGCATCGGGACTTGCACAGGCGGCGATGGACGTCGTGAACAACGGACGGATCAAGGTCTTCCCTCATCGCTACACGAAGACGTACCTGGACTGGCTTGGCGAAAAGCGTGACTGGTGCATAGGTCGCCAGCTTTGGTGGGGACATCGAATTCCTGTGTGGACGTTACGGTGGGTTGGACTTGGTCCATTTCGGAATACTGGGCACCGGGGCTTCGTTGCAGACGACGATCTAACCGGTGAGTGGTTCAGCGCACCTTACACGCGCGATACTGGAGATACCACGGGCGAGCAACTGTTTTTTCGGGTGTGCAATCAAGCACCAGAATCCGATTTTCAGATGCTGCGCGATGCCGGGTGGAAGGAAGACGAAGACGTCCTGGACACCTGGTTCAGTTCGGCCTTGTGGCCGTTCAGTACACAGGGTTGGCCGGATCAGACGGCGCATCTGAAGCAGTACTATCCCGGTACCGTGCTGGTGACATCGCGTGACATTATCACGAACTGGGTCGCGCGGATGGTGATGTTCGGGCTCTATGCGATCGGGGACATCCCGTTTGATCACGTATACGTCCACCCGAAGATTCTGGACGCCCGCGGCGAGACGATGAGCAAGTCCAAGGGCAACGGCGTCGACCCGGTGGACATCATCCATACGCACGGGGCCGACGCTTTGCGGTATGCGATGGCGGACATGACCACCGAGACACAGGACATCCGCATGCCGGTCGAGTACATCTGCCCGCACTGCACGAAGCTCATCGACCAGGCGATCGCGATAAAAGCCGAGGAACAGGCGCGGAAGTCGCGCGGGGAGAAACTGCACCGGCGGCTGCAACCTGCGGACTGTGCGATCGTCAAATGCCCGCACAAGGACTGTAAGAAGGAGTTCGCGACGCAATGGGCCAACCCGGCGGACAAGGAAAGGCTGCCTGTGGCTCGCGAGACTTCGGACAAGTTCGACATCGGCCGCAACTTCTGCAACAAGCTGTGGAACGCGGCGCGGTTCGCTTTTATGAACCTCGAGAATGCGCCGTGCAACGAGATCGATCCGACGACGCTTCCGTCGGAAGACCGGTGGATTCTGGCGCAGTTGTCGCAGACGGTCCGGCGGTACCACCAGGCCATGTCGACGTATCAGTTCTCGGTTTCGATCAAGGAGCTGCGCGAGTTTTTCTGGGATTCGCTCTGCGACTGGTATATCGAGTTGACCAAGCCGAGGATGTCGGGCCAGCGAGGTGAAGGCGAACGAGCGACGGCACGGCAGGTGTTGGCGTTCTGCCTCGACCAGATGCTCCGCTTGCTGCACCCGACGCTGCCGTTCATCACCGAGCGTCTGTGGACGCAGTTGAACGCCGTTGCGCCGACGCGCGGGTTCCCGAACCTGGCGGAGCTTCAAACCGAGACGCAGTTAATTCGAGCACCATTCCCGCCGGTCGAGGGTTATCCCGGTTTCGAGGACCCCGCGATCGTTCAGACGTTCGGCGTGTTGCAGGACGTGACCCGCGGGGTGCGTGAGCTTCGGAGCCAGTCCGGCGTGTCACCGAAGGAGAAGGTTAAGGTTACGGTGGCGTTGCCCCACGACCGGGTGGAGGGCTTCACGGCCCAGTCGCACATTGTCAAGCATCTTGCGGGGATCACGGAGCTGACGGTCGATCCGACCGCCAAGCGCCCGAAGAACGCGGCGAGCCGAGCGGTGCAGGGATTGCACGTTTATGTCCACGACATCAGCGACGACGAGGCCGAACGTACCCGTACGACCAAGGCGCTAGCTCAGATCGAGAAGCAAATCGCCGGTAAGGAATCGAAGCTCGGCAACGAGAAGTTCCTGGCGAACGCCGACCCGGACCTGGTCACCGCGGAGCGCGAGCGGCTTACGGACTTGCAGACCCGCCGGACGATGCTGCAGGAGCACCTGGCTGAGCTCGACGGATAAACCCGCACGTCCGCTCGTAAGGCAGGCCTGCGTCCGTTTGGCTGGACGATCGCGGCCGCGCAAGCCGATATTTCCCCCGTTGAAACGTGCCGGTGCGGCGACGCCTGCGCGAGGTGGAGGGTATGCGCGGGCGGGCACGTCAATGAAGACATCGGAAGCGGCTCGGTGCAATACGCGGCGTTGACATTCTGGCTGATTCTGATCGTTCTGATCGCATGGGGGGTGCATCAGCTCTGGAGCGGGATCGTCAGTCGTAAGGTGCTGAACGTGGCCCTACTTCCCGGGACGCTGGTCGCACAGCTCGGTCACGTTCTGGGCCTGTTGGTCACCGGAGCTAAAGTCACGAATACATCGCTGTACGGTGACGAATCCGCGTCGCCGGAGACGACACAAAACGCGAGCCCGAAGATTCCCGTCGTCGGACCGATCATCATTGCACTCCTCCCGTTGCTTGCGTGCGCGGTTTCGATCTATCTCGTGGCGCGATGGTTTGGGCAACCGGTCCTCGCCAGCCTGACCGAAACGATCGTCGGACCGGTTCTGCCGACGACCTTGGGGGGATTCTGGCAATTCCTGCACGGGCAGTTGACACTTACGGAGTCGATAACGTCGGCCATGTTCGGTGCCGATTGGGGAAACTGGCAGACGTGGGTGTTCACGTACCTGGTGGTCTGCTTCACGGTTCGAATCGCTCCGTTTCCGGGGAATCATCGTAGCGCCCTGTTCGCGGTGCTCGTGCTCGGCGTGGTCATCGCGCTGGTCGGGTCGGTATTCGACGGTGCCGGTCGGACGATTCAGAGTTCCTGGACCGTGCTGAACCTGACCGTCGCTGTTCTGCTGTTGCTGCTGCTCGTCAGCCTTTTGATTCGCGGCGGCGTGGGACTTGTCAGAGTCGTCCGGGCGTCACCGGGATGATTCCGGGCCCGGAAGTCGGGTGGTCACGAGGAGCACAGTTCCACCGGTCGCGGGGCGTCACCCTCGAGTCGTAGAGTCACACGATGACGCGCTGGTGTCACGAACTTACGCCGCGGAGGGCTGGGCCGCGAGGGGGCTGGAGAAGGTCAGGTTCTGCGCGGCGCGTTCTTCGCCGTAGCGGAACAGCCTCGCACTGTTGAAGATGACGACCGCCGTGGCCACGGTGTGCGCCATCGCGGCCCAGATCGGGGTGAGCGGGCCCCAAACCGCCAACGTCATCATGGCGATGATGAAGACCACGCCGAAGATGATGTTCTGCCACACGACGCGCATGGCTGCCCGCGACAGCTTGATCAGGAACGGGAGACGGCTCAGGTCGTTGTTCATCAGGGCGATCGAAGCCGAGTTGATCGCGACGTCACTGCCCGCAGCGCCCATGGCGATGCCGAGGTCGGATGCGGCCAACATGGGGGCGTCGTTGACGCCGTCGCCCACGACGGCCACGCGATGACCGCGCTTGCGCAGATCGTCGACCAACTCGAGCTTCTCCTCGGGGAGGACCTCGGCCTGGACTTCCGTGCAACCCATCTCTGAGCCGACGCGCCGGGCGACGGACCACTTGTCGCCCGTGACCATGGAGAGGTTGCGGACCCTCAGTTTGCGCAGCTCGTCGATGGCTGCACGGGCCTCGGTCCGCGTCCGGTCCTCGAGCCCGATCCACCCGAGGCATTTACCGTTGCGGGTGACGTACAGAAGACTCACGCCTTCGGGCTCCGCATACTCGGGGTCCTGCATCACGGTCATGTCGGCCTCTTGGTCTTTGAGCCATGTGCTGCGTCCGACCATGATTTCGTCACCGCCGAGCCTGGCCGTCACGCCGCGGCCCGCGGCTTCGGCGAATTCGTCCGGCTTTCTGAGTTCGACCTTGGCCTTTTTCGCGACTGCGACCAGCGCGACCGCGGCGGGGTGTTTGCTCATCTGCTCGGCGGAAGCCGCTGCCTGCAAGAGATCCGCACCGTCGACGCCGCGGGCGGGCTTCATCTGCGTGACGGAAAGCTCACCCGTGGTCAGAGTCCCGGTTTTGTCGAAGATGACGGCCGTGAGCGTTCTGGCGAACTCCAACTGAACGACGTTCTTGATCAGGATGCCGAGGCGGGCTGCACAACTCAGCGCGGCGACCATGGCGGTAGGGGTAGCGAGGACCAGGGCACACGGACAAGCAATAATCAGCATGGTGATGGCTTTGTGAACCCCGACGTCCTTGTCCACGGAGAAGAACCAGACCACCGCAGCAAGCATGCAGATGGTGGGGGTGTACCAACCGGCGTAGCGGTCGATCAACCGCATCAGCGGGATGCGGGTCTGTTCGGCCGTGAGGATCAGATCCTGCACGCGCCCCAGCGTGGTGTCTCGACCGGCCTTGGTGACGCGTATCTCGAGCATGCCCGTCAGGTTGCTAGTTCCGCTGAAAACCTCGGCTCCGGCCCCTTTGTCGACGGGAAGGGACTCGCCGGTGATGTTGGCTTCGTTGACCGTGGACTCACCGGTGATGACCTCACCGTCCGCGGGGATGTTGTCACCCGGTCGCACGCGGAGCACCTCACCCGGCGTGAG
>JASFUW010000044.1:0-19022 GCA_050050135.1 Phycisphaerae bacterium
GGGCTGCGAAGAATGTCGCGGACCGATATTCAGTGATCTCGCCATCTACGGGGTCCGAGTAGGAGCATAAACGATGAAAGTCTGGGCGATTCTTGGCATGTTCGCGATGGGAGTGGTGCTTCCGTTGCGGGCGGCGGATGAAGCGGACACGAATAAGACGGGCGAAAGCACAGAGTCCAAGGCCGACGCCGAAAAGAAGCAGGAAAGCCCGATCCAGCGACTGGCGGAGCTGCGGTTGGATGAGAACGTCGTGGCCGCGCGGATGATCAACCTCCCGGTGCCGGGCAAGACACGAACGGTACAGGAAGTGCTCGATCGGTTCGACGATTGGGCGAAGGACGAGAAGGTGGGGGCGGTGCTCCTGGACATCGGCGCCCTGCGCCTGTCGCTGGCGGACGTAATGGAGCTTCGTGCCGCGGTCGAGGCGATGCAACGGGCCGACAAGAAGGTCTATGCGTTCCTCAATCTCGGGGGGCCGAACCCCTATTTGTTGGCGTGCGCGGCTGACGAGATCGCCGTCGCGCCCACCGGGAACGTGATCATACCCGGGGTCGGTTTCTTGTTCCCGTTCATGAAGGGGCACTACCAGATGCGCGGGATCGAGTTCGATGTGATCACGGCCGGTCGCTACAAATACGGGGGCTTTCTCAACCGGCGTGAGCCGAACGAGTACTTCAAGGAAGAGTTCGGTGCGATTGTCGACGGTTGGATCACGGACCAGAAGGCGCTGATCGCGGAGGGGCGCGGGCTTGCGCCTGAGATGGTCGATGAAGCCATCGACATCGCTCTATTCGATGCGAGCGAAGCGCAGCAGCGTGGGCTTGTGGATACGCTGGCGTACTTCGACGAGTACCGCGATCAGTTGCTCCGCCGCGAGAAGATGAAACGGTCCCGTCCTGATGATTATGGTCTAGCGCGGGTCAACTCGATCCAGGACATGTTCGAGATGGTGAACGAGACGCTGCGTAAGGCGGAGGAGGCTCGCAAGGCGGTCGGTCCGAAGATCGCGGTGTTGCACGCTCGCGGTCCGATCGTCGACTTCAATCTCGGGGCTGCGTTCTCATCCACTTTCATCTGTCGTGACGACTTCGGCAAGGTGGTGGATGAGCTTCGCAAGAACAAATCAATCAAGGCCGTGGTGATGCGGATCGATTCACCGGGTGGTTCCGGTTACGCGTCGGACGTGATCTGGAAAAAACTGCGGCGGCTCGGTGACGAGAAGCCGCTCGTTGTGAGCATGGGTTTCGTAGCTGGTTCGGGGGGGTACTACATCGCGTGTCCGGCGCATCGCATTTTCGCCCAACCGACGACGATCACGGGATCGATCGGCGTGCTCGGCGTGTTTCAAAGCGCGTGGTCGCTTTATAACCGCATGGATTACGAGTTTGCGGAGATGGCACGCGGTGATCGCGCGCTTCTGGGCTCGCCCCATCGAGATATGGAGAAGGAAGACCGGGCATTCCTTCAAGACTACATCGACAACTTCTACTCGATCTTCATCGATCGGGTGGCGGTTACGCGGAAGCTTCCGGCGAGCGAGGTGAGGAAGATCGCCGAGGGGCGAATCTGGACGGGGCGCGACGCGCTTACGATCGGTCTGGTCGACGAGCTTGGGGGACTGGCTGACGCCATTGAGGCGGCGCGTGAGATGGCGCAGATACCGCCGAGCGCGGAACTCAAGATCGTGCACTACCCGCGGCCGAGCAGCCTGGGTGAAATCTTCGAGAGCTTCAGCTCGGTCAGCGCTGAGCAGACGATCGAGATGTTCAGAGAAGGGCTTTCGGCTGCACCGGTTGTCGGGTTCGAGGACCAACTGATGATCTTCTCTGCAGGCGTCAAGCCGTTGTGCTGGATGCCCATTCCCGCGTTCGCTCAGCCGCAGACGGGTAGGCGGCTGAATTGGCAGGATGTGGGGTTGTCTCAGAGTCCGTTCGGTGGGGCAACGGCGTTGCCGAGATAGTTGATCCCGTCGCGCCGGGATCGAAAAAGTGGGTGATCTCAGTCGGTGTCAGGCCAGCCGACGAGCGGGTCCCAGGCTGCGCCGACGGCGCAGGTCGGTAGTTGCATGCCCCACCCCGTCTGATCGAACACCCATTGGGTGAACGTGTTGCTGTTGGGACCGGGGACGGGGACGTAGGTTGCCTTGAAGGGATACTCCGAGCGCCGCTCTTCGACAAACGCCACGATGGACTCGGCGTCGGCGCCGATCCGCTCCGCGATCACGAAGGTACCACCGGCTCCGATGTCCGCGGCGGGTGCTTGGGAGTCCATACATACGCGGCCGAGGTTCTCCTCGGGGCACCGCCAAATCTCCCAACGATGGAAAGTGGTCTCGTCGGCGCGTTTCGTGACGACCCACGTGTGAATGGAGAAGGAACCGATGATAGGGATCGGGGCGCCGTAGACTCGTGCGACCGCCCGTCCGCTGAACTGGAGGCTTGCGAGGGGCAGGAACTTCGACTGATCGGGCGGTACATAGGTTTCGCAGCACCCCGCGACGGTCGCGGCGAGTGATGCCACGCCGAGGGTAAGTAGGGCACGGAGTCGCAACCCGACGTTCGGCCATCCTTGGAGGCCGCGCGCGACGCACGCACTTCGCCAAGGTCCGCCTGATCCTACATTGCGCGTATGATTCGACACCCAGACTCGACGCACCGGTCTTGCTCCCTTCTGTAGACGTTCGGCTGTCCCGGCGCGCCGTGATCGCCCGGGCTCTCAGTTAATTGGGCTCGGTCGAAGCCATCGCAAACCCCGGGGAAAGAGATAACGGGACTCAGCCGGCGAGGCAAGTCCCGGCGCCGGGATCGATCAGATCGTTCGTGGAGGAGCGTCGGAGTTGCTCCGCGAGGTGAGGGGCCGGTCTTATCGAACGTCGGGCGGTGGGTCGCCTTCGGGGCTGCCGGCGTCGTCCAGGTCGTGGTTTGGTTCGTCGTCGCCGGTTGCGTCGATCCCGGCCGCGCCGGGATCACCAAGATCACCGGCCTCCTCGGCTGCGAGCAGGGCTTCGCGATCCGCGGCGACCGTGGTGATCTTGCCGGAATAGCTCAACATTTCGAGGATGCGCGCGAGTTTGCCGCGGATGAATGGGAACCAGGGAACGCGGTAGGGATGAACGACGCGATGCAATCGGAAGATCTCCGAACCGGTTCTGGTGTTGATCGTGAGGCTGCCGATGCCGGCGAGGAATGTCTCGGCGTAGTCGAGGGGCTCGGTCTCGGCTTTGAGCCCGATCAGGTCGTATCGGTCTGCCCGGGCACCGAGCCGCGAGACGTACAGGCCGCCCTCGTCGAGCCGGGCTCGCAGATGTGTGCGGCTCCAGACGAAGTTGACGGCCCAGACGACTCCGAGCAGGATCGCACCCACGAACCATGCGCCGGCGTTGACCTCGGGTCGCAGTGCGCCGAGCTGTCGTCCGAGCCAACCGAAGGGGTGGATCACGCCGGCGATTTCCAGGGCGGCAGGGATGCCGAAGAAGGTTCCGGCCAGCCCGAAGACCAAGAAAAACCGCCGTTGCGTGAGATTGAACCTCAAGGCCGCGTACCAGAACACCCCCACGACCACGCCGACCCAGAACAACAGGTGCGGGGAGACAGGTGCCCAACGCCAGTGGAGTTGATGGGGCAGGGCGAGCAGGGCGAGAATAAGAAACACGAATGCGGGGAACCCGGCAAGGATACCGGGTTTGTGGTCGTGCAGACGGATCGGTTTGGGGCCGTCGATGGTGGGCTTTTCCCGAAGGTCGGCTCCGAGGCGGATCGGTTGGATTCATTCTTGTCCATCGCTTGCTCGTTAAGCCATACTCGCCGGTGCCCACGCCCAGGCGCGTTATGATTGCTGCTGCGCAGCCTGTTCCCGGACTACGCGCGCAGCGGAGTCTATGAATGAGTATAAGCGACCGCCCGCGGTGAGACCAGTCGTGCGTTACTCCGTCAGTTTCTTGCGGACGAGTACGATGGTTTCGTCGGGCGTGTCCTCGACGGTGAAGCCGACCTTTTTCATGAGTCCGAGCATGGCCTGGTTTTCTCTGAGCACGGGAGCGACCAACTCTCGCGTGCCGCGCGCGCGGCAGTAATCGAGCAGCTTGTTCATGAGCACCACGCCGATCCCCCGTCGTTTGAGATCGGAGCGAACGACGATCGCCAAGTCCGTTCGCACGTCGTTGGGGTCGGTGACCATGCGGACCACGCCGAGTGTCTCGGGCTCGCCATCCAGTCGGTCGATGGTCGCGATAAATGCCATCTCCCTGGCATAGTCAATTTGTGCCATCCTGGCCATCTGTGAACGTGGAATCTTGCGGATGGCGCCGAGAAAACGCTGGCGAAGGTCTTCCTGTGTGAGTTTGGAGACGAATCGCTCGTGGGCGGGGACGTCCTCGGGACGGATGGGTCGAAGCAGCACCGTCTGCCCGTCGTCGAGCGTGACGTGCTCTTCGAGTTCCTTCGGATAGGGAAGAATGGCGAGTCGCTCGGGGCCGGGTTGCCGCGTCTGCTCCAGACGAATCCGGGCATCGACGGCAACCACCCCGTGCTCGTCGGCGAAGAGGGGGTTGATGTCGAGTTCCGCGATTTGCGGAACGTCGGCCACGAGTTGGGCGACTTTCATCAGTGTCGTACAAATGGCATCGAGGTTGGCGCGGGGGCGGTCGCGGTAGCCGTCGAGCATTTTCGACACGCGCGTCCGAGATATCAGGTCGCGGGCGAGCGACATGTTGAGCGGCGGAAGGGCGACCGCGCGGTCGGCGATCACCTCGACGGCGGTGCCTCCCTGACCGAACAGGATCACGGGACCGAATATGATGTCGGTGGTAACGCCGACGATGAGCTCGTGGACACCCTCGTGCTCGGCCATGCGCTGGACGGTGAAACCGCGGATTTCGGCGTCCGGGCGCAGTTTCGCGGCTCGGGCGTGCATGGCCTCGGCCGTCGCCCGCACGGCGTCCGCGCCTTCGAGGTTGAGTGCCACTCCTCCGACATCGGATTTGTGAGTGATCTGCGGGGAGAGAATCTTGACGGCGACAGGGTAGCCGAGCGCATCAGCCTCTTTCGCCGCCTGGTCGGGCGAGGCGGCAATCCGCGTTTCGACCACGTTGATCCCGTACGCGGAGAGGACCGCTTTCGCGTCCACCTCGCTAAGCAGCTCGCCGGCGGTGGCGAGCGATTGTTCGACGATGGCGCAGACCTTCCGCGTGTCGGGCGTGAAATCGACCAATGCGGACGGTGGAACCTGAAGCAGGCTCTCTTGGGTCCGTCTGAAGTTGACCATGTGAAGGAAGGCGCGGATGGCGTCGTAGGGCGTCTCATAGGTCGGCACGCCGGCCTCCCGCAGGATGGTCCGTGCCTCCGCGACGGCATCGCGACCGAGCCAACTGGTGAGCACGGGGCGGTCGGCTTTTTGCACGACGTCGATGACGTGCCGGGCGGCGTCCTGACTGGAGGCGACGGCCGCGGGCACGTGCATCACGAGGACGCCGTCGACGCCGTCGTCGTCCAGCACGGCTTCGAGGGCGCCGACGTACCGATCGCCGGCTGCATCGCCGATGATGTCCACGGGATTGCCGCGCGACCAGGTTGGGGGGAGTGTTTGATCGAGCTTTGCGATCGTGGCTCCGGACAGTTGGGCCAACCTGCCTCCACCCGCTATCACGGCGTCGGTCGCCAACACGCCGGGACCGCCGCCGTTGGTAACGATCGCCAGGCGATCCCCCTCGATGGGCCGCGCGCGGGCCAGCGTCTCCACGGCATAAAACAACTCGTCAATCTCGTAAACACGCAGGATTCCCGCGCGACGTAGCGCGGCATCGTAGACTTCATCCGATCCGGCGAGGGCACCGGTATGTGAAGCGGCGGCCTGTGCACCCTCTGCCATACGACCGGCCTTGACCGCGATCACGGGTTTGTTGCGTGCGGCTGCCCGTGCGGCGGACATGAATTCACGGGCTCGACCGACACCGATCGACTCGATGTAAAGCAGGATGGCTTGTGTTTCCGGATCGGTGCCGAGGTAGTCCAGTACGTCACCGAAGTCTATATCCGCCAGGTCGCCGAGCGAGACGAAGCAGGAGAAGCCGATTCCGTTTGACCTCGCCCAGTCCAGGACCGACGTGCACAGTGCTCCGGACTGGGAGACGAAGGCGATCTGCCCGGGGAGCGCGTCGATGTGGGCGAACGAGGCGTTGAGCCCCGCGTTTGGCAGGATCAAGCCGACGCAGTTCGGCCCCAGTATGCGCATCTGATGGGCGCGAGCGCGCTGCAGCACCACGTCTTGCAACGTCTGGCCAGCGGATTCGCGTTCGGGTCGCTCGCCGCTCGTCGTTTTCCGCCCCTGACTTGGTCGCGGCTCACCGTCGGGCGTTTGTGCGAGCCCGGCCGTGAGGCAAACGACGGCTTTTGTACCGCGTGCCCCCAGCGTGTCGATAAGGTCCGGCACGGTCCGAGGCGGCGTGCAGATCACGGCGACGTCGGGCACGAGGGGGAGGCTTGGCACGTCCTGGTAGGTCAGGACGCCACAGATTGCTCGCTCTTTCGGGTTGACGGGCAAGATCGGACCGTCGAAGCCGCCGCGCAGCAGATTACGCATGACGACGTTCCCGACGCTGTAGGGTCGGTTCGAGGCGCCGATGACCGCTACGGATCGAGGACGAAAAAGATAGTCAAGGTGTATGACACTCACATCGAACTCCCCGTGCGACGTTGCCGAGTCGGTTCGTGTTGTCTTGGGCGACGAGCGTTCTCGGTCGAAGCCGCTGTGCCAAGTAAACTCCTATAGCTGTACCTGATGGTACCCGTCATGGTCCGGCTTCGGCAGTCCGGCCGAGTCGGCGACCGTCGTTCGTTGCCGCGAAAAGATGTGCGCGCCGAACGTCGATGTCCAACAACCGACGTTGCCCGGGTGCGACGGCGGCAGCCGGGTCGACCTGGGCGATCAGGGTTTCGCCTGCGGTGGTGACCACGTGCAACCGAAGGCGATCGCCGAGCGGTTCGACCGCGGTGACTGTCACTTGGATTCGACCGGCGTCGGCGGTGGGGGGGGACGGATGGCCGGATGACGGTTCGGCGGGCGTCACGTCCAGAAGATGCAGGTGCTCGGGACGCACGCCGAAGAAGGCCTCGATGGTCTCTTCGGTCCTGAGCGGGGGTGTTCGCTGCGGGTCTAGCGTGAGGTGGATGTCGCCGCGTCCGACGAAGGATACCGCGTTCTGTCCTGCGACGAGATGTCCGCTCAGGAAGTTCATGGAGGGGGCGCCGGTGAAACCGGCGACAAAGCGGTTTTCCGGGTGGTGGTACACGTCCAGTGGTGCACCGGATTGCCGGACCACGCCCTTGTCCATGATGACGATGCGATCTCCCAAGGTCATCGCCTCCTCCTGGTCGTGTGTCACGTAGATGACAGTCGTTTTCAGGTTTTGATGGAGGTTCCTCAGCTCGGTCCGCATGTGTACACGGAGCCTGGCGTCGAGGTTCGAGAGCGGTTCGTCGAATAGGAATACGTGAGGATCACGGACGATCGCGCGACCGAGCGCGACGCGTTGTTGCTCACCGCCGGACAGGGCGGCGGGCTTGCGATCGAGCAGGTGATCAATGCCGAGGAGGTCGGCGGCGTCTTGGACCTTAGCATGGATCTCCTTCTTGCGAACGCGGCGCATCTTCAGGCCGAATGCCAAGTTCTGACGGACGGTCATGTGTGGATAGAGCGCGTAGTTTTGGAACACCATGGCGACGTTTCGGTCTTTCGGGGGCACGTCGTTCACCACGCGATCGCCGATCCGAATCGTCCCCCTATCGACGGCTTCCAGGCCCGCAAGGAGGCGCAGCGTGGTGGTCTTGCCGCACCCGGACGGTCCGACCAGCACGACGAACTCGGTGTCGGCGATGTCGAGCGTGAAGTCCTGCACCGCCCGGACGTCGCCGGTCTTGGTCGAATAGCTCTTATTCACGGATTCGAAGGTCACCGAGGCCACGCGTCTGTCTACTCCTTCGTTGCGTTGCGCCTGCCACGTTCAGGGCGATGGCTCAGGCCGTGTCTTTTCGGTTGGCGACATCGGGTTCGCCCGCCGGTCGTGGCGGGTTTCGCGTCGTGAACCGTAGCCCCACGCGGGCGGTGGCAACCGATCTGCACTTGTATGCAGCAAGTGTGCGTACGCGTCAAGCGCGGGTGTTGGCGCTCGCGAGCACGGGGGACGGGCGATATGGCGACCCGACGCGATTCCGATCCAGTTCACAGACAGGCTCCATCAGGCCGTGAGCGTTAGCTGCGGGTCGAGAACGTACGGGTGATCTGTCCGCGGACATGCCGAAGCCAGGTTTCTGTGAGAAGGTCACCGATGTAGCTGTGGGGACTCGGATCCCGGACCTTCTGGATGCCATCCGCAGCCGTGCCATCGGTCAGACACTGGCGAACAGTGACTGCCGAAATGTAAGTTGTTCTATCACGGCGGCTTATCATGTATAGCATGCGATTGCGGGCGGTTGCAGGCGACGGCGCTGCAACGCAAGTTTACAGGCGAAGAGTGGTGTCGACGTGGCGTAAGGTACCTTTATTCGGCCGACGCCGATTTTCCGGTTTTCGCGGTGTTTCGTCAAGTTCTTCTGACGAAGATCGCGGCTCCACACTACGACCGCGCCGCGTTAGAATCATCACCATGCTACTGACGCCATGCAACCTTATGCTCATCGCAATCGCGGGATGGATGAACCGCGAGCAAGCTGCGGTGGTCGAGTATCTCAACGAGGAGAACCGAGTCCTGCGTGAGCTACTCGGTAAGAAACGGCTGCGCGTGAATGATGACCAACGACGGCGGCTGGCCGTACTTGGGAAAGCGCTCGGACGCAGACTGCTCTCGACATGCTGCAACATCGTGACACCAGACACCGTGTTGCGCTGGCATCGAAAACTCATTGCCAAGAAGTATGATGGGAGCGCCAACCGGAAACCAGGTAGGCCACGGATCTCCATACGCATCCGCCAGCTCGCGATTCGCATGGCCACGGAGAACCGGACGTGGGGGTACGGACGAATACAAGGCGCACTGGCCAATCTGAGCTACACGATCTGCAGGACCAGTATCAAGCGGATCCTCATGGATCAGGGCATCGAGCCGGCGCCGAAGCGATCGAAGAAGTCGACATGGCACGAGTTTCTACGAAATCACTGGGATTCTCTCGCTGCGTGCGACTTCTTCACCGTGGAAGTGTGGACGCCGTTCGGCCTTGTTCGGTATGCGGTGTTTTTCGTGATGGAGCTGTCGACTCGTCGCGTGGAGATTGCAGGCGTTGCACCGGATCCGTATGGATCTTGGATGGTCCAGATAGCGCGGAATCTGACCGACTGCTGTGCGGGATTTCTTCATGGAAAGCGATATGTCATCCATGATCGTGACCCGCTGTACACGGCGCAGTTTACGAAGACGCTTGCGGCAGCAGGCGTGGACTGCGTGAAGCTGCCGGCCAAAAGTCCGAACTTGAACGCTTACGCCGAACGCTTCGTCAGATCGATCAAATCCGAGTGTCTTGACCGAATGATCATCTTTGGCGGGAGGCATCTCAGGTACGTGATCAACGAGTATGTTCAACACTATCACGCCGAGCGAAACCATCAGGGCATCGGAAACCGACTGATCGAAGAACGGGACGAGAGCTTGAATGCCATGGGCCCCGTCGTGGCACGAACGCGTTTAGGCGGAATGCTGAAGTACTATCACCGGGCTGCAGCGTGAAGGAGTCAGCGACCTGTTTGGCCATCGCCCTCGAACAATCAATCGTGCCGCTCTGATCGTCAGGCCGAAGCAGCCTTACATCGATTGGGCCAACTCCGTAGACGACGACCGGCCGCGGGCAATACTAGAGCAATTGAGAGAGAGGCCCAGTATCTACCTTGTTGAGAGCATCGATTTCTTGGAGGATTTCGATCTCCTAGTCGACGACACTTGGGAGTGGATCTTCAAGGAGCAACTCAACGGCCGGGTGACGGAGCCGAAATCCTGGCCAGCGAAGCTGACACGTGGGATGTTCCACGATTGGTTCGACTGCGAGTTGTCCACGATGATCTGGGACATGCTCAAGACGAAAATCAAGCCCGCGTTTTGACTCGGAGTCGAATGAACCTGGCCCCGTGTGGGGCAGGCCGAATAATGATAGGATACGGGGATAGTGTTGACGTAGGGTGTGTTGGGCGGGAGCTACGGTTGCAAGCCCTGTCGCCTGAGATGGAGACGGAGCGTTCGCAGCAGCGCTTCGGCCCGCTCCGCACCATCGTGTTTGAGGACATAATCGAGCGAGTCGATCCACTCTTGATCCTGGATCGTCTTGTGAGGCATGACCTTTCCAATCTCCGGGCATACAATACGTCCCAACGGCGAGACGTCGGTCGGGTTCAGACTGTACTACGCCGATTCCTTCCACGCCCTGACACCGCCCTTGAGCGCTTTGGCGTTCTCGTAGCCCTTTTCGCTATACTCGTCCGCCAACCTGGCGGAGCTTTCCTCGTTCGGTCAGGCGCAGAAGAATACGATCTCCCTCGATTTCGGGATGTCCGGGAGCGTATCGCGAAAAGCTGTCAATGTCACCTGCCTGTCAACGCCGGTCTTCTTGCATTTCTCGTCGTCCTCGTAAGCACAGACAAGCAGGACGTCGTCGCCGGCCTCCATGTGCTCGAGAACTTCTGATGTGGCGATTCGCTCGGCCATGTCTATTCCCTTTCCATTGATGGGCTCCATAACTCTCACCACGCGTACGCCGCGCGGAGGTATCGCACATCGCGTGCACGGTTTACTTTTGGGTTCGGGGTACGGTCGCCCCCGTAGGGCCGAATCCCCCCATGGTTCGTAGCTCGCAAAGTGTGGTCACGCCCGCCGATGCCTTCGCGAGCCCGTCCGGCAGGAGGAATCCGTGGCCTTTCTCGGCAAGATGCCGGCGGAGGGTCCGCTCATCGACATTGTGGAGGATCGACTCATAATCACCCTCGTCGAGACGCCAGACCTCAAACACGCCGGTCCGCTCCTTGAACCCGAGATCGGCGCAGCTTGCACACCCGCCGGCATGCCACACGTGCTCTGGTACTGCCAAGTCGAGCGCCCGGAGCCAACGGCGTTCCTCTTGCGTGGGTGCTTCCTTGCGACGGCACTCCGTGCACAGTTTCCGTACAAGACGCTGCGCAACGACGACAGCCAACGCGGTGCAGATCTCCTGGTTTTCCAATCCCCAGTTTCGTAGGCTCGTGATCGCTCCGGCGGCGTCGCGACTATGGAGCGTGCTGAGGAGAACTCGCCCGCTGCAGGCCGCATCGATCGCAGCGCGACCCGACTCGGCGTCGCGAATCTCACCAAGGAGCAGGTAGTCCGGGTCCAGGCGTAGCATGGCCTTGAGCCCCGTGGAGAAGGTTAACCCGCGGCTCTCGTCGACCTGCAACTGGTTAATGCCGTCGATCTGGTATTCAACAGGATCCTCGAGCGTTACGATGTTCCTGTGAAGCAGTTTGAGCTCGTCCAGGAGCGCATACAACGTGGTCGTCTTTCCGCTACCGGTCGGTCCGGATACCAGAAAGGCACCATTGATGTTTCCTAGCCAGCGCTCGATCTCGCCGAGGTTGTCGTCACCCAGGCCAAGTTCGCCGATTCGTCGGTGGAGCCGGCGGGAGTCGAGCAGGCGCACTGCGAGCTTCTCGCCCGCGATGCAGCTTGTAGCGGCGACGCGAAGGTCAAGTTCTCGCCCCTCCAATTCATAAGTCCGCCGTCCCTCTTCTGGCGCGAATGCCGAGACCGGATTCAAGCCGGCCACAGACTTGACCTGGTTGACGAGCTGCTGCCCTTCCTTTACCGCCAAATGGGCCCGTTCATCCATGATGCCATCGATACGGAGGCGTACGTGGAGGCCACAACTGTGCGGATCCAGGTGGATATCGGTGGCGCGCGAGCGCGTGGCTTCCGCCAGTAGCCGAGCGGTGGCGAGCGGGAGGACGTCCGCGCCTTCGTCGCTTGTAACTTCGCCCTGTTTCGCCAACTCTTCGGAAAGAGCGACCGAGAGGTTCGCCTCATCCTCAACCGCTGTTTCTGGACGCTCCCGAAGCGATTGCCCGGTAGCCCTGCTCATCGTCGTTGCCTCCTCGATGCACGATGTGTCATGCAATCGTCTTACTCACGGACGAACGCTATTGCCACGACACTGGAAATCCGTAAGGGAATCATGGTAGCGAACGCCTTGCGGTGGGCAATTGGCCCCAAGGTGCAACGATGTGCGACCTTGGTCGCATAGTCGTGGCGCCAATGTCCAATTGCGAGCGAGTTTCCCGAATGCCATACTTGAATTGTCGGCGACGAAGGTCGACACCCGTGCCGGAGTCATTCCTGTAACGGGTGTTACAATACGGACCTAAGGGTGTTGGAGGAAACGAGCCATGTTACGTAGCTTAGCCGGATACGACGGTTATCGCATCGGCGCCACCGACACGGAGCTGGGTAACGTACGTGACTTCTACTTCGACGACCGAGACTGGGTCGTGCGGTATCTCATTGTCGATACCAAGACCTGGCTCCCAGGCCGCAAGGTGCTCGTTTCGCCGACGGCTGCTGGGCGTTCCGACGCTCACGCGGGCATACTTCACGTACGCCTATCCGCGAAGCAGGTGGAAAACAGCCCCGCCATCGACGCCGACAAGCCGGTCTCACGAGAGATGGAAAGCCGACTCGCTGAGCACTTCGGCTGGTCACGGTATTGGCGACGGAGTGTTCCGGTCGGGCAGGCTGCAGACCTGGAGCGATCGCTGGCGGACGACAACTCAGACGGCGCGGGCGTTCATCTTCGAAGTGCCGACGAGGTGACTGGCTACCTCCTCGAGGCGGATGACGGCCCCGTAGGTCGTATCGAAGACCTGATCATCGAGGACCAAAACTGGGGCGTCCGGTACCTGGCCGTGTTGGCACCACAGACTTCACTTGCCGGAAGAAAGGTGCTGATCCCCCGCGAGCGGGTAACGGAGGTCAGTTGGGCCGAGAGCAAGGTGCACGTTGATGTACCGCGCGAGGCGGTCAAGAACATTCCGGAATACGATCCGTCGGCGCCTGTAAACCGTGAGTACGAGATGCAACTATATGACTATCACGGACGACCGAAGCGCCGCTGTGATTGGTGTGTGTGTGAGGTGGGCCGGATGCCTGTGACACTCGAGTTTGGGGTCGAAGCGCATCGGTGAAGCTGAGAATAACGGGATGCTACGTAGTTTGAATGACCTGAAGATGTACAACTTCGTCACCGCAGACGGGGCGCGCGGCCCGATCTGGGATTTCTACTTCGATGATCGTGACTGGCGGCTGCGGTACGTCGTCCTCGACACCGGCGGGTGGCTGCCGGGACGCAAGGTGCTGATCGCGCCCGTCTCGATCGGTGAGCTACAGTCGGTGGAGCGTCGGGTGCACGTGGCGTTGACACGGGACCAGATTGAGAGCAGTCCCGGGATTGACATGGATAAGCCGGTCTCGCGGCAGATGGAAGCGGAGCTAGCCCAATACTACGCCTGGCCATACTACTGGGGGGCGCGAGTTCGCGGTGGTGCAGCAGCCGCGGCGGCTTTGACCGAAGACAGGACACCCGATCCAGAGAAGGGCGACTCGGACCTTCGCAGTGTGCGGGAAGTTCTCGGCTACCGTATCGAGGCAAGGGACGGCGCCGTTGGACACGTGGAAGATTTCATTCTCGATGACCTGGGTTGGATGATCCGCTACACGGTTGTCGATACGCGTAACTGGCTCCCGGGGAAAAAGGTCCTGGTTGCTCCGTGCCTGATTGCGGCGGTCAGTTGGAACGACTCGAAAGTTCGGGTGGATCTGCCCCGCGAGCTTGTGGAGGCAAGCCCCGAGTACGACCCATCGGCGCCGGTTAATCGGGAGTACGAGGCCAGATGGTATGACTACTACGGTCGCCCGAAGTACTGGACGTAACTCGGGGGCTTGTTCCAGCGGTCAAATGGGTGAGAGGGAGACGCGGCGTGACGCAACCCGGATCGGTCGATCGGTACGGCCTCACCGACGTAGGCCGAGTGCGCAAATCCAACGAGGACCAGTTCCTGATCGCGGACCTCAGTAAGTCGATATTCATTCATCAGACCAGCTTGACGTTTGATGACGGTTCGCGCTGCTTCGGTGGTTCGCAAGGTTCGCTAATGTTGGTGGCGGACGGCATGGGTGGGCACGCCGGAGGTGGACGGGCAAGCACCCTCGCCGTCGACGAAGTGCTCCTCTACGTCCTCTACACCATGCCTTGGTTCTTTCGGTTCGAACAAAGCGCCGAGGACGAGCTCAAGGACGAATTGGCTGCAGCGTTGAGTAAATGCCACGACAGCGTCCGGGCGGAAAGTGAGGTACTTCCGTCGCGCCGCGGTATGGGCACGACTCTCACGATGGCCTACATCTATTGGCCGCGCTTCTACGTGGTACACGTGGGCGATAGTCGGTGCTACTTGCTCCGAGGAACGCAGTTACGCCGGATTACGACGGATCACACGCTCGCCCAGGAGATGGTCGAAGCTGGGGCGGTCGAAGCCGCCGAGGCGGCAGACTCGCGTTTGCGCAGCGCCCTGTGGAACACGATCGGCGGCACGTCCGGCGACCTGACAATTGATGTCCACAAGGGCGACCTGCGGGTTGGCGACACGATGCTGCTGTGCACGGATGGGCTGACGAGCCACGTTCCGGACGACGCGATCACGAAGTATCTGAAAGACGCGAAGTCGGCCGAAGACGCGTGCAACAGACTGGTTAGCGCGGCCAACGAGGGCGGCGGCTCTGACAACATCACCGTGGTTGTGGCTTCCTATGGAGAGACTGAACCGCAGGCTGTGACTGAGACGAAGGTGGACGCTGACGAGAAGGACGCGTCGCGAAGGGCGCTACCGGCGACAGAGCAAGAAGCACTCAGGCGCGGTGAAGCTGGAATCGACTGCAACCCGGGTGCCCCCTCAGGTCACCCGTGAAGGATAAACTGAGCGGACTACGACCCATGAGCGAGGACAAAAAGCTGGCTGGCCGCGATCGCCGCGGGCTTGCCTGCGTCCTCGGGTGTGGTTACGGTCGTCGTGACGGGCTCGTCCCACTCGAACCCCAAAGACCTCAGCCCCTCGATGCGGTGGGGGGGGCAGCACGGAAACCTGACGGCACGCCATGAATAACATCGATTCCGATTCTTTCCAGCAGTCTAGTCCCGGTGGTCCACACCTTTGGGAGATTCGCGCAGTCCGCGAGGGGTTTTTCATAATCGCGATCGGCGTTGCCCTTTGGTGCCTGTGGTACCTCAGGCCGATCGTCGCCCCGCTACTGGTTGCCTTTACGCTGGCCTATGCCGTTGACCCGGTGATCACGACAGTCCATCGGCGCCTCGGGGTCCCGCGTGTCGGTGTCGCGGTTGCCGTCCTTTTCATGTGTGTCGCGCTTGGTTTGGCATTAGGCGCTTGGGCGTTACCGCACGTCGTAGATCAGGCCGGTGAGCTTCTGGAGCGCATTCCATCGTATCTCGACACCGTGTCGAATCGGTACGGCATCCAGGCCGATAGGCTCCGAGATCAACTCGCATCGAAGGTCACGGCGAACCCACAAGACTCGATCCAACGCTTCGCCGCCGGGTCTGCCCACCTGTTCGGGTTTGTCGGCTCCGTCGTGGGTACGACAACCTACCTAGCAGTCGCTAGTGTGCTGGTGGTTGTCATGTTCGTGTACCTGTCAGCACGGTTCGACCATCTGGCAGAGGTCAAGAGGCTGATTCCACCGGCGAACCGCGAGATGTTCAGCAAGCTCATACAGGGCGTGGACGAGGCGTTCAGCGGGTACATCCGTGGACAGTTGGTTGTCGCTGTCTTCACCAGCATCGGCTTCTGCGTGGGGTTCTGGCTCGTGGACGTTCCTTACTGGTTCGTGGTCAGCCTCATAGGCGGCGTTCTGAGCCTCATCCCTTACGGCCAGTGCTCAGGATGGCTACTGGCCATCACGCTGAAATACCTGGAAACAGTCTCCGCGCAAGGGGACGTGTCGTTCAGTTTCACGTCTGTGTTCCTGTTGCCGACGGTGGTCTACGGCATCACGCAATCGAGTGAGACTTGGTTGATCACGCCCCTGGTGCAGGGACAGGCCACGCGGCTTCATCCTGTGACGATCATCCTGGCGTTGCTGATCGGCGGATTCGCCGCGGGAATCCTCGGGTTGGTTCTTGCCATTCCAGTCACTGCGTCCTTGAAGTTTGCATACCGGGAGATCGCCGGTCCGCGTTTGAGCGCGGACGTCCCCAGAGGGCGCGGAGACGGATCAGCCTAGGAACGCTTGAAAGGAGTATTGTCCGTGGACCCCGACGGGCCTGACGACAAAGGCATCATCCTGCCGCACGGCGCCCAGACCAGCGCGACACGAGAGCAGGTGACGACCGAGCGCGGTGAAGAACGTGGGCGCGAGGACGAGCGGTTCACGCCGGTGATCGTAAAGCGCACCGACGAGGCTCGGCGCCATCCGGATGACGTGCTAGAGGTTGCGATTCAAGAGGGTGCCGAGCAACTCAACCGTCCTCTGCTTTCGCTCGCTTTGTCGTCTGTGACGAGTGGTCTGATCCTCGGGTTCACGGCCATGAGCGTTGCGATTATGACCGTGGCGGTAGCGGGCGTGGAAGAGTGGATGCTCCGGCGTTTCGCGACCGCGTTAGTCTACCCGTTGGGATTCGTTCTCTGCCTGATGAGCGGCACTGAACTGTTCACCGAACATACCGCGACGGCGGTCTATCCGGTGCTCGACCGCAGGGCGTCTTTGCGTAAGCTCTTACGCCTCTGGCTGGTTGTTGCGGGGGGGAACTTGCTCGGCACGCTTGCCAGCGCCGGGCTCCTACGCGCAGCCGAGCCGGTGATCAACGCCGGGCCGGGCTACGTAGCGGTCGCAGAACACCTCGTCACGCCCGGTGCATTGCCGCTGTTGTTTAGCGCGCTACTCGCTGGCTGGCTCATGGCGCTCGGCGCATGGTTGATTCTAGCGACACCACCCACCTTCAGCCAGATCATGTGTATATACATCGCCACGTTCTTGATCGGATTCGGTGGCTTACACCACTCAATCGCCGGTGCGGCCGAGATGTTCGCCGGCTTGTTCATGAGCGAGGCTCTTTCCGTTTACGATGCGGCCAGGTTCCTCGGGTGGGCACTTCTCGGGAACTTGATCGGCGGCAGCCTCTTCGTCGCGGTGTTGAACTATGGACACATCCGCCAGACACGCGCCGTCGGGCGAACAAGGAACTCAAGCCCAACGTAGTCGCAACGAAGCGCTAGCCCGCATTTCTCACCAGGTTGTTGGATCTTGGATTTCGGGAGCTGATTGGCGGCCTGGTGGTGTGGCACCGGGCGGGCGTGGGGCACAAGGGGTGACCGATGGCTCCGGAGCCGTGAGTTGGAGGCGTTTGGGGCGCCGATTTCCACGATCGGGACGTATCTCTTGCGCGGCAGATTCGAACTTGTGCACAATCCTGGTGTCGGTAGCGAGATGAACAATCAACAACGTAGGTGAAACGTGCGAATACCAACAAGGTTTTCATGGACCTGGCGGAAGAGGGGACGATACGGGCAGCTCTCGGCCATGGAGACCCACACCTTGCGGAAGGTCACCCGTACCTGGGCACCGATCTTGAGCAGCTTCAGGCGAATCGTGTCGCAACGGGCCTTGGCCATCGAGGTCTTCTTGAGCCCCAACCGGCGCAGGGCGTTCACCAACGTGTAGGCCACCGAGGAGAACCAGAGGCGAAGTTCATTGGCTCGCATGGTCGCGGCCGAGGTCCGATCGGCAAACAGACACAATTGCTGTTCCTTGATACGGTTCTCCATGTCGCCACGTGCACAGTATTCCTGTTCATACAACGTCTGGGCGTCAAAGGCCTCGGCCGACAGCGATGTCACCACGAAGCGTGGGTTGGCTCCCTTGGCCAGGTGCTCGGCCTTTCCGACCACGCGACGCGATCGCGACCAGCTCTTTCGCGTCTGGTAGTTGAAGTCCTTGAAAATGCGTGTCGCCTGTTGCGTCTCCTGGTACTGGCGCTGGGCCTGCTCGCGTTCCTGCTCGATCTCTCGAACCAAACGCTCGTTCTTGGCCAATCCCAGCAGGAAATCCACCTGATGGGCCTCGCACCAGCTCATGATTGCTTCACGACAGAAGCCGGAATCGCCGCGAATCACGATGGCCACGTCGGGCCAGCGGGATCGAACCTGTCCCACGATACGCTCCAACTCCTTCACGCTTCCGGCTGAGGCGTCAATGTTCGAAGGACGCAGGCGGGCGCACAGCAAGTGCTCGCCGCAGAAGATGTACAGCGGAAGATAACAGTAGTTCCGGTAGTAACCGTGGAAGAAGCGCCCGGACTGATGGCCATGAATGGGATCATCCGTGGCATCTAAATCCAGAACGATGCGCTTCGGCACACGGCGGTGAGATTGAAGGAAGAGGTCGGTGAACAACCGCTGAACCGCGGCTCGATCCACCGTGATCTTCTTGTAGCGACTCTCTGCGTTCGCCTTCACCGGCGTCAACTCCAGCCGATTCAGCGTGCTCTTGCCAGCCAGTGCCTTGCCACGGTCCCGCTCCCGCCCCCGGCTCTGCCCCAGGGGGTCCCGCTTACCGGCCAGGACGGCCAACAGCGGATCATGCCGCAGATCATCGTGGTCGTTGAGGTCCTCGTAACCCAGCGACAGGGCGTACAACCGCTGAGCCAACAGTTCCTCGACGGTGTGCTCGATCAGATCGGGATTCCGATGATCGGTGAAACAGGCGGCGAACTGGCCAATGGTCCCGGTGATCCGCTCGGCCTCGCGAAGCAGCAATCCGCCCGCATCCGACGAGATCCGGCCCCCGTCAAATCGGGCCACCACCTCCCGACGACCAAGGGCGTGAAATGCAAACGATTCCTGGTTACACTGTGCACACATAAGGCTGCTCCTCCGTGAACGATAAACTGGCTTTGGACAACCTGTTTATCCCACGAAGGGCAGCCTTTTGCCATCTATCTGGTGAGAAGTGCGGGCTA
>JASFUW010000045.1:0-18920 GCA_050050135.1 Phycisphaerae bacterium
AGCCGGCCCCGGTCCGCCCGCGTGCCGATAGACCCCCCGGTTACCCAGAGGCTCTTTATGGACACGTGGCAAATCCTGATCATGATCGTGACCGCAGCCTGGGGGACGCTCGTGTTTCTCAAGCTCGTAGCCGACGAGGCGGACGCCGTTGAAGGCGACCTGTACGCCTTCCAGAAACGCGAGCAGTGGGCAAAGCAAAAACGCCTCGAAGAGGGAACCGGTCCGGTCCTGAGCGTCGTAGGAGGGGGGTAGGTCCATCCCGAGCCCACAAGGGCTTACACCTGTATACGAGCCGCCTGTTGACGGTGGTAAGTGGGTTAATAGGATTGTTGTGGGTCGTTTCCGGGTGCCGATAACGATCCTGGGGCCCCGCGGCGCAGCCGCAAGATCGAGCCCCGATAAGCGGCACGGCACCCACGTGTAGGAAGTAACACTATGGCGCTACCTCCTGGGCGATTCTCGCAGCTTCGCTGGCTTCAGAACCTCGTCTCGGTCTGTGGTTTGATCGGCGCGATCGCCCTGATGGGTCTCGGCGTGATCGGTTATGGGTCCTCGGAGAATGCCGTCAACGTCTGGATGGTAGCCGCGGGCGCCTTCGCCCTGATCGTGGTGGTCATGCTCATGACCTTTGCCCCCTTGCTGCTGAAGATCGAGTCGACCGTCGCCAGGCAGCTCGGCGAACTGCGCGACCTTCAAGAGACCGCCAACAGGCAGATCGCATCGCTCGAAGCCATCGTCGAGAACACCCGCCTCTCCGACGCCGCGAAGTCGCTCGCCCGCCGGGAGCAGGAGCTTGATGCCCTGCGAAACGCCATTCGCGAGGAGATTCGCCGCCAGCGATGGGACTCGGCGCTGAGCCTCAGCGACGAAATGGAGACCCGATTCGGATACAAGGAGGAAGCCGACCGCATCCGCGAGGAGCTGGACGACGCCCGCAACACGGCCATCGACAAGAAGCTCGGGGAAGCCATCGAGATGATCGAAAGCCACTTCCAGTCTCACGATTGGGACCGTGCCCAGGCCGAGATCGATCGAATTCTCAACGCCCTCCCTGACAACGTGAAGGCACTCGCGCTCATCGACCGCATGAAGGTCCTCAAAGAGCAGCACAAGCGAGAGCTTCGAGCGGCATGGGCCGAGGCGGTCAGGCGAAACGACACCGACCAGGCCATCGACATCCTCCGTGAACTCGACCAGTACCTGTCGCCCGCAGAGGCACAGGAACTTCAGGACTCCGCCCGCAACGTCTTCAAGGAGAAGCTCCTGCAGCTCGGTGTGCAGTTCAGGTTCGCGGTGACCGAAAAGCGCTGGCACGACGCCCTCTCGGTCGGGCTCGAGCTGGTTCGCGAGTTCCCCAACGCCCGGATGGCCGGCGAGGTCCGCGAGGTCCTCGACACCCTGCGCGAACGTGCCCGGGCGACCGCCGTCGCCGAAAACGCACCGCCTCCCGAACCGTCACAGCCCGTGGCTTAGCTTCAGCTCCCGACTGCCCTGTCCATCGCCCGCGGTCCGCGTACTCAGACCCGGCGCGCCCGACATCGTTATCGGACCGCGCGCGCCATACTCGACCGCCAATCTGCTGTGCATCGCTCCGCAATACCTACAACCTGTTGGGGGCAGCATTCGCATCCGCGTTCATTCAGTCACCCGTTTTTCAGGTCGATACGGACAGCATCGGAGCGCGCGCTGACCGTGAGTCAGCGCTGTGCGTTGGACGAATGCGCGCGTTTGCACACAGCACGCGGAATCGCTCAATGAATGATCAGGCCCCGGGCACGCGGCAAACGGTGGACCCCCGAACCCCGCGGCCCCGTTTCATTGATACGCTGCTAAGTCTTCAGTTCAAGGCTACGGCGCTCGTCGTGGTCCTGACACTATCGGTCACTGCGCTGGTATCCGGCTATCTGCTCCAGTCGAGCGCAAGGGTCATTCAGCGGCGACATGACGCCCAGAGCGTGCAGATGGCGTCGATGTTGGCCGCCGCGGCTGCCCCGCGCGTTGCAGAGGGTGACCTCGCAGCGCTACAGGCGTTGGCCGACGACGCCGCGGACGGTGATCCGCTTCTCTACGTGATCTTCTCGGACATCGAGGGTCGTGAGCTTGCCGTCGCCCAACACCACGGCGCGGAAGTCTTGAGGCAGTTCGACGGGGCGACGACCGAACATCTTCCGGTACCGGGCAGACCGGTGTCTCATCGTGGCAGCGCAAACGTTCCCGTCTTTTTAGACGTGACCTACCCGATCGCGCTGCGCGAGGCGAACACGCCGTACGGAGAGATACCGCGTACGCGCTTGCTGGGCTACGCCCGAACCGGGATGGTAGCAAGTGAGTGGCACCGCAGCATGGCGAGCACCCTCGATCTCGTCATCGGTGTGGGGCTCCTGGCCGTGGTCGCCGCCATACCGCTCGGATTCGTGCTGGTGCGCCGGCTGGTCTCGCCGCTCGAAGGGCTGGCTGACGCCATGTTCAGGTTCTCGCAGGGCGACCTTGACGTCCGAAGTTCGGTCGGGCGTCGCGACGAAATCGGACGGCTCGCGCGGGCGTTCAATCGGATGGCGGATCAGCAGAAACAACACCACGAGCGTGTTGTCCGTCTGAATGAAGAGCTGGAGAAGCGCGTAGCCCAGCGAACGCAGCAGCTTCGTGAGCTCGCGTCGCGCGAACCGCTGACCGCGCTCTACAACCGTCGCTACTTCAACGAGACGCTCGAGCGTCGTTTCTCCGAGGCGTTGCGATACGAAACCGACCTGACGTGCGTGATGTTCGACCTCGACGGTTTCAAGGTCGTCAACGATTCCTTCGGTCATCAGGTCGGCGACGAGCTCTTGATACTGACCGCGACGACGATCTCGAGCCAGCTTCGTTCGGCCGACGTCGCCGCGCGGTTCGGGGGCGACGAGTTTATCGTGCTGCTCCCCCAGACCGACGCCGACCGGGCGCTGATCCTCGCGGAGCGCATCGTCGAACGCTTCACCGACGAGGTGCGAAAGCGGCTGCCTCAGGTCCATGTGAGCATGAGTATCGGAATCGCGAGCCTCTCGGACCTTCAGATCAGCGACGCCGAGTCGCTGGTCCGAACGGCCGATCACGCCCTGTACGACGCCAAGGGCATGGGGAAGGATCGCATCATCACCGCGACGTCCGCGTTCAAACCGACTCCGGTCTGAACGATTCCGCTCGGGATTGTGGATAATTGTCCACCCGCTCCGAATTACAGAGAGCGGACCGCTTTCTAATCGCCCCACGCTTGGTCGGGCGGTACAGTTACGATAGGGCGGGTGCGTGCTCGACGGCAGGAGCATTCCCCGAGCGCAGGCAAGGAGTTCACCCTGATGATCGCCGCGATAGGCCAATACGTCGGCGCCAAGGTGGTGACGGCCGTTCTGGTCGTCGCGAGCGCCGGGGCCGTAATCTGGTTCTGGAAGCACCCCGAGCACCTTCAGACCATCTGGATGACCATCAAGTACGTGCTGGTCTGGCTCGGGTTCGTGATCGTGCTTCCGTGGGCGACTTTCTTCGTCACGCGATGGGTCGTCTCGAAAGACTCGAACCGGGCGGCGGCGTTGATGTTGGCGTGCTATGCGCTGGCGGATGCGATCTTCGCGTTTTGCCTGATGGGCGGTGTCCGCGGGCACAACATGCTGACCTGGATGGTGCTGCTGCTTGGTTTTCTGACGGCGGCTGTCTACAATTTCAAGGTGTGCGAGTATCAGGCACTCAGACTGGAGGAGGTCTGAGCCGGCCGACGGCGCAACTCGAGGGGCGGTGTGATGCCCGAACTGCGTGAAGGGGACCGTATCAGCAATTACCTGCTCGAAGCTCGGCTCGGCGCCGGAACATTCGGGGAGGTGTGGCGCGCCCATCACCACGTGTTCAACGATGTGGTGGCCATCAAGGTACCGACCGATGCGCAGTACGTCCGGAATCTCCAGCGCGAGGGAGTGGCCGTGCACGGACTGAGGCATCCGAACATCGTCCGTGCCATCGACCTGGACCCATACGCCGACCCGCCGTACTTCGTCATGGAATATGTCGATGGGCCGTCACTGCGTGCGCTGGTCGACGAGTACGGTGCGAAGTTTCCGATTCCCGCGGTCGTCACCATCATGCGTGGTATTCTTCAAGCACTAACCGCCGCCCACGACGCGGGACTGATCCATCGCGATCTCAAACCCGCGAACATCCTGCTCAAGGGCCCGACGGACAACCCGGCGGCCATTACGGAACGGGCGATCAAGGTGACGGACTTCGGATTGGGTCACGTCGGCGGCGCGACCACCCAGTCCATCATGCAAAGTGGAAGCCGCCTGACGGACGAAGGGCGTAGTGTGGCCGGCACGCTTGCGTACATGTCACCGGAGCAGAAACGGGGCGAAGCGTTGGACGCCCGAAGCGATCTGTACGCCTGCGGGATCATCCTCTTCGAGATGCTCACCGGAGATCGACCGCAGGGCAACGAGCTACCGCGGTCCCTGCGTCCCGAGGTGCCGGCGCACCTTGACGAGGTGTTCAAGCGCAGCTATGCCCGGCGTGAGCGGCGCTATCAGTCCGCCGCCAAGATGCTTGGTGCGCTCGATGCCCGGCCGCCGGAGGCAGCTCCGCCGCCGCCGCCGACCTGGACACCTGACGGTCGGGGGCATGCCTGCCCGGCCTGTCAGCGCCCCGTTCACCGTGACGATCAGTTCTGCATCATGTGCGGACAACAGCTCGTTGCCTCGGTCCCGCGGTGCAACGCGTGTCAGGCGTATGTCCATGCGAGCGATCATTTTTGCATCTTTTGCGGGACGGACCTCCGGGTGTTGAAGTAGGGTCTGCCGGAGGGTAGCCATGAACGCCGATGTTCTTCTCCTCATCTTGCTGGTGTTTTTCGGGTGCGCAGCCTTCCTGTTCGGCGTCATTTACGTGATTTGTCAGTTCGTAGCCTGGATCGGTCGCGGGCTGTTCGGTATCTTCATTCCCCGCCGGTCGAGCAGCGCGGGCGACCCACCTCCGCCGAGTCGACGAGGGCGGATGTGTCCCCGGGAAGGTTGTGGCAAGATCGAATACCGAGCCGCCCGATACTGTAGTCAGTGTGGGATGCCTCTTGGCTAGAGTCCCACCGGCAACCTGTGGTGAGAACCGATGAGCGTAGACGCTGCCAAAGCCCTTCAATACGAGACGGAGTTCCTCTCCGGCGTCGATGCCAACTTCGAGGCGGCCAAGGGAAAGCAGTTCCGCGGATCGACGTGGCAGCGTGCGCGGCACGATGAAGGCGACCACCTCCGGGCTCTGCTCGCCAAGAACCGGGTATTCGATCGCGAACGCCTCAAATCGCTTCCCGCCAACCGCCGCGTCGCCCTGCACGGTTTCGAGCGACGGATGTTGCTGTGGAAACGGCGGACCGGCGTGGCCGTGGCGTCCGTACTGTCACCGATGAGTCACTACGCTTCTTCGCCTGAATCTCAGGATGCACCGCCCATCGGTCTGGGTGAACTCGCCGATCATGTTCGAGGGCTTGTGGGTGACGCGAAAGTGCCTCACATTATCGGCGTGTGTGCGACGACGGGGTTTACCGAGGAAGCCCGGAACGCGAAGCTCGATTTGCCGAACGCGACGGTGATTCTCATCGAACCGGACAGCCAGGGTGGTTGGCGAACGACGTCCGCCGGTGACACCGTCGAGGCCCACGTGCTCAAAATATTCGACCCCGAGAGCACGAACGAGAAGATAGCGAGAGTTCGCCGTGTGGTCGAAGAGCACAGTGCAGACCTGTTGACCGCGGGGCTTTCATCCACAGCGTTGATGAACAAGACCGGTCTCGAGAAGGAGGTCGTACGAAGCGGGCTCGAACAGGTTGCGGCCGCAGACCCGGAGCTGAAGTTGACCGAAAAGGAAGGCGACTTCCTGTTGTTTCGCGGCGCGATGGTGCAGCGTCAGGAGAGAAAACCGATGAATGTGGTCGAGCGCATCAGACAACTGTTTTCCCGCGAAGGCGACGAGGCCGAGAAGATGAACCTTCTCGCCGAGCGTCGCGCTGCGCTCGCCCAGCGTCGTGATCGCATCTATGAAGATATTTCCAAGCTCGAAAGGAAAGAGGCCGACCTGCTGGCGCAGGGCAAGGCGGCAACATCCCACGTGCCGAGGCGTCGACTTGCGGCCCAACTGAATCAGCTTCGCAAGGACATCGCCCGGCAAAACACGACAGCCGCGATGCTCAATCGGCAGATCGATATCATCAGCACCGACATCCACAACCTCACGCTCATCCAGCAGGGCGAGATGGCCCAGTTGCCCGATACGACGGAGCTTACGGAAAACGCCGTCAAGGCAGAGGAAATGCTGGAGACCCTGCAAGCGGACGCCGAGTTGGTCGGGCAGCTCGAGACGGGTATGGAGGCCACCCTTTCGAGCGACGAGGAGCTGGCGATTCTGAAGGAGTTCGAGGGCGAAACCGCCGACGAACCGGCGGAGCCCGCTGTCGAAAGGACACCTCCAACGGCTGAGCCTCCGCGCAGAATAGAGCAAAAGGTCGAGCCGTCGCGCACCGCCGAACCGACACCCGAAGAGCCGCCGACACCACCGCCCGCCAAAGACCGACCCGCCGATGCGGAGGCGAGCTAGCAGGTACGCGAGCAACGTAGCACCGTGAGTTTATGGCTCAGACAATAAGGATTGAACCGTTGTTAGGTTTCCTCGAGTGGCTGACAAAGCGAAAGAAGCCCCTCTCTCAAATGAGCCGGTCGGAGCTCAGGCGACAGGAGCTGCTGCTGGAAAAAGACCGCACGCGGCTGCTCAACAAGATTTCCAAGCTGGCCAAGGAGAAGCAGGAACTATTCGAGCGTGGTGCCGGCGAGAAGACTCCCGAGATTCGCCGCATGTTGGCACAGGAGTTCGAGCTTCGCACGTCGGAGCAATTGATGCACAGCCGGCAGTTGAACATCCGCAGCAAGGAGCTCATGACCGTTTCGCGGCTTCGCATGTTGCGCGAGAACGCCGATCGAGCTCGGGAATCGAGCAAGCTCGGTCTGATCAGCCAGGCTGACATACTCAGGCTCGGGAAGCTCATCGAATCGGACGCCGTCAAGTCGGAGGTCTATCAGGAGCGGTTGGACGAGGTTCTGTCGCTCGGGGCGAGCGTCGACGAAGGTGCCGCAGGTCTGTCAGAGGCGGGACAGACCGTTATGAGCGTATGGGAAAGGCTGGACGCCGGCGCGATCACGGACAAAAGCGAGGCATTCGACGAAGCGGACCGGTCCGTACGTGAGCGGCAGGCGATGCCGGAAGCGTGAGAGGAATTGGAGATTGGGGATTCGAGGACCGCGTACGCTCCACGGCATAAGGTCCTTTTCGTGGAGATGCGCCCGCGGTGAGAGTTTCGTGATGGGTTCGCCACCTGCATTACTGAGACGGAGCGTCGCCAACCGGCACGTCGCCGGGGTATGTGGCGGACTCGGCGAATACCTGGGCCTCGATCCCACGGTCGTGCGCGTGGTGTATGTCCTGCTGACGATCTTCTCCGCGGCGTTCCCAGGAATCTTACTATATATCATACTGTGGGCGTTGATCCCCGAGCGGGAGTATATTTGATTGGGGATTGGCGGATGCGGATTGGGGACTGACGGGTCTGCATGCGTGCGACCCGCTGACCCTGGAAGCACATAACTGACAACTGAGAGCATACTTCTATGGGCCTATTCAAATCTGCGGAAGAGCGTCGCGTCGAACGGGACATCAAGATTCGCCAGGGGATTCGCCGGATCGAGAAGGCGATACGCGAGCAAGGCAAATTCCAGGACGAGTTCATCCGCAACGCGCAACACGCCAAGAAGATCGGCGACACGCAGCAGTATACGTTCATCCGCAACTCGCTGAAGAAGACCGCGACGATCCGCAAGATGCTCGAACGCCAACTGCTCAGCGTGAAAAACGCACTGCTCATCAAGCGACAGGCGGAAGCTTCGGCGGACTTCGCCCAGAGCATGGGTCTGATGGCCGCCGAAATCGGAAAGCTCTTCGGCGAGACCGACCTGCTCAAGACCCAGGCCGACTGGGAGAAGGCCATGGTCCAGTCGCAGTCGATGGAGGAGCGGATGGACATGTTCCTCGATTCCGTCGAGGACATGGCCGCCCAGGACGTCGAGATGAGCGCGGCTGATGCCGTCATCAGCGACGAGGAAATCGACCGACTCATCGAAGCGGAAGCCGAAGCGGAGCACCAGAAAGAACTCGACAAGCTCGCCGGTTTGCGTGCCGAGCTCGATTCGCTCAAACAAACCGGAGAGAAGCAGAAGTAGACCTCAACCATATGGATATGTGTGATTCCGTGAGAGGTGGTGACGACGATTCAGCAGTTACGTAAGGTACATCAAGCGACGCCTTTCCGGCCTTTTGTGGTACATCTGGCGGACGGTCGCCAAATCCCTGTTGAGCACCCTGAGTTTCTCATGACCTCCCCAACCGGTCGGACGTTTGTCGTATACGGACCGGATGACGCGTTTGAAATCGTGGACCTGTTGTTGGTGAGCAGTATCGAGGTTTCCGACGCGAAGACGCGCGCACGCAGGAGCCGCAAGAAAACGGGATAGTCCTGCGCGAACGGCAACGATCGCGACAGAATGTGAGAGCATGAATGCAGGCCAAGGAACTCCAATCGATCTATCGGGCCCAGCCGTTTCAGCCGTTCGTGATGCATCTGGGGGACGGGCGATCCATCCTCGTCGCCCATCCCGAATTCATGGCAATTTCCACCACTGGCCGTAGTGCCGTCGTCTACGAGAAGGGGGGCTGGTTTGAAATCGTCGACGTTATGCTCGTTACGAGCTGCAGGGCGACCAACAGCCGCGGTCGACGCCAGTCGGAGAGATGACCTCGGCGCAAAACAGTCCAAGTGCTTCAGGTGCCGATCCTACTGCGACGCGACGGCAGCCATGGCGGCCCGAGCGCTGGGGACTCGTTCTTGCCGTTTCGACGATCGCGGTGATCGGATGGCGGAACCTGCCCCCTGGCGTGTGCCTCGACGATCCGGGCGACTTGCAGACTGCGGCGGCGACGCTGGGGATTGCGCATCCGCCCGGCTATATCGGATATGCGGCCGTCGGCTGGGTGCTCTGTCACGTGCTTCCTTTCGTGGAACCCGCGTACGTTGTGTCACTCATGTGTCTGGCTTGCATGACCGTTGCGCTCTCCTTGCTGGCCGTTCTGCTGACCCGCGCCGGGTTACACGTTGTGCTCGCGGCTGCGATGGCGTTGGCCCTGTTATCGCATCGCTACGTGTGGCAGAGCTTGGTCCTGCCCGAGGTGTATGCACCCACGCTTGCCGGGTTGTTGGGCTCTGCGTTTATGCTGTTGCGGTACGCAAAGACGCAGCGAATGCGCGACTTGTGTATTGCTACAGGTCTCTTCGGATTCGTCGTCATCAATCGGCCACCCGTGGTACTGATGCTTCCCGGGTTCCTCGTTGCGTGGGTCGTCATCGAACGGCGTTTTGGCACTCGACTGAAGACGGGGCTGCGTCGATTTCTGGTCGGCGCCGTGTCCGGGCTGGTGCCGGTGGTCGCTTGCGTGACGCTGCTCATCGTCCGCGACACACCATCGGCACCATATAATTACCTGATTGAATACGACGACGGCCGCGAAGTACTCGTGAAACTCGACGGCAGCTTGCACGCGAAGCTCGAGCGTGCAGCCTGGATTCTGACCAGCGTACAATACCGAGACAAGCTCGGTGCGGACTTCGGTCAGATTCGCTCGAAGTGGCGATATATTCGCCGTCAGTTGCACGTCTACGAGTGGCCGCGGTTCGCGTGTGCGGTGCTGCTGCTCGCCGCCGGTACGTGGTATCTTGGTCGAAAGTCCCCCGAGAGTGCGTTGGTCGCGTGGGGGATTATCGTCGGTAATCTCGCGTTCGTGCTGCACTATCAAGTGCACGGCCAGGCTGCCGACACGTTGCCGACGGTATTCGCGTCTGCCTGGCTCGGCGGGGCTGCGCTGGCGCGGATCGTCCCTCACGCCGGTACGCGATTGCGAATAGTCGCGTGGTTGCGAACGGCCGTCGCCGCTCCCGTGTTTTTGATCGCGGTTGTGTGGACGATCTACCATTCCGAAACGCGCTATGACTACGCCGCTCACCGCGACGCGACGGCGTACATGACGCGGATCGACTTTGCGTCGCTTCCGAGAGACTCGGTGGTTTTTGCGGACTGGCAGAAGTCCAGGCCGCTGTGGTACGCTCGGTCTGTGGTGTTCGATCGAAGGGATGTGCGGATCGTGACGACACGCGGCGGGTTCGAGGCTAAACTCTGGGATGAAGTGAAGGACCGCCCGGTGTTCTGCACGAGTGAACGCGGTGCCCCCGACGGTTGGCACTTCCTGCGGCAGGGCGAGTTCTGGCGGCTGGTCCGCCATGATTAGGGCGCACGTTGAACATTAGCGTAGATCGGAAACGATGATCCGACGATCACAGATTCATTGGATGACGGAGGCTGGCATGTTTTTCGAGAAATCCGGGCCGGTCTGGGAGACGCTTCATCGTCTGGAGCAGCGTCTCAAAGAGGCCGACATCGACTACGTGGTCATCGGTGCACTCGCTTTGAACGCCTACGATTACGTTCGCCAGACCATCGATGTTGATGTCGTGCTGACCGCGGAAGCTTATCGCAAGTTCGCGGAGTTGTACGGTGATTCCGTCTACATCCGCGGAGAAGGTCTGCCTCGTCGATTTGTTGATCCGGATTCGGAGATCTGGATCGACATATTGATCGCCGGTCAGCTCGCCGGGCGAACGAGCAAGAACCGGACCGTCCGATTCCCCGACCCAAGCGAAGCCGAAATCCACGCCGACTTGCGAACGGTTTCGCTTGCTCGCTTGATCGAGCTGAAGTTGGTGACCTGGCGATTCAAGGACTGGGGTGATGTGGTCGAGCTGATCCGCCGGAACAACCTGCCGGAGGCGTTTGTGGACCGACTAGACCAAACCGTGCGCACCGCATACAAGGAATGCTACGATCAAGCGATGGACGAGGAGTACGAAGGGCCACGTTAGCACGAAGCTGCCCCGACCGTGCGTTTTGAGGTGACGTTCAGATGGTGGCGATGAGTCAGATCACCGAGCTTTGCGAGCGGATCGCACGCGAGTTCGATCCGGAGAAGATCATCCTCTTCGGATCGTACGCTGATGGTACGCCCGGACCCGACTCCGACGTCGATCTGCTTGTGATCATGCCGTTTGGAGGAACCGGGTTCGACAAGTCGCTGGAGGTCCTTGAGCGAGTCGATCCCCGGTTTGCGATTGACTTGATCGTACGTTGTCCGGAGGACACCGAGCGTCGGTATCGTGAGTTCGATCCATTGATCAGGGAGGCATTGGACAGGGGGCGAATCCTGTATGAACGGAACCGTTGAGGAATGGATCGCAAAAGCCGAAGGCGACTTCCGTACCGCAGAGCGCGAGGTGCAAGCGGACGAGTGCCCGAATTACGGTGCGGTGTGTTTCCACTGCCAGCAATGCGTCGAGAAGTTGCTCAAAGCGGTTCTGATCGAGCACGGGACGAGGCCGCCGCGGATCCACGATTTGCTCGTGCTAAGTGATCAGGTACGGAATCTCGATGCGAACTGGATGGCGAGCGACGCGGCGCTTCGCTTCTTAACGCAAGGCGCGACTATGTTTCGCTACCCTGCGGAGTCTGCGACATGTGAACACGCGGAACAGGCCTTCGCGTTCTGCACGCGGCTGCGCGAAGACCTGCTTAACCTTCTCGGGAAGGGTGACGAGTGACGGGACACCCCCATGCAAAATGCTGGGCAGCGCCCATTGGTGAATGCGCTGGCGGGATGACTGGCGAGCACCTCGTCAGCAAGTGCGTGCTTCCTGCAAAGACCGTCAAGGTCCGCGGTCTCCCCTGGTGCCAAGGCGAGCTACGTGAAGTCGGGGTGGCGAACCTCACCGCGAACATACTTTGCGGTCAACACAACAACGCGTTGACCGAGGCGGACGAGGAGGTCAAGCGTTTTCAGGATGCAATGGCGAGGTTTCGCAATTCCGGTCCCAACCAGCAAAGGCAAGGAGCGCTCGAGCATCTTCACTTGGACGGGAGGAAATTCACTAGATGGCTCTGCAAGACGTACTGCAATTTCCTTGTCAGTAACGGACAACAGCCCGACCTGGATCTGATAAGGCACGCATTTCTGAGAGGGACTTCGCGTAGGCTCGGCGTCTACGCGGTGAGTGTCCCTCCGGTGCAAATGCAATCCGCGCCGGACCAAGTCTTGAGCTTTGGAGATATGCGAAGCGACACAAGTGATTTCTTAGCTCATTTTGTGCTATTCGGGTTTCCCTGGGTTCTCATGACCTTCGAGCTTGCGGGGGACGAGTGCATACCGCTACCAAGAGGTACGGTTCCGATCGGTCGCCGCGACTTGCTGCACGAACCGGCGAGGATCGCGTTCGAGGCCGGCGGTTCGAAACACGAACTGGTCATCATCTGGCCACGGCGCCGTGGCCGACGAACTTAGCGCAGTCAGTTTGAGGAAAGGGGTCGTTGACCCTCGCGACTACATGGCTGTTTCCTTCGCAACATTTGAACGGCTGAAGGGCAAGGGCGTTGCCGCGTACAAAAACGGTGACTACCTGGCGGCGAAGTCGTACCTGATTGACGCGGGCGAGATAATACTCCAACTTGCAGCCGCGGCCAAGACGCCCGAAGCGCGGCGCCAGCATGAGGAGCTGGCCGCGGAGCTGATCGACCTGGCCAAGGATTGTGAGCGACTTCACAAATCGCCTAAGGAGGCTCGGGCTCGGCAGCGTGAAAAGGAGGGCGACTCGGGTGCGGAGGCGTCCGACTGGGTCGTGAAGGAAAAGCCGGCCATCGGCTTCGAAGACATCGCCGGGCTCGAGGACGTCAAGGAAGAGATTCGCCTCAAGATGATCTACCCGTTTGCGCACCCGGAACTCGCTCAGCGCTACGGGATCGGAACCGGCGGCGGGGTCCTCTTGTACGGTCCGCCCGGAACGGGCAAGACGATGATCGCGAAAGCGATCGCCCACGAACTCGACGCCACGTTCTTCGTGGTCAGCCCCGCCCAGATGCTCAGCAAATGGGTCGGCGAGGCCGAGCAAAACATCCGCAAGCTTTTCGAGGCCGCCAAGACCGAGGATCAGTCGGTGATCTTCCTCGACGAGACGGAAGCCCTGGTCCCGAAACGCAAGAGCGACAGTTCGTCCGTCATGCAACGGGTCGTGCCGCAGATCCTGCAAGAGCTGGAGGGGTTCGATCGGAAAGGTGCAAACGCCTTGCTGTTCGTTGGTGCGACGAACAAACCCTGGATGCTCGACGACGCCATGCTCCGCCCCGGCCGGCTCGATTCCAGAATCTACGTCGGATTGCCAGACGCCCCCGCTCGATTCCGTCTGTTGGAGCTTTATTTCGGCGACCGCCCGCTCGCGGAAGATGTCGATTTTGGTGAATTGTGCGACCGTCTCGAAGGTTATTCCGGGGCCGACATCAAGAATATCGCCCAACGGGCGGCACAATTACCCTTCATGGAAGCGATTGCAGGAAAAGACGCAAGAGCGATTTCGCGACAGGATATAATGGTTGTAATCGAGGCGACTGGGCCGTCGGTGAACCCGGCTGACCTCGTGCGTTACGAAAAGTTCGCCGACACCGGCAAGTGACGGCCCTCGCCGTCTGAGATTCGTGATGGGTTCAGGCAAGTTCGATCCGCAGACGTTCTTCGGACGTGTAGACAACGTGGCACTGCACCTCCCCGCCTCGGAGCTGTTCGGGCTGCTCAGGCGGACGCTCGATCTCCCCGCACAGTGGGCGGCGCTGGTCACGCGGACCACCGGTGATCACGTGGTCGTCCCCGCGAGTGGCAAGGTCGACGCCGCGGGCGCCGAGGACGTATTGTTCGCGCGGGTCACTCCTGTTGACGTCGTCCTAGAAGCGGACGGTGTTGCGACCAAAGACGGGTACCGATGCCGCGCCGAGGTCCGGCTACCCGTTCGTCTGATTCCCGAGTCGAGTGACCTTCTCTCGTTCACGAAGGCTGTGCTCGGGAGTCACCGGGTGGCACTGGTCGAGGCGATCGGCCGATACCTTCAACCGGCGCTTCGTGGCGCACTCACCCGCGTCGCGGCAGAGCATGACGCCGCTACGCTTATCGACAGCGGGTCGAACGATCAAGTTTCGGCCGCGCTTGCCGATGCGGTGGAAGCGTCGTGTTTCGCAGCCGGGTTGACGCTGGACGAGAAGCCGACGGCTGTCTTCGATTCCCAGACGCTGCGTCAGATTCGAGAAAGTGAGCAGGAGTCGCTCCGGAAACAGGCGGATCACGCAGCTTCACGCCAAGTGCAGATCGCCCGCGAGCAGGCCCAAGCTCAACACTTGGACCATCTGGCTTCGTTGCTCGGTCGTCTCGAAGAGATGACCGCGGCGTCGCCCGACCTGACCTTGCCCGAGTTGGTTCGGACGTTCTCCGAGCGGGAGCGGGGCGAGGTTTATGACGCCCTATTTGCGGCCGAACCGGTTTCCGCATCAACACAATGGGTCGCGGTCGCGGCGGGCGATTCGCTGCTGTTTTTCGACCCGCACCACCCGGACGTTCCTGATCGCCGCTGCACGATGGCCGGCGACGCCGGTCCGGTCCGTTCGGTGCAAGCGGTTCGCGATCCGAACGCCGACATGGTTCTGCTGCTCGGGGCTGCCACCGGCGTGTACCGCTGGCCCGTCGGCCAAACCGAGACGGAACTTACGCTACTCGTGAAGGATGCGCCCGAGGTGCGCGGCGGTTTCAACGCAGCCACTCTGGTTGGTAACCGCATTTTCGCGTCTCATTCAGAGCTGGGACTTCTCCAATGGCAGACGACCGAACCTGCGTCTCCCCGCCCTCTGTTCGAGTCGATGACGCGCAATGCCAAGGCCGTGCGAGGCGTGGAGTTTTTCGACGGCGAACTATATTGCGCCATCGATGACCGCGTCGTCCGTTGGCCGGCCGACGCCACGGGAGAGAAACCGAGCCACGTCTATACGGGTAGCATGACCACCATCACCGCGCTTTGTCCGACGTCGGATGGGCTGTTTGCGGGCAACGGCGACGGGGACATCCTGCACTGGCCCAATGGTCGAGAGACCAAACCCGAACGACTACACACCGGTCTGCAACGTGCCGCCGAGTCGATCTGGGTGCTCGAATCCAGCGGTGTGCGGCGGCTGGTGTACTCCGACACGTCGCTGCACGTGCACTCCCGCGTGCTCGGCGACAGCTACTCCTGTCGCTACGAAGCCGGCGGCCAAACGTTGCGTCGCGTTGAGGTGGCCCCGGACGTTCTGGTCGCCACCAATGACCTCCGCGACCGCATGATTCTCTGGTCCCCCGGTCACCCCGACCGACCGACCGCCGTCGTCGGCGTTTCTCGAATCTGTGGCCACAGCATCCAGGACATCTGCCTCGTGCCGAAGGTGTAGTGCCTGTAGCCGGCGCCGGGTCCCCTTGCATTCCGCTGGGCCGGGACATACACTCATCACTCCGAGTCGCAGCCGATGCGAATGCAAGAAGTCAGAGACGCCCTACGACGCGAGCCCTTCGAGCCGTTCAGGTTCCGCCTGAGCAATGGAAGCACCTACGAAATTCACCATCCGGAATTCGCTGCATTAACGCGCCACAGCGTGATCGCGGTTGTCCCATCGCGCGATGAATCGGAGGTCGATGAGGTAACCCAGTGCGATCTCGTACACGTACTGGCCATGGAACGGATTAACGGGCAGGCGCCGGGAGGTCCGACCGCGTGAGCGGGGCTCTGATCTTCCGGCGAGCGCATTCACCAATATTGCAGGTGCTTACGGCCGAACGTTCCACAGGCTTGGTACTCAGCGGCCGGGGGCGTACCATCCGTCCATGAGGCTGGCCAATCTGCGACATATACCCCGGCAACCGCCAAGCGGTTCGAGCCTGATATGGATGCTTGCGCCGACCGTCTTGGCATTGGCGATCGCACTCCTGTCTCCACAATCCACGGTCAATGGCGGTGCGGACAACGAGATCTCGGAAACGCCCCACCGCATCATCACCATCGCTCCGAACTCCGCCGAGATCATTTGTGCGTTGGGCGCGTGCGATCTCATCGTCGGCGTCAGCAAGTTCTGTGTTTACCCGCCCGAGCTTCAAGGGCGACCGAAGGTCGGTGGGCTGTTCGATCCCGACCTCGAAAAGATTGTCATGCTGCGCCCCACGCTCGTCGTGCTTCGCGGCAATAGCGAGTCCGTCGAGCAGCTCTGCCGCCAACGCGCGATCGCGCTCTATCAAGACCAGACCGAACGCCTCGGCGACATCGAGTCGTGCGTTTGGGAACTCGGTGCGCGACTGGATCGACCTGACAAAGCGAAGCAGGTTGTGAAGCGCTTTCGGGACGAGCTTGATGCGATCCGGAAGCGAGTCGCCAACCGTCCAAGACCACGCGTCTTCGTCACGATCGCCCGACAGCCCGACCGCCTCGCCAACCTGCTGACCGCCGGAAAGGGCAACTTCCTCGATGAGATGCTCGACATCGCCAGCGGCGACAACGTCTTCGGCAACGTGGAGATGGCCTACCCGCAAGTCAGCGCCGAGTCGATCATTGCCCACCGACCGGAGGTCATCATCGAGTTCATGCCGGAGGTGACGATGACGCCCGCGCTGGAGGCCGCACTACTGGATCAATGGCGTAAGGTTGGCACGGTGCCTGCCGTAGCAGCAGATCGGGTCTATTTCGTGACGGACGACAACAGCCTCATTCCGTCGCTGCGATACGTCGAAATCATCGACAAAGTGTCACGACTTTTGCACCCGGAGCCCACCCGTGACCGCTGATCAGGCGCCCATCCTGCGCGTGGAAGAGGCGCACTTCGGGTATGCGACGAACCCGGATTTCCTCGGGCCGGTTTCGCTGTCGGTGTCACGCGGCGAATTCTGGGCAATCGTCGGTCCAAACGGCGCGGGCAAAAGCACCCTGCTGCGTTTGCTGGCCGGACTGCGGAAGCCGCACCGGGGTTGCATCCGGCTTAACGGCGTCCGGCTCGAATCGCTCCCGAGTCGACGCCGTGCACGGCAGATTGCCTTCGTCCCTCAACACCCGCCCGCCGACCTCGAGCAAACCGTGCGCGACATCGTGCTCATGGGGCGGTTTCCATATCGATCATACAGCCTGTTCGAGTCTGCCGAGGACCACCGCGTCGCCCAGGCCGCGATGAAAACCACCCACACGGCCGCATTCGCCGACCGGGCGGCCAGAACGCTCTCCGGCGGTGAGGCTCAGCGCGTGCACATCGCAGCCGGGCTCACACAGGAGCCTCAGGTTCTGCTGTTGGACGAGCCGACCGCGTCCCTTGATATCCAACATGAACAGGCGATCTTCCGCATTTTGAAGGAGCGGACCCGTACGGGCGGGCTTGCGGTCGTGGTGGTGACCCATGATGTCAACCTGGCTGCAGCGTTCTGTACACACGTGTTGCTCTTGAGCGATGGCGCCGCCGTCGCATCTGGACCGCCATCGGACATCGTGACGCCCGATGTCCTCGGACCCGTGTACGGTGTCGAGCTGACGACACTGACCTGTTCCGGTGACCCCTCGCGCCGCTGGGTCGTTCCGGCTGAATCGCCTAACGAGGAGCACTCGTGAAGCACCTCACACCTCGCCATTACGTCGTGCGGCTGGGTGCGTCCGTCGGCGTGCTGCTTGTTCTCTTGGCGCTCAGCCCCGGAATTGGCGCGGAATCATCGGCCGTCGGGCTGCGGGACGCCTGGCGAGCGAAGCTCGGACTGACCATTTCAGCGGACGAACTCCGCGGGCGACAGCTCGTTGACATCGACGGTGACGGAACCGTCTCGGACGACGAGTTGGCCGACTTTGTCGAAATAGCCCGGCACATCGGGTTTGATCAACGCCTCGCGCGGACGCTCCTGGCGTTACAGGTCGGGGCCACCCTCGCTCTCTGCGGCGCGACGTTCCAGGTTCTGTTCCGCAACCCGCTGGCTACCCCCTACACACTCGGTATCGCAAGCGGCGGGTCGCTCGGGGCGCTGATCGCGATTCGCGCCGGCTGGGTGGCGGTTTGGGCCGGCGTATCCAGTCTCGCGCTTTCGTCGTTTGTCGGGGGGATCGTCGTGGTCGGCGTGGTGTTTGCGCTCGCCCGCGGCTCGCGCCGGCTGACGTCGAACGAGATGCTGTTGGCGGGCGTCACCATGGGCCTGTTCTGCTCGGCCATGATGATGCTCGTGACCGCCATCTCGAACGAGCGGGAGACGTTCGCGATGGTCCGCTGGATGATGGGCTCGCTGGATCCGATCACGACCGGGCAAGTCGCGACGCTGCTACCGCTCCTTTTTCCCACGTGGATCGTCCTGGTGCTCTTCGCACCGGCGATGAACCAATACCGTTTGGGCGACGAGTTGGCCGCCTCGCGCGGCGTAAGTGTGCTCCGTTTGCAGGGGATCTGTGTGGTACTGTGCACCCTGGCGACGGCAGCCGTCGTCTCCCGATGCGGACCGATCGGGTTTGTGGGGCTGGTCGTGCCGCACATGGTGGCGCTTTTGTTCGGGTCCGACTGCCGCCTGCTCCTGCCGACGTCCGCGCTTCTCGGTGCGAGCTTTCTGATCGTCTGCGACTGGACGTCACAGGTGGCGATGAGGACAGCCGGTTGGGCGACCGATCGGGAGCTGGGCAGCGCGACGCTCCCCATCGGCGTCGTCACCGCCGTGATCGGCGTCCCCATCTTCCTGATCCTCCTGAAGACCCGACGGCGCTAGGAGGCTGTTGAAAAAGGGTACAGGCACCTCGCCGGCGGCCGCTCACGACTCCGTGGACGGGTCGTTGCTCGGAGCCAGTCCCCTTTTTCAACGGGCTGCTAGCCCGCACTTCTCACCAGATAGATGGCAAAAGGCTGCCCTTCGTGGGATAAACAGGTTGT
>JASFUW010000046.1:0-18876 GCA_050050135.1 Phycisphaerae bacterium
CGGCGTATTGGATCATCCCGGGCTGCCTGCTGGGGTTCTTGTTCAACTGGTTCGTGATCGCCGGTCGGTTGCGCGACCGGTCACACGCCCTCAACGCCCTGACGCTGCCCGATTTCTTCGCCTTCAATTTCAAGGAGCGGGTGCCGCTGGTGAGGACGCTGGCGGTGATCGTCATCCTCGTGGCGATGCTCCTGTACGTTGCGGCTCAGCTCGCCGCAGCGGGCAAGGCGTTCTCGGTCAGCTTCGGGAACATCGACTATCGAGTCGGCGTGCTGATGGGTGCCGTCGTCGTGTTGATCTACACGGTGCTCGGAGGGTTTCGGGCGGTGTGTTGGACCGACTTTCTGCAAGCCCTGCTGATGATGGGTACACTGATCGTGTTCCCCATCTACTTGCTGGCGACACACGGCGGCTATGGTTACGTGTTCGACGAGCTTCGCGTCGTTGACGAATCACTCCTTCGGTTCACACCGGACAAGGCCGGTGCGGCGTTGGTCGGGTTTTTGCTGGGGCACGGCGCCTTGGGCATCAACTTCGGTTATCCCGGTCAGCCGCACGTTCTCATTCGATTCATGGCCTTGAAGGACCGGAGGCAGGCGATTCTCGGTGGGATCATCTCGTTTTTCTGGGGTTTGTGCGTGTATTGGGGTGCGGTCACCGTCGGGCTGATGGCCCGAGCATTGACGCAAGGCGGCGCCCAGTGGGGACAGGTTCTGCTGCAGAGCGACGAACAGGCCGAGCTTGGACTGGTTCTTTCGGCCATGAACTTGCTGCCCGGCGTCCTGGGCGGGCTGGTTCTGGCCGCGGTTCTTGCCGCGATCTGTTCCACGGCTGACAGCCAACTCGTCGTCGCCGCCAGCGCCGCAGCCAGCGACCTTTATGCCCGCCTCTTCAGCAAATCCAAGAGGTCGTCCCACATGATCGTGAACCGTCTGGTCGTTCTCGCCCTCGGGGTCGCGGCGACGCTGATGGTCATCGACCAGAAGGTTAAGGTCTACGAATATGTACTCACGTATGGCTGGGCCATTCTCGGTGCCTCGTTCGGGCCGCAGATGATCCTGGCCCTGCTGTGGAAGCGTGCGTCCTACGCCGGTTGTATCTGCGGCATGTTGACCGGTTTCGCCATGGCCATCATCTGGAAGCACACTTACGGAGCCGCCCCGCACGAGGTCGAAATCTACAACCTGCCGCTCGCGTTCGTCGCCGCACTCGTGGTGAACGTCGTCGTAAGCCTGTTGATTCCCGGCAAGTTGCCTGTAAGACGCTGAGCGCACAAAGCGGCTTCTGATCACAGACCGGACATCGATCGCTGTGCACGCCTGGGCGATAGATCACGCCATCAGACTCCCGCACGACGGCGGCGACCCGCGAAGATCACGCCACCGAGAAGCACCAAGACGAGAAAGAAGATAATGGGATACAGGTAGATATTCTGAATCGGTTGCGACAGCAACACCAAACCGAAACCCGAGAAGTGCTTCGGGTTGGTGCAACATCTTGCGATAAGCTGTCCACCCTGCATCGTACACGTGCATTTCGTCACGTGCGGATGAAATCTGAACCCACATTTCCCGCCCGTTCCGCAATCGGCGTCGCTGTTGCACTGCTTGTCCTGCGTGCTATACGCACCATGCGTGCAGACCTTGTCCTTGTGGAAGAAGTTGAGTTTCGAGCAAGCAGCGCTCCCGAGACCATGCTGGCTAAGGTTCATCGACATGCAAAGCTTGGCGCCGGGGCAAAACTCCAACATGTGCGGGTCGAAGGTATACGACACGTAAGCGGTCCCTGACTGGGGATACTGAAGCACCATGGACGTGAATTGTTGCGGCCACCCGGCCTCTTTGATGGTGATCTTGGTGTCACTTTTGAGGCAGTTTTTGGGGAAGGTGATACTTGCTTTTCCGTCGGAAGACGTGACCGTCCCACCGCCCGCCCCGACGGTTCCCGTCCCGCTGCCGCACACGTTCGGACCGCAGGAAATGCCCGGTAAAAACGTGCCCTTGGCACACTGATTCGCGTACGCGATGTTCGAGCACACCCCGGCCGACGCACAGCACCCACCCCCAACGCTCGGAGCGCCGAGCGTTACCGCCCAATTACCGTCCACCACGAGCACAACGGGCCCTTCCGCCACGGTAAACAGTTCGTCGTCAAGCTGGATGGGCTGAAGAGCCGGCTTTTTGCCCGCCGTCCCCGGGACCACTTTATAGTGAAAGACCTTACACAAGATGAGAGGCGGTACGTCCTTGAGATCGAGACCGATGTACAACCCGTTCGGCGCCGTACCCGTCTTGCTGATCCCCGCGTCCCACGCGAACATGACGGGGTTGAAGCCATCAGGATCTATCGCGACGCTCCCGCCATCGGGAACCGTTCCACCGGGTACCCGCGCAGGTGGCGGGTTCGGGTTGACCTCGTAAACCGTCAGTTCGTGACCGGTCTGGTTGACCAGCGTGATTTTCCACGCAGCGATCGACACCGACGTGTTGGAATACACGAGCATCGCCCCGCCCACCGCTAGAGCGAGTGTCCCGAAGTCGGCTCTTCCGCAGAGAACTTTCATCTCTATCCTCCCTACAAAGAGGGTCTGACGTGCGAACAGCGCGGTCCGTTGAGCGAGCCGTTCACCGCGGCCCACTCACCGCTGACGCCGGTAGAGTGCAGGTAGCGCTTATGGCCCACGTTCGTGCGCAACTGGACGTAAGCACTCCCGCTGATCAGCCGCCTTGGTTTCCGCACGATCCGCTCTACGGTTCGTGGTAGATCGGTTCGCCGAGGGCGCTGAAGGGCAGCAGCTCCATGGCCCGCTTGCCGTCGAAGTCGAGCACGCGCAGGTCGTCCGTCTCGTGCAGATCCCCACAAACGATGTCGAAGTGCGTGCCGTACCTGGATTTGGCGAGCTCGATCGGAACGGGAAAGGCTATGAACTTGGTGATGCCTTTCCCTGCCAAACGTTCGAGCAGCGCGGGGTCCTCCAGGCCGTCATGGCTGGTCAGAATGACCAAGGGACCGGTGCCGGGGAAAATCAATGCGGCTTTCATGACCTGGCTCCTTGTGTGACAACATGCAGCCGTAGTGCCGCTCGCTGTGAGCGGCGCCGTACACTACACTATATCACCCCGGAGAACCAGGTGGGGTTTATCCTGCGAGGACCGCCTCGACTTCCTTGCGCAGGGCTGCGGTGGCGTCGTCGGCGAGTTCGTAGCGGACGCGCTGCGACGGCTTGTTGATGTTGAGCAGGCTGCCCAGATCGATCGGCGTGCCCACGAGCACGAGATCGCAGTCGGCGGCGTTGATCGTCTGCTCGAGTTCCGCCATCTGCTTGTCGCCGTAGCCCATGGCGGGCAGCACCTCGCGGACGTGGGTGTACTTCTCGAATGTCGTCTTGATCGACCCTACGGCGTAGGGTCGGGGGTCGATGATGGCGGAGGCGCCGTGCTGTCGCGCTGCCACGTGCCCGGCACCATAGGTCATCTCTCCGTGTGTCAGCGTGGGGCCGTCTTCGATGACCAGGACGCGTTTGCCCTTGACGCCAGCGGGGTCGTCCACGGTGACGGGCGAGTTGGCTCGGATCAGTCGGGCTTTGGGATTGAGCCGCTTGATGTTGGCTTCGACGGTGGCGACGTCTTCGGGCTTGGCTGTCCCGACCTTGTTGATGACGACGACGTCCGCCAACCGGGCGTTGGTTTCGCCGGGGTAATAGCTGAGCTCGTGGCCCGGGCGGTGCGGATCCGCGACGACGATGTACAGGTTCGGTTTGTAGAACGCGGTGTCGTTGTTCCCGCCGTCCCACAGGATGACGTCGGCCTCTTTTTCGGCTTCGCGGAGAATTCTCTCGTAGTCCACGCCGGCGAATACGACGTTTCCGGCTCGGATGTGCGGCTCATATTCCTCGCGCTCTTCGATGGTGCATTCATGCCGTTCCATATCTTCGAGTGTGGCAAACCGCTGGCAGATCTGCTTGGTGAGATCGCCATAGGGCATCGGGTGTCTGACCGCCGCCACGCGTTTGCCCATTGCCTTGAGGATTCCCGTGACGGCCCGCGAGGTCTGGCTTTTTCCACAACCGGTTCGGACGGCGCACACGGCGATGACCGGCTTGGACGAGGCTACCATCGTCCGTTGCGCACCGAGAATCGTGAAGTTGGCACCGGCGGCGGCGGCGATGGCAGCCTTGTGCATGACCTCCGCATGCGGCAAGTCCGAATAGGCCATCGTCACCGTATCGACCTCGTGCGTCTTGATCAGCTCCGCGAGCTTCTCCTCCGGTTCGATCTGAATGCCCTCGGGATAGCGGTCTCCACACAATTCGGGCGGATAGGTGCGTCCATGGATATCGGGAATCTGCGCCGCCGTAAACGCCACCACGTGGTAACGCGGGTCGTTCCGCCAGTATGTGTTAAAATCGTGAAAATCGCGCCCGGCTGCGCCGATGATAAGTACCTTAACCTGCTGTGCTTGTGATGATACCATCCGTAATCCTCAACTATCGAACTCGATTCCGACCAACCAGTTAACGTCCTCTCGTCGCTGCCGGACCGCCGGATCGGTCTCGCGGGAAGCGGCGGAGCCGCGCCAGGTACGCTGGCGTCCCGCCACCTCCGGCAGCCTGCCGTTGACCGACTCTTGCCGCAACCGGCAACTGAAGACCGCCGCGAGAGCCGTACGACGATCGGTAACCCGTGGCTACCGTCGCGTCGAGACCTCGGAGGCACCCTCAGCGCCGCGGCGCGGGGGATGCTCGGGGCCAAGTGGGACGTCGTACCAGGCGGAATGTAAGGCATGCACGCACCCACGGCAACACCGTTGGATCATTCCGCAGGAGCCGGCGGCGCGTGCCGATCGGTGCAGGGGGCGGTCGGCTGCATACACCGGCGACAGCCGATCGATCCACGGCTACGTTTGGCTCGGCCCCCCGTTTGATGCCTCTGACAAAAAGAAGACGGCGTGGCGAAGAGATTCTCTCCGCCACGCCGTCTCGACAGTCGGATTAGAGCACCGCGTGCTCGAGCGCGTCTACCGGAAGAAGCGAGCGCGCTTGGCGTTCAGCGTCGGACAAGTCGGCATCGGGTCTCCGGCGCCGGCCCACGAATCGTACGGGTCACCGCCCTCGAACAGGTCGATGATTCGGAGGAGGTCCGCTCCGGTACACTTCCCGCTGCGGTTGATGTCGCAACGGAAGGTCGGAATCTCGTTCGACCCGGTCAGGTGGTTCACGATGGCGAGTATGTCGTTCTGCGCGGTCTTACGGTCGTTCGTCGCATCACCGGGTAGATAGCCCCAGCAGAACCTTTGGGCTGCCGGACGCTATTCGAGGCACGTCCACCGCTCAGTATCGATCGGTCGCTGCGTGCCCTGCCGAATGATGTCGACCGTGACGGTCTTGGCAACATTGTCCACGTTGCTGACTTGAAATGTTGGGGGGAACGGCGGCGAAGTATTCGGGACGCGAGTGAGTTCGAAGTTGAGCGCGGTTATCCCGGCGAGATCGTCATCCTCCCTGAATTGGAAGACGAACCGGTCCCAGCCCTGCGGAGTGGACACGTCTACCTCGCGCGTCTGACCCGGGTCGATCGTACAGTTGGCAGGATCGGTGGCTATCACCACGGGAGGAGGCGTGACCGTATGGGCAACCAGTCTCTGTTCGACGGCGGGCTCTAGCTTCTGGAAGAACGGGTTCAGCACATACGTATCAGTCTCGAGCTTGAACGGGATCATGATGTCGCCGCAAACGCCGTCCGACGCCATGAATGCCATCGTAGCCAGATACTTGGGTGGCGGGGTGTACGCGGGCTCGGTGCCAGGGTTCATATCCCGGCTACCCGCCCGCCACTCGCGATAGTCAACCGCCAGGAGTTCCGTCAGGTTCCTGAAGATGTAATCCGGATGGTCGGAATCGACGACGAAGCCCAACTCGGGGCGATGATTCGGGCCGACACAGATTTGGAGGTTGCCGCAGATCGGGTACTCGGGTGGGCAGTCGCTGTTGAGTATGCATCCTATCGGGTCGATGGGGCGATCCCATCGTAGCGGGAAAACGCCTTCGTCCTGACACTCATTACTAAGGAACCCGCGGGTGTCCACCGCCACCTGCCATACGCTCGCGACTTCGTCCTCAGGATCATTCGGTGACCAATCCGCGACAGTGATCTCTGTGATCACTACGTCGTCCGGGAGGAGGCGGATTTCGTAGTCGCCTATACAGAAGAAATCCTTTGCGTTGGGGCCGCTTTCGCACTCGGAGTGATCGGTGCAGGGTTCACCTTCATGGGGGCCGCCGTTGCAGGTCAGCACGTGCCGGATGGTATTGGTGCAACTCGGTCCGCAGCAGCCATCCATGGCACCTGGCGACGAATCACAGTCGGCGCTTTCGTCACACGAGTTGCCGGCGTTAGGCGTGCCCGGCGCGCAAGTGAACGCAATCTCCGTGCCCTCGCAGGTTGCCGCGTTGCAGACACCGTTCCCCGAGCCCGGCGACGAGTCGCAGTCCGCATTCTCGTCACACGGGTCACCGACCTTACCGGCGGTGCATTCACCACAGAACATGTCGTGAGCGCAGACGTCACCTGCGTTCGGCCCGCCGACACAGGCCGGATTCAGCACCGTCGGCTTGATGGAGAACGTGGTCGCCTCTGCCGCAGAGACGGCGGCCAACAACAAGGCACTTAAACAGAAGATCCAGATCCGCCTAGAAACGTTCATCATCGCTCGTCCCCTTCTCCACATAGCTGCTCAGCGACGCAGCGGACGTTCACGCCCGGCATCGTCAAACTGACTAGACTAGCCACCCGATTCAACTCCCTCAATGAGGAGCCGCCGCGCGCTCTACGCCGAGCGTACCGTCTCTTTGCAGCGCCCCATTTATCGATCAGTTTTCACCCCGCTCCTTGATGCTGGCAGGAATCCTCCCTCCGGAACGAGCCAACAAGACCACGCTTTCCCGAGGCACGTTGGACGAAACCCGCGGGAGTAGCGGCCGACAAGAACTCGATCCGTCGATTCGCCCTCCATCCTGGTCGATATTACCAGACCACGTACCGTTATCAGGCACACATGGCGCTTCAGGCGCGCATTATAGACGCCCGTCGAGAACCTGTCCAGCATCTTTTGGACCCGACCCCTCGACTCCCGCCCCGCAAGCCCGATTTCGGGCGGCGGCGCGTGCCGAGGTTGATTCGCACGCGGGGGGGGTCCTCACGCCCCGCGTCCCGAACCGTCCGACGCTCGGGCGGCCAAGGCGGACCCGCCTCAATAAGAGATTTCGGCATCCGGGCGCCGTGGGACAAGTCTGAAACCGGGCAGCCCGGGTGCCCCGAAAACCGCGTCCGCCGGCCCCCGCCAGCACCTCGGAACGCCGTTATTAGCGGACCGCGCTTCAGCCATGGACCGTACCCACCTCCTCCAAATCAGCGATGTCGGGTTCACCGTCGCCCTCGTCGGCATCGGCGTCGGCCCGCAGGCGGCGCCACTCGTCCACGGTCATGAGGACCTCGCGGGCCTGCGACCCCTTATACTCGCCGACAATCCCGGCATCGGCCATCTGGTCGATCAGCCTCGACGCCCTGGAATAGCCAATGGTCAGGCGCCGTTGAAGGAGGCTGACGCTCCCCCGCTTGGACCGCAGGATGATCTCGACGGCCTCATCAAAAAGCGGGTCGCGCAGCAGACTGCCGTCCCCGGCGGAGGCGCTGCCCAGGCGGATCAGCTCCGGGTGGTACTCGGGACGGGCTGCCGACGCCAGGTCGTCGAGCACGGCGTGGATTTCCGACTCCTCGAGGAACGTGCCCTGTGCTCGAACCAGCTTGTGGGAGCCCGGCGGAAGGAACAACATGTCCCCCTGTCCGAGCAGGACTTCGGCCCCGTTCTGATCCAATACGATCCGAGAATCCATCCTCGAGGCCACGCGGAAGCATGCCCGTGAAGGCAGGTTCGACTTGATCAAGCCGGTTACGACTTTGGCTTCCGGTCGTTGCGTGGCGACGATGATGTGGACGCCGACCGCGCGAGATTTCTGGGCCAGGCGGGACAGATGGTGTTCGACCTCTTTGGCCGCCGTCATCATCAAATCGGCCAACTCATCTATGACAATCACGACATAGGGGAGGCGCGTAGGGATTCGCGCCCGCTCGGCTTCGTTCTCCGGTTTGAGCCGGTCGTAGAGCTCTTCCGGACCGAGGGCATTGTAAGCCGCGATGTTCTTGACTCGGGCCTCGGCGATCAGCTCGTAGCGTTCGTCCATCTGCGTCACCGCCCACCCCAGGATCTTCTCGGCCCGGGCAAGATCTGTCACGATGGGACACATCAGGTGCGGTACGCTCTTGAACTGACTCATCTCGACCATTTTCGGATCGATCAAAATGAGCTTGACGTGGTCCGGTCGCTGCGTCATGAGCAGGCTGACGATCAAGCCGTTGAGACATACGCTCTTGCCCGAACCGGTCGTTCCGGCAATCAGTAGATGCGGCATTTTCGTCAGGTCGGCGACGAGCGGTCCGCCCCCGGCATCCTTGCCGAGGAACAGTGGCAACCGCATGTCACTCGCCTTCTTGCCGGCCAAGGTGATCAGCTCGTGGAGGCGGACTTTCTCCTTCTCGCTGTTGGGCACCTCGATGCCCACCGTGTTCTTGCCCGAGATCGGAGCCACCACACGAATCGCGTGGGCCCGGAGTGCCCGGGCGATGTCATTCGAGAGCGTGGCGATCTGCGAGACCTTGATACCGGCACCCAACCTCAGTTCGAACATGGTGATCACCGGCCCGGTGTCGATTTCGACCACGCGGGCATCGAGGCGGAATTCCTTGAGCGTCTGCTCGAGGACAAGGGCCTGCTTTCGGACAAATTGTTCCTGCTGGTCGGTAAACCCGTATTCCGGCTCTTCGAGGAGGTCCAGCGGCGGCAGGACCCAGTTCTCGATCTGCCGGGGATACGGCTCGGTCGGTGCCCGATCCGGCGAGGGGAAACGGACGATCGGGCTCGTTGTTGCTGGACGGGACCGTTCCTGACCCGCTTCCGCCGCGGTTTCGAGCCCGCCCTCGTCCTCGTATTCGTCTTTCAACGCGTCGTCGTCGGAAGCAACTTGGCACTCGGCGAGCTCATCGTCGTCGCAGTCGATACTCTCGGGCTCGGCGCTCGCATCCGGAACGGATGGAGGCTCGATCGGGGCCGGTTCTTGCCTGCGGCGGGCGCCGGACCGGCCCAGCAGGGCCGTCTGCTCGGAAGCGGTGGCGCCCATTGCGGCGCGCTGAGCAACGCTACCCCCCGCCTGCACCGCAGTACGGGCCTTTCCGGCCAGCCGGCCCGTGAAGCCCAGAACCCGCTGCAGAAAAGCGGGAAGTTGCATGACCCACCCTTGCGTGGCAAAGACCAGGCCGACAACCAGAGCAGCCACCAACACGATCGCGGTACCCAGTCGGTCGAGGTTCGCGAGGAGCAGGTTGCCTAATGCACGGCCGAGTAGCCCGCCGTCACCGATCGGAAGGGAATTCGCTGAGCCGGTCGACAGCAGGTGGACGGCTGCGGATACGCAGATGGCGAACAGCGCCACGCCGAGCGTTCGTTCGATCAGATGGCTGACCCCAGTTCCCTTCACGCGCAAGACAGCGCCGAGTGTCGCAAAAACGAGCAGCGGATACGCGCCCCACCCTACGTAGTAGTTCAGGTGATAGGCGGCCCACGCCCCGATCACCCCACACGCGTTCGACGGTGGCGAGGGGTATGGGAACTGGTTGGGGGAAGGCCAATCCCCCAGATCGAACGTCAGTAGGGCGGGCCAAAGGAAGGCGCAGACAACCCACGTCGCAATGGTGGTGAGTGCCGAGCGTCGGGGCTTTTCGCCGTTCTGAAACGCCATCCAATTGACTCCGCACCGAACTCGGCTCCACTGCACATCCGTCCTGGCAGCCGGGCGCCGAGACCTGGACGCTCAGCGAAGATCTCAGCGGTTGGTGCTTGCAGTGCTGAAACCGTGGGTACCAACGACAGCGGTTTGTTATCGGGCTTATCGGCGTGCGGACTTCAGACCCTGGAGCGAAACCGTGCCTCCCGAAACGCCGGGAGGACGCGGGGCATCACGGTTTACCGCCGCTCCCGATCGGGTTGACGCCAGCTACCCCGACTAAAGAGGTTCTTCCAGGGCTAGCGTTTTCCAGTACTCGTCGGCGGGCTTGATCATCTTCTCAGGGTGAGTCCGGAACTGGAGCTTGGATTTGACGTCGTAAAACAGGTACGTCCGCCCGTTGTGTACCATGAACTGCTCGGGATCGGCCGGGAACCGCTTGTTTCTTGAAACCCCTTCGGCGCAATAGCGCCGGTACTTGGGCACGTACTCGGCCGGGTACGCGCGAAAAAGATCGAATGCCTCCTCGCTGCTCAGGTTGTAGATCCATCCCCGATAGACCGCCCGCAGCTCAGGACCCGCCTTCAGTGCTTTGTTTCGCGTCTGGTAGGCGACCGGACAATGTCCTTCCAGGGCCGGCTTCGCGAAACGCTCACTCGCAACCGCGATGCACACGTACTTCTCCTTCTCATAGGCTCGTTTCGCGCGCTCGCTGGAAAAGAGATAGAGCTTGCCGTCGACAAGGTCGAAGACCTTCGGGTCGCCCCAAATGCGATTCCCGTAGGGCCCGCCCAGCGCCATCGTGCAGAGGCCGCCGAATTGCGGAAGGTCCCGGCCGGGCTTCGAATCGAACCTCGCTTTCGCCTCGGCGTTATGGAAGTAGTAGGTCTCGCCGACGAACCTGGTCTGGTATTCCGGTTTGCCTTTGGTTGCCTGGCCGAGCGTGAAGTAGGCGACGGGACAGTAGCCGTCCAAAGCGGGCTTCGGGCTCGAGTCGGTAGGCGTTTTCGGCTTGGTCTCTCGCGGCGCGGGTGGGGTCGGGTCCGGAGATGCCGGCTCGCCCTGACCTACGGTACTCGAAGTGGCCGCGAGCACGGCGAGGACCATGGGCAGCCAGGCAGTCGTCGCGTAGCCGCGAGTCTGTCTCGATATCCGCATCGTTGTTCTCCGTTTGGTCGTTCTTGCCTTAGGGTCTCCGATGTCGATCTATCGGCTTGTACCAACTCTTGAATCATAGATCGCCCGAACTGGAATTCTCAAGGGGTCCCGCGATGCAAAAGCCCCTCTGGACCGAGCGTTCAACCTGCCTCGGCCGCGTCGACGGGCAGCTTCGGAGCCCCGTGCAGCAGGGGGAGCTGGTGCGCTCGCAGGAATCGAATGCGCGCCCAGCCTCCGTGCCCACCGTGGTGCCCGAGGCTTCGAAGGTCCGGCGGGTGCGGCGTTCCACACGGTTTCGTGACGCGCGGGACGCTGCCGGTCACGACTCGCCGTCCTTGAGCCGCTGGAGCAGCTCCGAACGCTTGAGCTTTTGCAGGTAGCGGACCGTCGATAAGCCGGACTCGAACCGACAGACGCTCTGCATCGTGCACCACGCGCAGGGCGAGAACGCACCCATCCGATACGGGTTTACGGCCACGAGTCCGTCGAGCACCCCATCAGCCAACTGACCGAGCTTCGTGCGGGTGTGTTCGAGCATGGCCGCAAACGACGCAGCGTCGGCGGCGTCACTGTGATCGATCTGCCCGAGGCTTCCGTCCTTCTTCCGGTATACGGCATAATGATCCGACCATCCGGGGTCAGCCGCTTTGTCCAGAACGGAAACATCGTCCGCGAGAAGGAGGCCGCGCGGGCGACGAGTGCCTTCAAGAATGGCGTCGCGCTCGCTGATCTGATCCGGATGATCGAGCGTCACATACTGCGTGCCCAGCCCGACGAACAACGCGCCGATCGGGCGTATTGGCCGCCCTGCCAAGGTCTCCCCAACCTCTGCCAGTGCCAGCAGGTAGGCGAGGAGCTGGAGGGAGATGCCGTGGTACGCACTGGACAGGTCCAGTCGTTTCTCGCCGGTTCGTTTGTAGTCGACCACGATGCCCAGCAACTCATCGCCGAGCTCAGCCAGGTCCACTCGATCGATGTATCCGCGAAGGTGCACGCGTCGACCCGACGGGGTGTTAAGCTCGAGTGCAGGGAGGCTATCGGGTTCGTCAAAGCCGAACGGCAGTTCCACGGCTCGAGGTCTGGACGACCCCGCGGCCGCACGCCTGCGCTGTGCGCGCACCATCCTTGCAAGCCGGGCGGCTGAGCGGCGCAGCAGGTAAGCGCTGCGGGCGTCTGACGAGCAACCTTCCGGCGGCAAACGCGTGGCGACCTGTGTACAGCTTTCCTCGAGGCGGGCGGTCAGTTCCCGCTCGCCCACCTGCTCGAAGCCCTGGCCGCGGGTTGCGAGCGCGCGCACGAACTCTTCAAGGATCGCGTGGTGTACCTGGCCCACGTCCACGGGTTGAAGCTCGGACTGCGCGCGTTCCTGTAGACGCAATACGTACCGCGCAAAGTGCTGAAACGGGCAGGCGGCAAACGACTCCAGTTCCGATATGCTCGTTCGCAGCACACCGCCGCACCACCGCTCCACGACTTTCGGTGACAAGGATTCGGCATCTGGAGCCTGTAGCGACGACAAGGCGAAGCGGGCAACCTCGTCAGACTCGAGTTCGGCCCGCGTGCAGAAGTATAACTCGTTCCAAGCCCGACGTGGAGCCGCCGCATCCCGGGCGAGCGGCGGACGCGTCGAGAACTCCAGCGCCAGCCGCGCCGACCGGTCGCTCGCGGAAAGGAGGTCCCACATCTGGCGGGACCGGATCGGGTCGGTGACGGCCGCGGGCGTAAGACCGGGACACGCAGCCTGGATGGCCCGAACGTACATCGACGGGCGAAGCAGCTTGCCGGCGTTGTCGGCGGCGGCGTAGGTCACCACCGCGCGGTCACTCGCCCGAGTCAGCGCGACGTACGCCAGGAGCGCTTCGTCCAACGCCCGCTGGCGACTGCCCGCCCTCACACGCACGCCGGACGCCTGGAGTGACGTTCGGTCGTCATCGTTGAGAATCGAGTCCTCCGCCGGCCGAAGCGGAAAGGCGCCGTCGTTGAAACCCAACACGACCGCGGCGCGGATATCCGGGTGCCGACTCCGCTCGATGGCTCCGACGAGAACCTGATCTACCTTGGACGGCGCCAACCCAAGCGTCAAAGTCGGAAGGCCCGCGTCGAGAACGTCTCGCAGTTCCGCGATGGTCAACGGCTTTCCCGCAAACGCGAAGGCGAGATCATCCAGGAACGACATCGCCTCGCGCCAGACCTGACGATGTTCTTCCGCCAGGTCGAGGTCACCCTGCTCCTCTGCGTCCGCCGCCCACCGTTCGAGCGTCTTGGCAATCCCGACGTGTCGGATGAGGTCGAATATACCGCGTACCCACGCTCGACCATGGTGCGCCGAGCCGGAGTCGGCAAACGCCAGCCAGGCGTCGATCTGCCCGAGAAATGCGAGCCGTGAGCGGTTGATCCGTTCGAGGGCGTCCGTTTCGTGCGTGGTAGGTTCACGGTCAGGGCCCGACAGGGTCTTCGCCGGTGCCGTAAAGGCGTCACCACGCCAGGCGTCCGCGCCGCCGATACCGTGGGCGATCAGATGGTTTTCGAGCTCGTCGGCCGACTCGTCGGAAAGCGACAGCAACCCCGTTTTGAGCGCCAGACGCACCGAAGAAGTCGACAGGCGCTCCGTCACGATCGACACCGCCGCCCGCAGAAACTCGACGAGGGGATGATGGCTCAGCGGCCGACGCCGATCGATGAAATAGGGAATCCCTCGTGCGTTCAGTGCTTCGCTGAGCAGGTCGTGATAGGGCTCCAGGTCGCGCGCGATGACGGCGATGTCGCGGCATCGAAAGCCCGGATCGGGCTCTTGAAGCCAGGCGATCACTCGCGATACGGCGTAGTCGACCTCGATGCGCCGTGACGGGAGTTCGACAAGCTCGATGGTCCGTGGCGGGTCGCGCAACCCGTCGGCAGAAACAGCCCGGGCGGTGAACAGGTGGCGTTCGAGCCCCGCAAGCTCCACGCTGTCCCGGAAACGCGGCGGCGGGACTTCGTCCAAGACCAGCGGGTCTTGCACCTCGATCCCGGACCTGATCAAGCCGTCGCGCAGGTCCTCGCAGGTGACCGCGGTACGCAGAAAGAGGCGAGCGGTCGCCGGATCGGTTCGCCCCCGCGCCGCCGTCCTGCCGACCGCGGCCGGGTCAGCCATCGCCGTGATGTCGACATGCTGACAGCGGCTTGTCACCGCGAGCAGCGTAAGCATCTCCTGACGACTCAACGAGGCGAACCCGTCGACCCAGAGAAAGGCGCCCGCAAGCCACGAGCATTGGTCCAGACTGTCGCGCGCCACCTGAAGGTATTGCGACGGATCGAGGCGCGACGTACCCAGATAGTCGATGTACGCCTGGTAGATGAGTCGAAGATCGTGAAGCTTCGCGGCGCGCATGGGGTCGTCATCGGCCGCGACTTGCTGTTCTAGCCCGCCAGTCCGCTCGGGCGACACTCGAGCAGACCCTCGTTGCGCCGTCTGCGGTCGCGAGGCACCGTCTCCGATGCCGCCCGGCATGAGGTCGTCAGGGTCCACCGCTTCTTCAATCAGCTCAGCGACGGTCGCGCTGAACTGCCCGACGAAGCCGCTCAACCGCCCGGCCGTTGCACCCGACCGCGCGACCCGCTGGTAATACCTCAACTTTCCGGCGTGCTTGATGAACAGATGTCGGACCACCATGGCGCGTGCGGGCTCCGTCAAGGCCTGAAGCGGAGGTGCGCCAACGGTCTCGAGCACACGAAACGCAAGTCGGCGAAATGACAACACCTCCGCACGGTGGGCGCTGGCGCGCTGTGGTTCAGCTCGCGCCCCTCTGCCCGCTCCGAGAATCGCCCGCTCCATCTGCAGGCTGGCCTGTTCCGGTACCAGCAGGATCAAGCGTGGACCGTCGATAGGATCTTGCCGGAGCTGCTCTCGAATCGATTCGAGACAGTGGTGCGTCTTACCCGAACCGGCTCGGCCTATGACAAAACGCGCCGTCATTCCGATCCCCTATCGCCGCCGCAGTCTTTGTCCTGACGCTCGAACGCATCGAGAAGACACCGCCCGGCGTCGGTCCTGGCGAGCCAGCACCTTACCACGCGCCGTCCTCGTCGCCCTCGGTATCCATCTCCTCACGCATGATCCGTTGGGCCACCCGGCTCGATTGCAGGAACCGCCTCATGCCGGTTATACCCTGAACGATGAACATGACGCCAAGCACGGCGAGCGTCAGTACCATCACGACGCGACCCATGCTCGGCGGCCAGGGAGCCCCATACGTCAGCAGGAAGACGCCGACCGCACTGACCATGGCGGCCAACAAATCCTTGAAGGGAAAGACGACGTCGTGCGGGGAGAAGATGCCATGCCTCAGCACCGGTCGGGCGTTGTATTCGTTGCCGCATTCGGGACACGTATAAACGTACGGAAGCGTGCGTAGGTTGTACCCGCACTGCGCGCAATACGTCGACTCGGTCAGCCGACGATTCTTGTACATATCGTCGGCCATTCGATCCAGGTCGTGTTCGGAAAGCGTCATGCGGCCAGGCTCCGGGCAACAGGCCACCGGGGGATCACGAATCACACGTCACGTATTACGAACCGCAGACTACAGGACCGCGAACGCAACCTGTCACTCGCCCTGACGGGCCTTCCTCGACTTCGCAGTTCGCTGTTTGCCACTCTCGCTATGCCGCGAACATGGCCTCGATAAACGTGGCCGGGTCGAACGGCTCGATGTCGGCGGGCGTCTCGCCCAGGCCCACGAACTTCACAGGTACGTCAAGCTGGTCCCGAATGCCGACGACGATACCGCCTTTGGCACTGCCGTCCAGCTTGGCAAGGAAAATCCCCGTGACCGAGACGTGCTCGGAGAACTGCCTTGCCTGGTTCACGGCGTTCTGCCCGATCGTGGCATCCAGCACCAACAAGACTTCATGCGGGGCACCCGGAATCTTGCGCTCGACCACTTTCTGAATCTTACCCAGCTCGCGCATGAGATGATCCTGCGTGTGCAGGCGTCCGGCCGTGTCCACGAGCAGGATGTCCGCGCCTCGTGCCGTCGCGGCCTCACAGGCGTCGTACGCCACCGCCCCCGGGTCCGCGCCCTGGTCGTGTTTGACGATCTGTACACCGACCCGCTCGGACCAGATCGAGAGCTGCTCGACCGCGGCGGCCCGGAACGTATCGCAAGCACCGAGGATGACCCGTTTGCCCTGATCGGCAAAGTGCTTGCCGAGCTTGGCGACGCTGGTGGTCTTGCCGGAGCCGTTGATTCCGGTGACCAGAATGACCGTCGGGCCCGACTCCGCGTAATGGATCCGGCGGTCGGACTCCGGCCACATGGAGATGATGTGGCGCTGAAGATACTCGCTGATCTCCTGTTCTTCGGTGATCTCGCCGTTTTTCCATCCCGTCTGGATGAGGTCGATGAGCTTGCTCGTCGTCGCAGGACCAAAGTCCGCCGTGAGCATCAGCTCTTCCAACTGGGTGATGGTGCCCTGGTCGATCTTTTTGCCGATCCGAAGGACCGAGCGGAACCCCGCCGTGACTTTTTCGCGTGTGCGGCTCAGACCCTTCTTGAGACGATCGAACAAACCCATCTACGTGCTCTCCTTCTTTGCAGGCGACAACTGCTTCAGAACGACATCGAGGACGCCGTTGATGAACCGCGGGGAGTCCGCGCCCCCGTACGCTCTCCCAATCTCGATCGCCTCGTTCAGCGCCGCCTTGGGCGGCGTGCTCTCGTCGAGCATTTCCACGATCGCCACACGCATGACATTTCGCTCGACGGGTGAGATGCGCGACAGTCTCCACTCTGTTGCGGCGGACGCGATACGATCGTCAACGGTCTGACGGTCCGACCAGAACGCCGAAACGATCGCTTCTGCGGCGGCGACGGCGTCGACCGGCCCCTCCCGCGAAACGAGGAACTCGCGCAATCCCTCGACGGATTCTTCGTGCTGGGCATCCCACTGACACAAGGCTTGCATGGCCAGGATTCGGGCTTGGCGACGCGACGTCGACATGGTGCTTACGGGCTCGACGGTAGCTGGCCGAGCAAACTGACCAGTTCGATGGCGCCAAGTGCTGCGTCCGCGCCTTTGTTGCCGGCCTTCGAGCCCGCGCGTTCCACCGCCTGCTCCAACGTGTCAGCGGTAATGACCCCGAACACCGTCGGAACGCCGGTCGACAAGCCGACCTCGGCCACGCCGCGCGCGGTCTGCGTCGCGATATGCTCGAAATGGGGCGTCTGCCCTCGTATCACGCAACCGAGACAGATGACCGCGTCGAACTTGCCCGATTCCGCGAGTTTCTTGGCCATGAACGAGAGCTCGAACGAGCCGGGCACGCGAACGCAGGTAATGTTGTCCTCCTCGCAGCCGTGGCGGATCAGGGCGTCGATCGCCCCGCTCAGCAGCTTCGACGTGATAAACTCGTTAAACCGGCTGACCACGATCCCGAACCTCTGTCCGTCGACCGCCAGTTGCCCCTGGATTTCCCGTGCCATATTGACACCGTCCTTTCGATGCACGCCAGCGCCGCGACCGCGGTGGCGGATGTTCGTCCAAGGTACGGTCGGTAGGCATGGGGGTCAACCGGACAGCGCGATGCGCTCCGGGTCTGCCCGTCCGGCAGGCACCGGTCTCGGCAGACAGAAAAAGAAGGGCCGCGGCACGCGCCTCACCCCGCTGTTTGTGGCGGAAGGTCGAAGTCGCGCCGCGGCCCGCCGGGTCGATAGACCATGCGAAGCTTATGCCCGGGCGCTTAGGTCACCATAGCCCGCCGTCGGACAATAACGACCGTCGCCGCCGAAAGGATCAACAGCACCAGGACGGCCATGCCCCACTCCGAGACCGCGGGGATCGGATCGGGACATACCTCCGCGCAGACCTCGTTGTCCCCAGCGTACTTACCGTATCCAGATGGCTCGCACACATCGTTTGTCACAGTAAGGCAGTCGTCCGAACCACAGCATGCCCCGGTGGTTATGACGCCCGTTCCCGGCCCCACAGGGGGCTCGTTCGGATCGTCCTCGTCGGAGAACGGGCAATCCGGAGCCACGCATTCTGCCAAGTGGATTACTGGCAAGACGCTACGGCAATCGGACTCGACGTTGTCTACGATCAGGATCGACTGTACCCCTGGTGTAACACCGCCAGCGTCGTACAAAACGAACCCCACGGTTGCCAGCCCGCAATCAGGACCATTGCACGTTGCTGCGATCCGAACGTCGTTGCTAAAGCGGTTGGGGGGGATATACCATTTGACGATGCCCGCGTCGGTCTTCAGGAACGCGTATGCTACTTCGGCCTCTCCCGGAAATCGAAAGAACAACGCATCGAACTCGACGACGCATAGGTTGCCCGGGCCATCACAATCGAAGTGCTGGTAGATCACGCTGGGATTACACCCTGGGACACCTGGCGTCGTGGGGTCGTCGCCAAGCCACGCCACTGTGGTCCCACCCTCACCGAGCGATGCGAGGGAGTAGAGCTTCGGCGCATCACATGCGCCGCCGCCGCCAAAACCCAACCAAGGTGGAACGCCGGCCTCGAAGTCACCATTCACGATCGCGCCCATAGCGGTGCCGGTGGACATGAAGATCCAAGCACCGGCCAATGAAAGGACGATTGATTTTCTCATCTTAGATTCGCTCCCACGTGCTTGTGCACAACTCGAGTTGGCTCAGGTGCGTAGGACGCACCCGATCCACTCTCTTACCTGCACTTCCTCGCAGGAAGTGCAACGTTCAGAACACTTAATCTCGGGCTCAGGTGACGGGCGGGGGCGCACGAGGTTGACGAACCGGGATCAATGAAAGCGGAAAGCAGTAGAGTGTCTGTGGTTCGAGCCGAACGCGGGTATGCGCCGACCTGCGTCGCCAACAGGGTGGCGAGTCGCCGAGACGAACGGCACTCAGCACGTG
>JASFUW010000047.1:0-18532 GCA_050050135.1 Phycisphaerae bacterium
GTCCGCTCGACGCCGTGCCAGTCGTTGCGGATGCGTTCGTCGTTGGGAATGCGTAACTTCCGTGACTCGACCGTGATCCGAAGCCCGGCGGCGATTTGCGACTTCAGCGCCGGCGTAAACGTGATCGCCTCGACACGATGTTGGCCGAACCGCTCCACCGCCTCCTCCGCGAGCTGCATCCCGAGCCCGCCCGCATCGATGCAGCATCGACGCAGCTTGCGGAGCGATAGCAGCTCCGCAAGCAACTCGAACTGCGCGCGAAACGGCGTGTTACTTAGCTCGAAAATCGCCGCCGTCGACAGCGCCTCGCCGTCCGCTGCAACGACCCATACCACGGTCAGGTCACGCACCCGACCGACGTCCACCCCCGCGAACAGCTCCCGCGTTTCCCCGGACAGCGCGCCTACGGAGTCATGCAGCTGCAGCGTCGGATCGGCGCACGCCGCAATCTGGTCGTACGTCAGAAAAGCCGTAGACTCGTCCAGAAACTCGCAAAGGAATTCCTGCCGAAACAGAGCATCATCGTCCATCGCCTTGCGGACTTCCTCCGCGTCGACGTCGAGCCCCTGACCGATCGCGTCGTCCAGCGTGACCGTGCTCTGGCTGAAACGCTCGTTGTCACGCAGTTGATAGAAGACGTTCCCTTTGCCCTTGGGCGTGGAAGCCACGTCGAGCTCACCGTCACCGCGCAACAGCGTCGGGAACATGGCCGCCCAGATGTCGCGGTCCATGGCGTGCATCGCGAATTCGTCGAGGAACACGTCGCCCGTATAACCGCGTGCGGTCTGCGGGTTGGCGGGCAGCCCGATAATGCGAACACCTCCGGGCAAGGTGATCTCGAGTTGACGGATGCCGAGGTCCTCAAAACACCGGTCGTCGTAGAAGTCCGTCGCGATTTTCAGGGCCTGGCAGTGTTGCCGCGCCTTCTGCATCAGTTCCCGACTCTGTCGTTCACCCGCCGACAGGAATACTTGGGTCCGCCGCCGACGTAGGCCCCGAAGGATGCGGCGTAGAGACTTGGTGAAGCTCTTGCCCGATTGCCGCGACCAGCAGTTCCAACGAAAACGGTCGCCACTGTCGACATCCTCCCGCTGGTACTCCAGCAGAGGTACCATGGGCTGTGCTCTCGCCGGCTCCCCGGGCAGCTCTTCGGTCACGGTGCGCCGCCTCAAACTCGACGGCAGCCGCTTCGGTCACTCACGTGCCGACCGCGACTGCCCTACTTGAGGTAAGAACGTGCGCACCGATCGCTGGTTTGCGCCAACGGACCGATCAGGCAGGATTTAACCCGCGGGAACGAGCAAAAACGGTGGATCCGGACGCCCGGAACGAGCGACCCCGAGTCATTGAAAGTGCCGCGCCACCTATTCGGCGCTCATCAGCAGCAGGGCCATCCCCCCGAAATACGTCACCGCGATGAGAACCGCGTCGAAACCGAACCGGCTAAACATCTTGCGTTGGGTCTGATAGGTCAGCGATCCCGCCGCGATCGCCGTCAGCAGCACCGCGAGCAGTCCGGCGATCAGCTTCTGGCTGCTGCTCGTGCTCGACCCTGCAAGCATCACCGATTCGCCCGTCACGACTGAGATGCCCTTCAGAAACGGGATAACGAAGATGTTGAACATGTTCGAGCCGAAGATGTTCCCCAACGCCAGGTTCAAGTCCCCAAGACGCACCGCCGCAATGCTGGTGACGATCTCGGGAAGCGACGTCGCCAGCGCCAGAAACACCGCGCCCACGAATGTCGCACCCAACGGACGACCGATCAACCCGATCTCGTGTACGCTCAGCACATCGCCCAGCACCGCCAGCCACCATGACGATATCACCAGAATGAGCGTCGTTACCACCAGCCCCAACGCCATCCGCCGATTGACTCGCTGACGTGGCCCTGTCGCTTGAATGCCCCCGTTTTCACTCCGCCCTCGACGGTACGTCAGACGCATGCACCCGAGATACGTAACAAATATCGCAAGCGCCCAGCACGTCTCCGTGACTTGTGCGACCAGTGGTCTTGACTCGAACTTCTCTACCAGCACGATCCCCAGCAACGCCAGCCCGATCAGCGCCAACCCGAATGAGCTGGTCAGCGTGTGGATCGAGCTGACCCCGCGCAACACCGACCCGTCCCTCCACAGCGCGTTCAGCAAAACGATCAAGGTGATGTTGAACGAGCAGCTCCCGAAGATGGCCCCCAGCGCGAGGTCCACGTTGCCGATCGCCGTTGCCGTCCCCCCCGTCATCAGTTCCGGAAGGCTCGTTACCGTCGCAAGTAGGATCAACCCGACCCAACCGCTCGCGAGGTTGAGTTGGTCGGCCAGCTCGTCGGCGAGCTTCGTCAGGCGGGACCCGGCCACGATCACGATAAGGGCGGCGACACCCAGCTCGAAGAACAACGCCCAGGTAGGAAGGCCGCTCTCGAATAGGAACTTACACAGCACCGTTGCCGTATCCCTTTCCCGCGGCCGGAACCGGCGCCTCCTCCCGGTGTCGGACCGCCTCCGTGAATCGCCTTACCCGGCCCGTATCCGACGAACGCACGTCACACGGTTCGTTCCGCGGTTGGCCGGGGATTATATCGACCTGGGCACGAGCACACCAAGTGGAACCGGCGAGTGATTTCCGAATCGACCTACTTCGCCGAAAAGAAGCGTGCGTCGACACCGTCCGCACCCACGCGCAAACGCACCGTGCGAAGACAACGCGGGCAACGGCCGCGGTACGCCGTTCCCTCCGCATTGCGATACACACGCGAATAAACACCACAGCAGTCGAAGTGGATCCCCACCCACGGCCGTCCCTGCGATCCGCGGACGCCGCGCGCCTCCTCTGTCGCGTCATTTGCCCCGGGAATGTCGAGATGGTAAGGCGGCTGCTCTTCCATAAGTGAGTGTATCGGATAGCTGACCCACACTACTCGAGAGCTTTGCTCGCGAACGCCTCCACCGACTCACGGCGCCCTGCGCAATGACCGACGATCTCGTCGATCTCTTCCAAGACGTGCGCTCGCGTCGACCCGTCCCCCAGTTCGCGAACATTGACCCGCACCGTATACCGCGCCGCCCGGGCCGTCGCTTCCGCCAACACAGCCGCGATCCCCAGGTCGCTGAGCAGGTACCGGCTCGCGCTCGACTTGAATTCATCCATCGTCGCAAGCGCATCCGACACCAGCGCAGCCATTTCCATCGGAACCGCCAGCGCCGCAAGGACCGCCCTCTGATAAGTCTCCTCGGCCGCGTCGTTTCCCTCTGAGCGTTCCCCTGCCTGCTTCCTTTCCCGACCCGCCCGCGCCATGACCGCATAAGCTTCCGCGTCACGCGTGATCAAGGCGCGCAGAAGTTGATCCGCGCGATGAAACCGCCGCGCGAAACCGTCCAGTCGGTCTCGCACAGCCGGGTCCGTCTTTTTATTGACTGAGTAAGACGCTACCATGCGGGCAAGCGCCCCGGCCAGCGCACCGCAAAGTCCGGTAACGCCGCCTCCGCCGGGCGTCGGGGTCCGGTCGCCCGTTCGGTCCAGAAAATCGTCAATGGCAAGTTTGGCTAGATCATCCATAGTGCAGCCCTTTAGCCGCGGTTCCCGCGAAGCCGCATACGCCCACGCCATACCACAACCGATAGCGCCACCGTAAAAGGAATGCACGCCCCGTCAAGACGTCGACCCGCCAGCACATCCGACGCGATATGGATTACGGACAGGACCCAGCTTGCGGGAAGCTCGTTCCGTTCCACGCCTCGAGCGCGTCGCCCCCGTTCAGCAGATCGACCAATCGCAGAAGATCGGCGCCCGTCAGCGTCCCGCTGTGGTCCATGTCGACGCTGTGAAGCCCGAACGCCGGCGGCGCCCCACCCAGCGCCTCCAACAGCCGAGAAATGTCGGCCTCGTTCGCCGCGCCGTCACCGTCCACGTTCGCGGGATGGGAAACGTACCGCACCGAGTCCCCGGTTCCCGCATAATAAATCGTCGTGTGCGCACCCGGCGCAATCGCGTGCTCCAGAACGATCTCGTACCGACCCGATCCCACGTAGGTCACGCTGGCGATGTCGTTCGCTCCGAGGACCGGATCGGGCGCCGACTCGCAGAGCGAGAAGCACGCTTCCGCGCCCGTCACGTCTAGCGTTACCACGATCGGCTCCGAGACCGAACCGATGCCCTGCCGAATCAGCGCGCTGGCAGGGTCATGCGGCTGCCGCGCATCGACGGTCCCGTCAGCCGGCGTCGCCTCCAGGATCGCCGCCACCGGACAATCCGGCCCACACGGGTCCGGGTCACACGTGCTCCCCGAACCGTTCCACGTGCCTAGTGCCTCGCAGGTGTCACGCGCTTGGTTTTCAACGCACGTGGTCTCGATGCAGCAGGAACCCCGCGGTTGCGGACAATCGAACGTCGCGCACGAGGTCTCGGCTCCCTCATACGTCCCCGCGGCGAGGCTGCACTCGATCGGCATGAAGTCCTCACAAGATCCGTCCTCCATACAGCACGCCCCCAAAGCGCACAGCGCACCGTCACACGGACTTCCGTTGCCCATGTAGAACGCGTCCGTCAGGCTCTCACAAACCGACTCCGCGACGTCGTCCAGGCACTCTCCGCTCAAACAGCATGCCCCGACCGGCGTGGGGCAGTTCAACGCGCCGCACATGCTTCCCTGGCCCATGAACGTCCCGCCCGCGTTCGTGCAGTCATTGCCGTTGACGTTATCCGTGCAGAACCCGTCAACATCGCAGCACGCCCCGGCAATCGAACACTCGAACGTCGCCCGGATGATCCAGTCGCCCGACGGACGGCACAGTAAGGGGAACAGGTTCTCGAACCGGTTCAGCCCGTCGCACAGCGTGCCGCAGGTGGTCAGCGCAGAAAGCCAGTTCCCCGTCAGCGAGAATACATCGTCCGCATCGGTCATGGGAAACGCGTTGTACTCGGTAAACAGCTCCTGTGGATCGGGCAACACGCACGGGCTCAGCAGCGGCGCGTTGTGTTCCACGACCCCGAACCCGACCGAGAACGTATTGTACCCGCCGGGATCGGTGAGAATGATCTGACTCGGGTCCTCGGGATCGACCACGACTCTGATGTTCGTACCGTGACGCCCGGGCGGCATCGTCAGGTGCGGCAGAATGATGTCATCCGACCTGTAAATCGAATGAACGTACTCCGGCAGCGGCGGACCATCGAAAACGATGAGCTCCCACACCGTCGTCGTGTCGACAACCGCGTCCTGCCCGAATGCGCACTCCGCCGACAACAGCTTCAAAGGAAAGTCGTCGGGACTCAGCGTGTAGGACGCGATCGCGTATTCTCCCCCCACGAATCCCTGCTGGATATTGTACACCCCGCCGGTGAAATTGCCCGGATCGGTGTACGTGACCTCACCGCACTCATCGACGCCCGCGACCGACCCGACGTTCCCTGCCTCGATGTACTCTCGAACCCGGCCGTCGGTCGAGACCACCAGCGTCGGAAGCGAATCCGCAACGATCGACTTCTCCTTTGAAACGCGCCGATCCGGAGTGTCCTTGGTGACGCGGACGCGACTCACACGCGGCGCGCCCTCCCCCTCCACCGCCTGCGTCCCTCTGGACAACAGCGACAACACAAGGATCACCATCGCTCCGATAAGTCGAGTCGGCAGCCCCGGAACGCTCGACAACGTGGAGTGTCGGCAATGAAAACGCATGATAAACCTCCGAGCACACGGGAACCGGCATCAGCGGTCCGATTTCAACCCCACCGCATCGGATGGCCGCGCACATGCTAAGCCCTGTGCCTCGACGACCCGCGGACCCCACCCTCCGTGACACTGCACCGAGGCTACACCCGGGACACCGCGTAGAAGCCTCGGCTCCCAGTCCAATCGTAGGCGCGCCCAACGTCCGATTCAAACACCGGCCGCTACCTCGCCGACGAGCTCGCTGAGGAGGTCTTTCAGCGTTACGACACCTAGCATTTGCCCCCCCCGATCGGTCACGATGACCATCCCCCGTCCCGTCCGCCTGAGCTCCGTCAGCGCCGTCGTGACCGTCTCGTGTGCGCTGAGAGTCAGCACCGGATGGAGATGCTCGCCGACGGTCCGCCAGTCATTCCGCTGGAGCAGCTCATCCACCTTCGCCAACCCGATGATATGCCTTCGGTTCGAGTCGTAGACCGGCAAGCAGGCGTGCCCGGTCCGACGCGCCTGACGAACCAGCGAGCGACGCGTGGTGTCGGCTTTGATCACCGTCACCTCGTTGCGGGGAAGCATTACCGAATGCAGCCGCCTGTCAGAAAGCTGGCACACACGGTCGATCAAATCCGACTGCTCTTCCGCGAGCGTTCGCCCTGCCAACGCCTCCTGGAGCAGAAGGGCCACACGCCGCTTCTCGCCGTACGCACCATCACTCGATGCGTCCGCCCCGAAAACGCCGTGAATGATCCTGGCAATCCGCTTCAACGCCCAGACGCACCCGGTCACGCGAAAGAACCGGTCGGACAGCGACAACAGGACGCCACCGCGGGCCAACAACGTGTCCGCGTGCCACTGGAACAGATTCTTCGGAACGACTTCGCCGAACACGAAAACGATCGGCGTCATGAATATGACGGTATAGACTTCCGCGTTCGCCTCTCCCAGCTCGAGGCGCTCCGCGAGGAGAAAGGCCACCGCCGTCGTCGTGATGTAATTCATCACGTTCGTGCCGACCAACGCAACCGACAGCGCTCCCTGCTCGTCCGCGAGCACGCGGGCGATCCGCAACGAAGACGGCTCGCGCTGCTGAACGCCGAGCTGCAACCGCAACCGGTTGACCCGGTACAGACCCGTCTCCGCCCCGGAGAAGAACCCGCTTAGAAACAGCCCCACCAGCACGATACCAATGAGCAACCAGGTCACGATTCTGACACCTCGCCGGATGCACCGTTCACAACCCGCCGTACAACCACACGCTCGATGCGCCTCTGCCGAACACGATCAACGCTCAGCATCAGGTTCCGAACGCGCACCATGTCCCCCTCGTGCGGGACATGCCCCAGTTTCGAGAGAATCAAGCCCGCGACCGTGTCAATATGACGAGCGGCCTCGCCGACCCCCAGGCGGTCGGCCCAAACACGCACGCTCAGGTTTCCCGGCACCCGGTACGTGTTCTCGTCGATCTGCTCCACAAGCGACTCCGTCCGCGGAACCTCCGAATCCGGAAGCTCCCCGACGATCCACTTCACCACGTCTCCATTCGTTACCACGCCCGCCGTCCCACCGAACTCGTCAACCACCATCGCCATCTGGTTCCCGTGGTCACGAAAGTGAGTGAGCAGTTGCATCAGGTTCACCTGCTCCGGAACAAAGTGCGCCTTCCGCATGATCGCTTGAACAGGCGCGTCGGGATTGAGGTAGACGTCCCGCGCGTAAAGGACCCCCGCAATACGATCCAGATCACGCCCGCAAACGGGAAGCCGCCGCCGTCCCGACTCCGAGAACGCCCTCAGTACCGTCTCGCGCTCCGCATCCGCCGGAATCCACCGAATGTCCACCCGCGGCGTCATCACGTCGCGAACGCTGATCTCGCCCAGCGCCACCACCGCCTGAAGCATCTCGTTTTCCGTCGAGTTGATCACGCCGTCCCGCGCGGAATGCTCCACCAGCAGCTTCAACTCCTCCGTCGTCACGACGTCCACGCCATGCGATCGTGGCGCAAGCAGCCGCGTGATCGGCTCCACAAGCAGCGCAGAAAGAACCCACTGAATAGGCCGAAGGACAGGGCGGAGCCCGCCGATAACCGCAGCCGCCCACGGCGCGCAACGCTCCGCCCCGGAAAGCGCCAGCGCCTTCGGCGTCATCTCCCCGAAGATGATCACCGTCACCGGAACCAGCGCGCCATACACCGCAAGCAGACCGGCGGGCGCATCCGCGAGCCCGCGAAGCGCGAAAAACGACACCGCGAAAATCGCCACGTTCACCGCGGTGTTCGCCATCAGCACGGTCATCAGCGTCTCGTGAGGAGATTGCATCAACCGGTACGCACGATGACCCCAGCGAGACGGGGAGTTCGCGAAACGGTGCAACGCTTGCCGCCCCAACCCGAACAGCGCGGTCTCCGACGCCGAGACCGTCGCCGAAGACAGCAGAAGAAGCACTAGTGCAACCCAGATCATCTTGGACGTAGGCTAGCACGTCGGCACGGCAAGACAACCCGAACGACTTTGCCCTGCAACCGACCTTGCCCGCCTAAGGCGATGTGTCCGACCGTCGCGCCCGCTCGAGCGCCCCGTCACACCGACCCACGAGGTCAGCGTCTCCCGAAAGCGAAGCAAGCTCTCGTCCGTCACTCAGTACGTTGGTCGCCTCCGCGAACTCCTCGTTCCTTCGATACGCTTCGCCCAGGTGGTACAACGACAACGCCGCCGACGGGTCGAGCCGGATGGCCCGACTCAACTCCGCGATCGCGAGTTCATATTCCCCGAGCCCAACGTAAATCCAACCCAACGTGTCCAGCGTGTCGGGATTGTCCGCGATCATCACCGCACGCTCCGCATGTCGGCGGGCGAGCGAATAGTCGCCAAGCTGATCCGACAAGAGGTACGCCAGGTTGTTCAAGACGACCCAGTTGTCCCGATTGTGTTCCAACGCCTGCTCGTAAGCCTGCCGCGCGAGCTCGGGCTTTGCCGCAAGTTGATAGCTGTCACCAAGCTCGCGAAGCAGGGCACTGCGCTCTCCCGCCTCTGCGGAGGTGCCGATCAAGTCCGTGAACACTTCCGCACTTTGATCGTGTTCCCCCGCCGAGCGGTGAAGCTGTGCCGCAATGTAGGCGTTTGCCCGCGCAGACTCGGACTCCGTCCCGCCGTTCACGCCGAACACCTCGAGCGCGCCCCGGATCGCGTCGGGCGTCGGGTACGCCGCATGAACGTCCAACGCGACGCGACGAAACGCCCCCGCGGACTCGGAAATGGCAAGCTGCATGGCATCGCGGAACTGTTGCGCCCCCTCTTCCGCCTGGCCCGCTGCCACCAGCAACCGCGCGTATCGCCCGAGCACCGCCGGCGTCACCTCCTCAGTCGATGCCTTGGACTCGTAGTAATCGATTCCGGATGCGAATCTCCCGTACCTGAGGTAGACGTCGAGCACGTGTACGATGGCCTCGGCGCTATGACCGCGTAGCGAAGCCCCACGCTGATAATCGGCAATGGCCTTGTCCGCCTCCCCCAGCCCGATCGATATCCGACCGCGCAGAAAGTACCAACGCGCGTCGGCGCCTTCGCTACCACGGTTAATCTGCGCAGTCACGATGCGCTCGGCGTCGGTAAACCGCTGCTCTCGAATGTACGCGTCCACGAGCGACTCGAGCGCGACCGTGGAATCGGGGGCATCCTCCACCAGCGACTCGAGCTCACGAAGCCAGAGCTCCTTGTCGCCTGCTTGGAGATGAAGCCGGGCAAGCAACAGTCGCGGCTCCAGATCGAGCGCGAGGCCTCGGGTCCGCTTCAACGTCTCCAGATCATCAATCGCAGCTTGCAACCGCCCCGACGCACGGTAGTGATTCGCGCGTCGAAACAACGCCTCCGGGTCGCTCGGCCGTCGGGCAAGATAGTCCGACAAGGCGGTAATGGCTTTGTCGATGCGCCCCGTTCGCGCATGAACCTCGCTGGCTAACAAAAGCCCCTCCGCATAATCCGGCGAGCCGGCCAGCAACTCGTCCACCACCCGCTGTGCAGTCTCGACGTCGTTCACCCTCCGGTGCAGCAAGCACCGAACCTTGAACGCCAGCGCCGACGCAAACCGGTACGGATCGACGCCACCGACCTGCTCGAGCGCCTGATCGACCCACCCCAGCGCGTCGTTCGGTCGGTTCGTCTGAAGGTAAAACTCCGCAAGACTGTACGTGACCTCGAACGTGGCCGCTTGCTTCGCCGCCGCCAGCAGCGTGCTTTCCGCCTCCCCCAGGTTGCCTTGGTCCAGGTAGTGGGATGCGATCAGTATCTGTGCGTTCGCACGTTTGACCTCCGAGTCCCGGGATTGGGCGTAGCGCGTAAGGACAGCCAGCGATTCGCCCGGCCGATTCGTGCGCCGGTAATAGCGGCTTGCATTGACGACCAGATCTTTACTGTCAGGCTCCAGCTCGAGCAGGCGGGTATAATACCGGTCCGCTCCTCCCAGATCCCCGTCGGCCTCGCAGAGCACGGCCAGCCGACGCAGATTCTCGGCGTCGTCCGGCTGAGTCGCCAGCAGCTTCTCTCGCCGGGCGATCGCCGACGCGGGATCATCCGTCTCGTCACGCGCCAGCAACTCCGCACGAACACGCTTGTTCGTGGGAATAAGCTGCTCGCAAATCGCCAACTCGCGCTCGTACGTCTCCATGTCGCCACGTCGCTTGGCCAGCAGCGCCAGACCCCAATGCGCTTCGCCTTCGTTCGGATTCACGTTGAGGGCACGCTCATACGCCGCCGCCGCCTCATCGGGCTGACCTGCGATCAGCAGGCACTGTCCCAACCGGACCAGACTTCGCGTGTCCGTCGGCTGAATCTCCACAGCCTCGCGAAACAACCTCCTTGCCTGGTCGAACTCTTTCCGGTGGACGTGGTACAAACCGCGAATCGACCGCCCACCCGCGCCGTCGACGTTATACTGAACGGCTTCATCTCGCGCAGCCGCCATCGATTCCTCGTCCCCCGACACCGCCGCAGTCGCCAGCTTCGCCTGAAGAAGCACCCGGTGCTGATCCGCCGCCGCGTTCCGAGCCGCGGGCGTGTCCTTCGTCCGCAGATGCTCCAGCGCCGACTCCACATATTCCAGTGCCTTCGCCTGGTCACCCTTGCGAACATAGAAAGCGATCAGATCGACGGCTTGCTGATAGGGATCGTCCTGGCTCTGAATGATCTCGAGCATCGCACGGTCCCGCTCTTCCGCCGACAGATCGTCCCGGACCAACACGGCGTACGCCTGCAGCTTCGCGTCGTCCGGTTCCACTTCCAGCGCCCGCGCCGTCACCTCCCGGGCTTCCGCAAACCGCTCCAGGCTGAGCAACATCCTTACGCCGATGCCCACCAGCCTGACGTCCGCGGGGAATTCCTCGAGCGCCGCAATAAGGATCGCCGCCGCCCCTTCGTCGTCCCCCTCCAACGCCCGCTCACGTGCTTGCAGGACCGCTCGCGCCACCGGGTCGGTGACCGTCCGGCTTGCCTCGGCGGGACGATTCAACCGATCAAACGCCCGCGCCTTGATCCGTAAAGCTTCGGCGTTGTTCGGCTCCACAAAAAGCACCCGATCGGCCACGGACACCGCACGTTCGTACTCGTTGTTGTAAAAGAGAACCTCTGCGTAGAGTGTCCAGAACTTGACATCGTCGCCGCGCGCTCGCTGCGCTTGGTCGAGGACTTCGTCAAGCACCGCCTTCGCCGCACCCGCCTCGTTCAGCTTCAGATGAAGACGGGCCAACAGCCGCCGGTTCTCCCAGTTGACCCCCCCAAGCTGACGATACGCATCGGACGCCGCCCTCAGATCCTCGAGCGCCTGTCGATCCAACCCGCGCGCCAGCTTGATACGAGCCTGCTGCGTCAGCACCCGTGGATGCGCAGAAACCTCACCACGCGCGTCCTCGAGGAAACGGCTCGCACGTGCCAGCCACTCCTCCTTCTGGGCTTGATCGTTTGCTTGATGAGCCTCCACCGCCAGGGCGACGCAAGCTTCCGAGCCGTAGATCATCAGGCTGAACGCCTGACTCCGATTGCGCCCCCCTTCGATTCCCTTCCGCGACAACCCCCGCGACAACCGGGACTCGCAAACGTCGACCGCCTCCGCATGTCGCTCGGATGACTTGTACAAAACCGCCAGCCGCAGATAGGGATCGTAGTCGTCCGGATCACTCTCGATGCAGGCGTTGAGCAGCGCCTCCGCCTCCTTATACCAACGATCCGCAGCCTCTTCCGCAACCGACTGACGCGCAGCCCGCGCCCACTGCCCGATCCTGAAGTCCGCAGATCCCAGCCTCGCCTCGTTCACCGCTGTGGTATCTTCCCCGGCCAGCGTCACGCTGCGCCGGTAGTACTCCTCAGCCTCGTCAACGCGTCGCTGTCCTGCAAGAAAGTTGGCATACGCCAAATGAACCTCCGACGAGCCCGCCCCGGGCTCGCCGTGGTCCGCCAGCAGCGCCTGAAACGCGCTCTCCCCCACCTCGATCCGCCCCTCACGAACATAATGGGCGATCAGATCGAGTGCGTAATCGACATGGCCGACAGCCAGCTCCGCGGCCGCACGGAGAGCCTCCTCTCCGTCAGACCCCGTCTCTTCACCCCGGGCCGCCAGCGCCACCAACGCAAGGCCCTTCGCGTTCAACGCAAACGCCGTCTGTTCGTCGCTTCTTTCAGAGCCGGATTGCAGGAATGCCTCCGCCGCGTCACGCAATCGCTTCCAGTGATCAGGCCGGCCGTACAGGCGCGCCGATTCCCGAAGAAGCTCGATCACACGCATGTGCGCCGCAACCAAGTCCGGGCTGCTCACCAACGCCTGTTGCCAACTGGCGTGCGCGAGTCGCACCTCTCCCTCGTTCAGCAACATGTCGCCCCGAAAGACAAGGTGCATCGGATCACCGCTTCGCTCCCACGCCTTCTCGTAGAACAACGCCGCCGTCGTCCAAGCCTCCTCCCGTTCGTACCGCTTCGCCACCTCGATCATGTACGCCGGGTCACGCTGCTGCAGCTGCCTCAGCATCACGAACGACAAACCAACGATCGCGGCGAACACCGCAAGGGTCAGCCCGACGACAAGATTCTTGTTGAGTCGTTTCCTGGCCATATGGACATAGTCCTACAAAGGTCCCAATGCGGCATCGACAGACTACACGCTACTCTCTAGTCACTGGAAACCAGGCGGGACTCCGCTTCGGCGAAATCGGGCCAGTGGTCTTTCATCAACACGGGTAGCACGCGCTCAAACAGCTTCCGCGCCCCGTCCACGCTCTCAGCCCGGCTTGCCCCCGGGAAGCTCGCCTCCACCTTGCTGAAATACGCGTACGTATTACCTGGCGAGTTCACCAGCAACCGGACCGCGTTTCGCGTCGCCACAAACTCCCCGTTACAGTTGAACGTATAAACAACCGACCGTTTGCGGTTTCCGAACAGCCGCGTCCGCTTGAACGTGCACACGCGAATCGGGATCGTCGAGTCCCGCTCCGCCGGGATCAACCCCGATCCCGACCAATCACGAGTGAATCTCAGTTCTTGGTTCTCGTGTCGTTGCGCCGGTTCATATCCGCTTCCGATAAAACAGACATCCGGGGTATGCGGCACCAGGTGGTGTCCACCTGTGTAGTAGGTCACAAAAAGCTGGGCGTGCCGTAGCGGGTCAGACTCCGCAACGCTCATGTCCTCGAGCACCCAGCTCAAATACGCCTCCGTATCCAGCGCCTCAACCACCATCGGCTCCAGAGTCTGTCGGCGCACCACCCGATACGGCGCAAGGGAACCCTCATCGAGCGTCGCCAGCGGCGCTTTTAGCGGCAGCGCCCTTTTGGCGTGTTTGAACTGAAGACGGCTGGCCACCGGACCCGCCAGAATCGCCGCGGCACCGAGCAGCAACAAACAGACCACCACCGGCCCGCGGCTCCGAACCCGATGCGCCGGCCCCGATCCGGGTCGTACGTCAGCCTCCCCCCCCTGGTCGGCATGTAACGTCAGTTTTGACAATAGGTTGCGCCTGTAGGCCACCACCCCCCACGCGCGCGCAGCTTACGCAGAGTCCGGCTATCGGTCAAATCGGCTCCCCCATCGTGCAGGTTTCGCTCTTCGCCCACGCCCCATCTCGATCACCGCGCAGCAGGATCCACGAGGCCGCCGCACCCGCAACCCTTTCATTCGCCGAACCACCCGGCGTACGCCGCCGATCAGTACGTAGCGACGCGCTTTTCGTTCAGAGCCGACAATCCCCGTCCGATAAGGCATCAGAGGTTCGAAACGGATGACGGGTCCCTGCGCCCGCCTGGGTGCCGGCCCGTTCGTCGATGCAGGAGCCGAAATGTCTCGTCAATCGAGCGACTCCAACCGTTGTATCATCCTCGGCTGTGGAGGTCACGGACGCGTCGTCCTCGACATCATGGTCAATGCCGGACTCTATGATGTGGTCGGATTCGTCGATTCCAATCGCGATCTCGCAGGCCGCAGGGTCGATGGCGTACCCGTCCTCGGGACGCCCGACGAACTCCCCCGAATTCGCGACGACCACCACATAAGCTGTGGGGTCGTAGCCGTCGGCGACAACGGAGCACGGCGAGCGCTCGCGGATCAACTGGAAAGCCTCGGTTTCACCCTGGCCAACGCCATTCACCCCTCTGCCCATCTCGCACGCAACGTCACGCTCGGTCGAAACATCGTCATTGCAGCCGGCGTGCTGGTATGCGCACACTGTCAGATCGGCGACTCCGTGATTCTCAACACCGGCTGCATTGTCGATCACGAGTCACTCATCGGAACCGCAACGCACGTCTGCCCCGGTGCCCGCCTCGCCGGCCGCGTCACCGTCGAGTCCGGCGCCTTCATCGGGATCGGCGCAACCATCATTCAATGTCTGCGCGTCGGGTTCGAGGCCACAGTCGGCGCCGGCGCCGTCGTCATCTCCGACGTCGCGCCCATGTCGACCGTGGTCGGCATTCCCGCCCGCCAGATCAAAAGCATTCAGAAGTCCGCCGACATGAACGCGTGGATGATCCCCGAACTCACCAAAAGCGCGCCCGTGACTGCCCCTGTCACGACGCCGGTGGAGTAACGAGCCGACGGCCTCCCGGGAATCTCTCGCTCTGCAAACCGCCAGTGCGATGACGGTGGCCGCAGCCGACCACGACCGACCCCGCCCCTTCGCCTTCCCGAGATGAGAAGGACCAGCCTCGCTTTGGGTATGTGCGGTCGGGCGGCACGCTTCCGCAGCCACCCAGCACTCGGTCACGCACCGCCCGACGCTCTGGAAACCAGTCGCTAAAGACGCGGCGCAGGGCACAGCCGCCACGGAGTTGTCGCCGCCTGGGTCGGGATTCTTACACCACCTGAAAAAAACGTGCTCGGAATCACGACAGCGTCGGCCCCGAGAACTCCCCCGGCGCGGGGGATCTGATGTGTCTTGTTCAAGGGGGAGCGACGCAAAGCGGGTATGAACCACCCGCCAGCCGCGTCCCCTTGCCTCCAGTCAAGGCATGCCGCCGCAAGAAAGGGCCGCGCCTCCACCGGGTCAGCAACCGATAGAGACGCGGCCCCCCGAGCCGGGACGTTCGAACCATCCCGGCATCCTGCCCCATCGTGATTTATTGCCGATTGTACGTAATCTCGAGGACCTTGTAGTCGTCCGCCGCGTGGAGGTCGTAGATCTCGAATTTGTAGCGATCGTCGTTGATGATCGTGGTCACGTACTTCACCGTCCGCCCGAATACGTCGAGCATCGGCTCGTCCATCTGCCCGTAGTACGTGAACGTCTTCCCCGACGGATCGCGCGCACCGTACATCGTCAGAACGTGCGTGCTCATGTTGTCCGCCCACGTCCCGACGTACATGTTCTTGTAGTTGTCGTACCCCGTCAGCCCCATCCCTTCGTACGGCTGACCCATGAACTCACCCTTATGGTGGTCCATGACGAAACGACCGTTCAATACCCACTTGACGCTGCTCGTTCCGCCGGATTCCATCGGCGGCGAACCAGGACCGCCCATCCACACCTTCGTCGTCGTCTTCCAGTTGCCCACGAAGTAGTCGAGGTGTTTGTGATTCTCGCCCGGCGTCGCCGCCTTCTGCCACTTGCCCATCATCTCGGCCATCTTCGCCGGGTCGATTTCCTCCTGACCACCCTGACCCTTCACATCATCCGCAACCGCCTGCTCCCACTTTGCCATCGTTTCCGCAGTCTTCGCGGACTCCGACTTGCCCTTTTTTGCCGGCGTCGTCTCGGCTGACAAAACCGCAGTGCTCGCGATCAGCACCGAACCCACGACCAGCACCACTGCGCACCATCTCAAACTCGATCTCATAACCAAGCTCCATTCACGCGACATCTCAACGCGTGTGAATTCCACTTGACCGAGGCCCGACGCCGGTCAACGCTTTTGGCACGGCCAGACTAGCCGAACACGGCCGCACACACCACCTGCCAGTGCGCCGGTCGGCGACTCCACCCTGTAAGATTTCGTCGATACCCCGGAATTCGCGCGTGCGGATACGCCCACCGGGCCCGCTTCGCCCCGCACCGCCCCGTTCATTCTGCGTGAAAAACCAGTTTGAGCTCGTTCAGCCTGGCTTTGAACACGCCCGCCTTGACAGCCGGGTCGTTCTCCATGATCCGTCGGGCGGCATCCACACTGTCGGCCTTGAACACCACAATCCCCGGAGTCGGTATCTCGAAGGCAATCCCCCCGCTTGTCGGGCCGGGATAGTAGACAGGATCGAACGACGGACCCGCGAGCACCAGTGTCCCTTCATCCAGCAAGCCCTTCAGATACGCCGCATGTTCCTCGATCTTCTTATTCTCGAAATCGGTCGCCCCACCTTCCCCGAAAAAACCGTCCCGCGACGGGCGGATGTAGTAAACCCAGTGCTTCCCCTCATGACGCGCCGATTCCGGCTCACCAACGGACTCCGAGGCGAACCGATCGTGCAACAGCTTCAACACCACGTCCCACGCGCGGTCGAAGTACGCGTAATACTTGTCCCATGCCTCGCCCTCTCCCATGCCGAGATGCGATAGCCTGACACGCGTCTGTCTCGCCCCGAGTTCGTCAAACCGTAACACCACGAACGTCTTCACCCCCGCGTCGCGCAGCGAGGGAATCGATGGCGGTGCGTTCCACTCGAACGAGAGCATCTCCTTCGGGACATAGCTCAGAATGTGACAACCCTCTGACCCTCGTGACCCCGCAGGGGCGTCCGGAACGATATACAGTTCATACCGACCGCCCACCCGCAACTCGATCGTCGACGCCTTCGCGAAAAACGATGCCATCCCCTCGCTCGTTGTCCACGCGCCCCACACGTCTGCCACCGGCGCTGCAATCGTAACCGCCTTGTTGATCACCCGCTCACCACCGCCGCGGGACAAGCCGTGTACGGCAGACGCCCGCTCCGTAAAACAGAACCGTTCAAAGCGTTCGAGCACCGATCCCCAATTGCGATCGAAGAACGCATAAGCCCGGTCCCACACCTCGCCTTGACCGAAACCCGAGTGAGTCAGACGCACCCGCGTGTGCCCCGGGTTCCCGCTGGCCGGCTCGAACGTAAGCTCCACGCGCGTGGGGAGCGGCCTGGTGTTCATGGGCTCAGCCCACGGCGGCCCCCTCCATTCGAACGAAAGCCGCTTGCCCGGCTCATACGCGAGCACCTTCGCACCCTTCGTGCCGAACGATTCTCCCTCGGGATCAACCTCAGGCCGGAAAACCATCTCGTATCGACCGCCGACGCGCGCCTCGATCCGCCCGTCCGGCGCCAAAAACCGTTTCGTGGTCTCCACGTCGGTCCACATCGCAAACACTTCCGATGCATCCCCTCGAACGATCACCGATTGTTCGATCGACCGGCCCGAGCGCGAGCCCTCCGCGTCTGCGACGCCCGCCAACGCCGCGCTAACGGCCACCATCCCCGCTACAACCGACACTCGCATCATTTGTCTCCTCCCTCTTGCCCCTCCGGGCCCATGTTCGCCGAAAGAATCCGGGCGAAGTAATCTCGGAGCATCGCCACCGACGCGTCGAACGGCTCGACGTTCCGATGCGCTCGCGCCTGCATGACACCGCCCTCCATCACAGTCAGGATGAACGTCGCGAGTCCGTCACGGTCGATATCCGCCGGCAGTTTCGGACCGGCCTCCATCAAGCACGCCCGGATCGCCTTGCGCCAGTTCTCGAAATTGAGCACGACTTTCTCTCGCACAGCTTCCGACTTCTCGCTCATCTCCAACGCAAGGTTGCCGATCGGACAGCCCTGCGCACAGTCCGTCGCAATCAACATTTTCCGATAGCCTGAAAGCACCGCAAACACCCGATCGATAGGATCTGCCACCCGTTCAAACACCGGATCAAGAACCACCGGGTGCAGCAGTTCCACGTACCGATCCAGTACCGCCAGCAGCAAATCCTCCTTGCGCTTGAAGAAGTAATACAGGCTTCCGCTCCGTGCCCCCGCCGTCTCCAGAATCTCAGCCACCCCCGTAGACTCGTACCCGTTCCGCAAGAACAGCGCCCTGGCTGCCTCGACCAACCGGTCTTTCGTAGATGCCGCCTCGCGCTCAGTAGCCATTTGGCCCCTTTCGCTTCGGCCGGTCGACGTTTAGGTCAGCTCATGCTGTCGGCGTCACCGTCGCGTTTGCTCCCCGATCACACGCTTTCACATCGCCGTCTTGGGCCCAATCCCGACTCCGCCCCCGGACGCCGCCCCGCCGAATCACCACACAGGCAACCTCACGATTCCCGGTCGGTCGCTGCCAGCCTGATAGGCGCGCCCGTGTCCTCGCCTGACACTCCGTTCGTTGGCCTGTCCGAGTGCCCGGTCCCGAACCGCGCGCCTGCTCGCGCCATGCCGTCCACGTCGCACCGATCGGGACCAAACC
>JASFUW010000048.1:0-18350 GCA_050050135.1 Phycisphaerae bacterium
AATGTCGAACGACGAACCTTGAGACCACAGCCGCAAGGGTTCCGGTCATTTACCGTTCGCTGTTGCCTTGCCGCCATGCACCGGCGTGCCGCGGCTGCGGGTGTGTTCGCGTACGACGCATGGGGACGTACGCATGGCGATTCTCGCTGGCATTGACGAAGCGGGTTTCGGGCCGACGCTGGGGCCACTGGCGGTCACCGGGGTCGCGTTCCGGGTGCCGGATCGGTCCATCGGGCAGTGCCTGTGGACGACGTTGCGGGCGACGTGCGGCAAGGATCTCACCAAGAAGACCAACCGACTGATCATTACGGACAGCAAGAAGCTGTACCACGCTCGGGCTGGACTCGGCGCGTTGGAACGTGCGGCGCTGGTGATGCTGGCGGCGAGGGGGGGGGGTGACCGGCCGACGAGCTGGCGGGCGCTGCTTACGTCGTTGGCGCCAGGTGCGGTGGAGCTTCTGGACCAGTACCCCTGGTATGCGGGCGCGGATGTTTCGCTGCCGCTGACGGAAGAGACCGGCGATATCGGGACCCGGGCGAACGCCGTCCGCAAAGACTGCCACGACCATGGCATCGCGCTTCAAGGGATCCACAGCGAGCTGCTCCCGGCGGGGCACTACAACCGGCTGGTCTCGAACACGCGAAACAAGTCCGTCGTGCTTTTGGGTCTTGCCCTTCGGGTGGTGGATCGGATGATGCGGATCGCGCCGGACGAGCGCGTGCGACTCTACGTGGACCGTCTGGGCGGTCGCATCCGCTACCGGGAGGCGTTGATGACGGCGATGGCGGGGTACGAGCTGACCATCGTGGAAGAGACGTCCGAGCGCAGCGCGTACCGGCTGGTTCGTTCCGAACGAACGTGCGAGATCGCGTTCGTGACGGGCGGTGACGCGCGACACTTTCCCGTCGCACTCGCAAGCGTGTACAGCAAGTACCTGCGAGAGGTGCAGATGCACGTTTTCAACCGGTATTGGGGCGAGCGGGTGGAGGGGCTGCGACCGACGGCGGGGTACTATAGCGATGCCCAGCGGTGGCTTCGCGACACTGCCGAGGAGCTCGCGAAAGGCCCTTTCGATCGGGCGATGCTCGTACGGGAACGGTAAGAACGGGGCGCGAGGGGTGTTGCACGTGGAAGCGGCGCCAGCGTGTGTCCGTGCCGCGCCGGCGCCGGCGAAACGCGATTGACATCGGTCGGACACGGGGCTAAGGTGTTCGGGCGCACAGGAAGCGGAGCTTTAGCAATGTCGATCCAGCAATGGTCAGAGAACATCCTGGTGGTTGAGCTTCAGGACGACCCGGCGTTCACCGACGATTTGACGTCGTTGCTGGATCGGGTGGAGCGCAACAGCGGGGTGGACGTCGTGCTGAACTTCGGGGGTGTGAGCCATCTGAACTCCTCGAACATTGCGAAGCTGTTGAAGGTGCGGAAGCTGCTGCTGACCAGCAAACGACGGCTGGTGCTGTGCGGGATCGAGACCAACGTGTGGGGCCTGTTTCTGGTGACGGGCCTCGACAAGGTGTTCGAGTTCGCCGACAACATAGCCAACGGGCTGGCGGGTGTTCAACTGGCGGGCGAGTAGGGCAGGAAACGGCGGCGCTTCGGGCGCGTACCGGGATTCCGGCTGATCGCCCGCATCGGCAGGATCATTTCTCAGGTAGAGACTTCATATGCGCGAGGGGCGGAGGTCCTGTTGCCGGTCCCGGACCCACTCAAGCCCGTTGGTCGCCTCTTCTCGATGCTTGCCGGCGGTGTCGAGCTGTGTTACGCGGCGCCATGCGACACGGGCGATGTCAACGCGGTCGGTCAACATGGCGAGCCGGGCGCGGAGGAGATGCAGACGCACATCCTCGTCATCGATGCGCATCGCCACTCTCAACAGGTCTTCAGCGTCGGGGAACCGGTGTTCGTCTAATGCCGCGGCAACGGCATCGTGCAGGAGCTGGAGTTCCCGTCGGTTCGCCGGACCGAGAACGAGCCTCGCCTGTCGCCAGCCGGCCCATTGGGCGATCGACCAGGTTGCGGCTGCACCGACGGAGGCACCGTAGGCGAGAGTTGGCGGAATGTGTGCGGGGATCACAAACAGGCCCATGACAGCGAGCTGAGCGAGGACCGCAAAAAGAACCGCCAAGGCGATCCCCAAGGGGACGCGTTGAAGCGTCACGAGTCCAGCTCCAGGTGCGATCAGGTTCAGTACGAAGCTCCACGCTCTGTCGCTCTTGCCGCCTTCGCCGGCTCCGCGACCTTCGCCGTTTCCTCGCCGGTCGCGGTTCAGCGTTTTCCGTCGTTCCCGGTTCATACGGGCACCGGTATAAACTCGACTCTGCGATATTCGTACACGCGTTGCACGACGTAGGAGTATAGCGGTCGCCGCGGTCGGGGGCATGTTCGAGAAACTAGAAGTTAGACCTGCTTGCATGGCGGGAACCGTCACTGATAATGGGGACATGTCCGGTACTTCGAGGATCGAGGTGGTGAGGAAAGGCGGGAGCCTTCAGCTATCAGCCGTCAGCCTTGCGCTGTCAGCCATCGCCCTGACTCTGGGTGGATGTGCGTCGACGGGGGCGTCGCCGTTGAGCTACGGGCTCCGCCGGATCGAGGGTGGGGATCGTGCTGCGGTGTTCGAGGTGGCCGAGACCGTGCTGGTAGACCTCGGTTTTCGCATTGACCGGGTCGACGGATCTGCCGGTTTAATCTCGACCCACCCGGCCTGGGAATCACAAAGGTCGGACGGTTCGATGCCGCGAATCAGCTCGCGCGACCGTTTGCGACGGGTGGTCGAAGTGCGTGTTGAGGACCGGGCGGAGACGGTCAACGTGTATTGCAAGGTTCTGATCCAGGAGCAGGTGACGGGCGCCCATCGGATGTTCGCGTATGAACGTTCGGGCACGGATCTACCCGGGGAGACACCGATCGAGCGTGAGGCGGCAACGACGGAAGAACAGAACGCGGTCTGGCAGACCATCCGCAGGGACAAGGGGGCGGAGCGGCGCATTCTCGAAGCCATCGTTCTAGAGATCAGAAACTAGGGACTCGTACCGCGTCTTGCATTTCTTACGGGTTACCCCGAGCGGACGGGCATCGCTCTCACGTGGCACGCGGCCTGGCTTCGTCAGACCGTGCCATTCGCGATCGTACTCGCAAAGTTCATGAAACACGGTACTTGACGGTGGTTGTGCCGTTTGTCGGTGCTACGGGCGTGGGGTTACCGGCGTCGGCCGGCGATCAGGCCGCCGAAGGCCAAGAGGGCGAGGGTCGCGGGTTCGGGCACGATTGCGCCGGAGGCCAAGGTCGTTACGCCGGCGAAGTCCTGGGGTTCACTCGCGTCGTCGGTAAACCAGGTGTCGAACGCGAGGGCGATGGTGTTTCCGGCGAGATCGTCGGGAAAGGCGAGGGAGAAGCCGGAGCTTCCGTCGCCGTCGAACGTGCCGTCAGCGTTTACATCGACGATGGTCACATTACTCAGGACGCCGACGAAGTTGGCTGAACCGTTGTAGAGCCAGTTTCCTGTCACATCGGCCGTGATCTGATCACCGGTCAGATCGGTGATGGTTAGCGCGCCGATCGCGGTGGCGTCGAGCATGGTGATGTCCGCCAGGGTCAGGCTGAGGTCGAAGGCGGCGTCGGGGGCAAAGCCGCCGTCCCCGAGCGTACCGGCGAAAAAGGCGTCGCCGACGGGGGCGATCAGGCGTGTGACGTCGCCGTCGCTGTCCGCGTCGTCGACGGCGGTAAAGAGGCTGGACCCGGCGTCGAAGCTCCCGTTGAGGTCGCTGAAGGTGAATGACAAGACGTCTTCCGCGGATGCAACGCTTGCGCACGCACCCATTAGAATGCATCCTACGAACGTACGAATCTTCCCGGTTCTGATCATATCTTCAACCCCCTCCGAGAGCGTTTGCGGGCCAAGCCGCCGATGCGAGGTACTTGTGCCCTGAGCCCGTTTCGAACAAGTATCGCATTATAGCGGGAGGCGGGGCTGCGATCACGTCGATCCGGGAACTTTGCCACGACGGACATTGTTATTGGCACGTTGTGTGTGCGGTCCCATAACAACTGAGTGTGTTCACCGTTGAGAGTGCCACGGGTCGGCACGGTTACTGCACAGGGTCCCGAAACGACATCGCATGTGTTATCGGCACACGACGGACCGCCGTGTAGTTCGGTGGATTGTCACGCCGCCGGGCAGGGGGAGCGACGGCCGGGGCGGGTCAGGCGTCAAGATAGAGGCTGAATTCGTGGGGGTGGGGGCGGGCGGCGACTTCGCGGGCCTCGGTGGACAGCTTGGTCTTGATCCAATGGGAGATGAACGGTTCGTTGAAAACGCCGCCCTCGAGCAGGAACGCGTGGTCTTCCTGGAGTGCGGCCAGGGCGTCGTGCAACGATCGCGGGACGGGAGCGATTTGGGATCGGAAGGCTTCGCTCTGCGCGGCGATGTCGACGTCGAACGGTCCGAAGTTGCTGGTTTTGGCGTCGGTCTTGGAGGTGACACCGTCCAAGCCGGCCATCAACATGGCGGCCAGGCTGAGGTATACGTTTCCGGTGAAGTCGGGCGGGCGGTATTCGATGCGCTTGTCCGACTCGTTGACCGCGTAACGTGGAACACGGATCGCGGCGGAGCGGTTGCCGAGCGAGTAGAAGAGGTTGACCGGTGCTTCGTACCCTTCGACCAGTCGCTTGAAGGAGTTTGTGGAGGGATTGGTGAGCCCGGTGAGGGCGCGTCCGTGCTCGAGCAAACCGCCGATGTAGTGCTCGGCGATCTCGGAGAGGTCGGCGTAGGCGTTGCGGTTCTTGTCGTAGAACAGGTTTCGGCCGGTGCGTTCGAGTTTCTGGTGGACGTGCATTCCGTTGCCGGCTTCGCCGAAGACGGGCTTGGGCATGAACGTCGCAAGCTTGTCATGGCGGCGGGTGACGTTTTTGACTACGTATTTGATGAGCATGGCCCGGTCGGCTGCGGTGACCAGGTCGGTGAGGTTGACCTCGATCTCGCACTGTCCCGGTGCGCCGACCTCGTGGTGGTGGTACCGCACAGGCACGCCGAGCCGCTCCAAGGTGAGGGCGATTTCCGAGCGAAGGTCGCCGAGTTGATCGCTCGGGGGAACGCGCATGTATCCGCGTTTTGCGGGAATGGCCGGCGTTGCCCCGTCCGGATCGACCTCCGAACATTGGATGGACACTCCGGTGTCGTACGCCCCGCTGACCACGTGCACGCGGTTGAAGACGTGGAACTCGAATTCCGGTCCCATCGCGGCGACGTCCGCGATCTTGGTTTTCTTCATGTGTTCGACGGCGCGTTTGGCGATGGTGCGGGGGTCGGTGGGGACGGCGTCTTTGGTGTCAGCGGTCACGGCGTCACAGATGAAGCTGATGGTGGGCTCGTGCCAGAAAGGGTCCATGAAACCGGTCTCGGGTCGCGGCAGGGCGGCGACGTCGGAGTCGAGGACCATGCCGAAACCGGCGCCCGACGACCCGTCAAATCCGACGCCCTCGTTGAAGAGTCTGTCGCCGACACTTCCGGCAGGCAGCGTCACGTGCAACCATTGGCCCGCAACGCCGGCAACCTTGAGGTCGACCATGGCGATTCGGTGATCCGAGATGTATTTGGCGGCATCGGCACCGGAGTCAAACACGTTCGGAGGCTCCTTTCAGGATTCCGTTCTCGATTCGCCGTGCAAAGGGCGTCGGTTGACGACTTCGTCCGGGCTCGGCCTGGGGCCGGCCGGGTCAAGAGGCCTATTCGACGCTCAGGGCTCGGGCATCCGGACGCTCCACGCGTGTGGCCGATGGCACGTTGCGTGCCAACGGCGGCGGCGAGAGGAGGCAGCCTACTTCCCGATGCAGAAGCTGGCGAAAACCTGACCGAGGAGGTCGTCGGTGGTGACCTGCCCGGTGATGGAGCCGAGCATGTCGACGGCTTCGCGCAGCTCGAAAGCGACGAGGTCGGCGTTGTCGATGGTTTCGGTCGCGTCTTGCGCCAGGGCCATCCCGCGCCGGATGAAACCGCGGGCGTTGCGGATGGCGCGCTGTTGCCGCTCGCTGATGAGGACGGACTCGCCCGTGGTCGTGGAGGTTGCCGCTCCCAGGGCTTGGGCGAAGTTGTCGCGCAGGTTCTGGATACCGGAGCCTTGAAGTGCGCTGACAGTACAGACGGGGCCTAGCGCCTCGGCTTCGATCCGGCGGCGCGCGTTGCGGGCAGCGGATTCAGAAAGCAAGTCTGCCTTGTTGGCGGCGACGACGGTTTGGGACACGTCGAGTGAACGGACCGTGTCGAGGAGCGACGGTTCGGGCGGTCGGGTTATGTCAAGGACCAGGCACAGCAGGTCGATCTCTTCGGCTCTGGACATGGTCATGGCACGCGCCTGGGCGATGATCTCGTCGTCGGAGCGATCGACGCCTGCGGTGTCGAGCAGAACGGCCTCTGCGCGTCCGATCGGGATGGGGGCGGACAGGATGTCGCGAGTGGTTCCGGCTGCGGCGGCACAGATGGCCCGACTGGTGCCGCTGAGCCGGTTCATGAGTGAGCTTTTTCCGACGTTGGGGGGGCCGAACAGGAGGATGTGCGGCAGGACGTCAAACCGCTCGACCGATTCTGCGGACGACATCAGGGTCACGAGTGTATCGTTCGCGCGAGCCAGTCGATCGCGGAGCTCAGGGGGGGTGATGAACTCGATCGGTTCTTCCGCGAAGTCGATGTCGGCTTCGACCAGCGCCAGGAGCTCGCCGAGTTCGTCTGTCACCGCGGTCACGCTTCGGGCGAGCGATCCAGCCATCATGGCGTGCGAGGCGCGAAGTTGTGTATCGGTCTGGGCGCGGATCAGGCCTGCGACCGCTTCCGCGTGGGCGAGGTCCATCGCGCCGTTTACGAAGGCACGGGCGGTGAACTCGCCGGGCTCGGCGGGCAGAGCGCCGAAGGCGATGATGCGGCGGCGGACCAGTTCCAAGGCGGCGGGCGAACCGACGGTATGGATTTCGACCAGGTGCTGTCGGGTATAACTCCTGGGCGCGAGGAAGACGTTGAACAGGGCGGGCAGCGTGAGGTCGGTGTCGATTCGGACTGCTCCCTCGACGCGTGTGGCTGTTTTGCGTGATGCCAGCGACCGACCGTCTGCTGCGACCGCAAGTGAATCGGCCATGGTGATGGCCTGCGGTCCGCTCAGCCGTACGATGCCGATCGGTGCAGAGCCCGGGGCCGACGAAATGGCCACGACGGTGTCGTCGATTCGGTCGATCATATTGCCGCGGGTGTTGTCGTCTTCCCGCCCACGCGGTGACGCGTCACGTCGATCATCGATCCGGAGTATAAAGTATAAGAGGAATGCCGGTTATGACATGGTATCGAGAGCCAAGGACGGGCTCAACGGTGCTCGCGGCACAGAGGGTCCGGAGCGGTCCGCGCATCCGACGTTGCACCTGAAGCGAGCCGCGGCTCTACTGCGTGGTGGAACGGCGATGGGACGACACGGGGCTTTTCCGGGCTGGGGGCATTCTCGGCTTGGACGAGCTGTACGGATCGGAGTAGGTGGGTGATTCGACACGAGTGTGATCGGTGTGGGGCGGCGCTGAACACGAACGACCGGCAGCGGTACATCCTCAGGATGGAGGTCTTTGCGGCTGCCGACCACATCGATCTCGATGTGCATGCGAGCGCCGCGCCCGCGCAAGAGCTGAAGACGCTGGTCGAATCGCTGGCTCGGGCGAACCCCGATGAGGTCGAAGACCGGACGTACCGCCTGCTGAAGTTCGATCTCTGCGATGAATGCCGCGGGAAGTTCCTGGCTGATCCGCTGGGGGGATAGCGGACCAACGAGCGTGGCACTGTCCACGGCACCCGTGCGGCGCTTTCTTCCGCCGGATTGAGCGGTTGGCGTGCAACGGGCCGAGAGGTCGGCGCGCCAGCGTGCCGCACGCGGTCACGTCCGAAAACATCAAGTGACAATGGAACGCCTTACGCCAGTTATCGTACCCGGTTGGTGTGCGTCCACGCTTGTCTATAAGGTTGTGGGGCGATAGACTAGAGCGTTCGAGGATTTTTGCGATGACGGGGCGGACGGAGGCGCGCACGTCAACCGCTCGGGGGTAGGGGCGGTCACGAGAGACGGCAAAAGACCTCTCCGGTGTGCAGCCAATCCGCAATCTGACAGAGAGTCCCGTCTTCCACACGGTCGAGGCCCACAGGGTGCCTCTTACCGTACGTGAGGGGTCCAACGGATGAACCAATCAGGCATTGTCTCGGGGAAGACCCGGAGTTTCTTGGTGCGCACCTTGGAATCACCGCGCAAGCGTTGCTATGCGGGTGCGGTGTGTTTGTTGCTGACCGTACTGATGGGCGCCGGGAGTGCGCGCGCTGACGGTACGGAAGAGCTGGGCCCGCCCGGGATTGCAATCTCACCCGGCTCGGGGATCGTGTCAGCAGGGATCGGACTCGGTGCGCCGGGTGTGGTCCGGGCAAGCCGCGTCGCGGGGGTGCCAGGCATTCAGATCGACGTTCCCGGAAACCGGGTCAACCAGGCACTTTTGTATTGGAGCGGTGAAGGTTCGCCGGAAGGTGACGACGAGGTCACCGTCGACAACGGGGGCGGTCCGGTGGTTGTCACGGGTACGTTGATCGGTGGACCGACGGAGTTTTTCAGCACGATAGGTTTCGGGAAGGTGTACCTGACCACGTTCCGGGCGGACATCTCCGATCTGGTGGGACCCGGTGCGAACACGGTGGTCATCGCGGGTCTGGATTACGGGTTCAGCAACAGCGGGGCCGGGGTGTTCGTGATCTACGACGACGGGACGTCGGACGACATCGACATCCGCGACGGACAGGACCTTGCGTTCGCGCGGTTCCTTCCGCCGCTGGACACGACGGTTTCTCAGGACTTCGTCTTCGCGCCTTCGGCAAACGGGCGAACAGCGGAGCTCCGTCTGTTTTTCGGCAGCGTGGGCACCATCGAGCTTCGCCCGAACCTGATTCGGGTGATCGTGGAGGGCGGCGGGGTATTCGAGTATCCGAACGTTCTGGCGAGTGTGGACGGACCGCTGTGGGACACGGTGCGGCTTAGCGTGCCCGTTCCGGCCGAGTCGACGTCGCTGACCATCGAGGCGCTGTCGGTCGAGGACGGCACGCATCTTCCCGCGTCGATGAACTGGATTGCGGCGTCGATGTATCTCGACACGCCGGGACCTTGCGAGTTCGTCGACTGTGACGACGACGACGTCTGTACGGACGACTTCTGCAACCCCGAGACGGGTGAGTGTGAGTATACGGACGTAGACTGTGACGACGGCAACGCGTGCACGAACGATCGGTGCGATCCGATCGACGGCTGCATCAACGAAGACATCACGCCGACGTGCGACGACGGCGTCGAGTGCACCGTGGACGGCTGTGACCCGGCGATCGGATGTACGAACGTGCCGGACGATACGGTCTGTAACGACGAGGACGCCTGTACTTCGGACACGTGTGACGCGGTAGCGGGCTGTGTGAACACCGACATCAGCGACGAGTGCAACGATAACAACGTGTGCACGGACGATCGGTGCGATCCGGTCGAGGGGTGCGTGTATGAGGACAACACGCAAGAATGTGACGATGGCGTGGAATGCACCGTTGACGGCTGTGATCCGGTCTCGGGATGTACGAACGCGCCGGACAATACGTTGTGCAACGACGAGAACGCGTGCACCACGGACACGTGTGATCCGGTCGAGGGGTGCGTCTACGTAGATATCAGCAACCAGTGTGACGACGGGAACGTGTGCACCGACGACCGCTGTGACCCGGTCGAAGGCTGCGTTTACGAGGACGTCAGTGCGATCTGCGCGGACACCATCGCGTGTACGCTGGATCTGTGCGATCCGGACGATGGGTGCATCAACACGCCCGATGATACGCTTTGCGACGACAGCGACGCGTGCACGAGCAATCGGTGCGATGCGGCGGTGGGGTGCGTGTACGAGGATATCAGCGACACCTGTGTGGACGGGAACGTTTGCACGCTGGATCGGTGCGATCCGATCGAGGGCTGCGTCTATGACGATATCAGCGACGACTGCGCGGATGCGATCGAATGCACTGTTGATGCGTGCGATCCGGTGACGGGCTGCTCCAATACGCCGGACGACACGCTGTGCGACGACGGCAACGCCTGTACGGAGGATACATGTGATCCGGCGGAGGGGTGCGTGTACGTCGACATCAGTGCGTCGTGCGATGACTCGAACGCGTGTACGGCGGATCGGTGCGATCCGGCGGTCGGATGTGTGAACGACGACATCAGTTCGACGTGCAACGACAACGTTGCCTGCACCAACGATCGGTGCGATCCGGCGACGGGGTGCGTGAACACGCCGGATGATACACTCTGCGATGACAACGACGACTGCACGCGCGACGTCTGCACGATCACCGGGTGCCAGCACCATGACAACTTTCTGTGTCAGGCATGCTGCATTGACGACGCGTGCGAAGACATCACCGTGGATGATTGCGACGCCCTCGGCGGGATTCCTCAGGGGGCCGGGACGACGTGCGCAACGGTGATCTGCACGGGTTGCGGCAACAACATCCGTGATCCGGGCGAGGAGTGCGACGGCACGGACGACGACCTGTGCCCGGGCGAGTGCTTGCCCAGCTGCAACTGCGGGTTCATCGACGTTCCCACGGTGTCGACGTGGGGCACGATCGTACTGGCGTTGACGCTGCTGGCGTGGTCGAAGGTAGCGTTCGGACGCCGCCGGCGCCGCGGGTTGGTGTAGCGCGGTCGGCGGGACGTTCGTTCCACCAGAGACAAGTCTTAAAACCCCTTGTGGGCCTCCGCGCGGACTCGGAGCGCGCCGGGACAGGTTGCGCACATGGGTTCGCGTGGAGGTTCCGCGCGGGCTGAAGCCCGCGGCTCGGGGGCGTTGTGGATGGGAGTTTTGACCCTCCCCCGGCCCCTCCCTGGGAGGGAGGGGAGCTAAGATACCGCGCCGGTCGAGACGCGCGAGTCGACAACCCACCGGCTGGGGCCGTCGGGCCGAATCGCCTAATCGAAGCTGCGGATGATTTCGCTGGCTTTGCTGGTTGCGAGGTTGATCGCGCCGAGGGCTTGACTGGCGGCGGTGCGGATGACGAGGTCGTCCGCTTTCTGAGCGATGCGGACCAGTTCTGTGATCTGGGCGTCCTCCAGCATGTGGGCGAAGTTCTTGGCCGACTCTGCCAGGGAAGCGAACGCGGCGACGCGGAGCGGTCTGGGGTTTGTGTCGTCGAGGGCCAGATGGGCGATGGCGCGCTGAGCGGTGGGCGTGGGCAAGAGTGCAAGGACGGATGCGGCCAACACCTGGAGTCGCTCTTCGCTGGATGAGAGGACGTTTATCAATACGGGCTCGGCGACGCCGAGGTCGTAGACGGTCCGGCCGTCGACGGCGATTCGTCTGAGCGTTTCGCCGGCCTGCAATGCGATGGTCAGGGCGGTGTCTTCGCTGAGCGGTGTGGGACCGGCGCGATCGAGCGCCCTCTGGAAGGCGGCCATCAGGGTTTCCTCGTCGGCGTTGGCGTCGACGGTTTCGACGTAGGGGTCCATGCGGGCCGCTTCCTGGGCGAGCATGTATTGGCCGGGCTTGATCAGCACGACGACGGGGGTTTTGGAATAGATGAACTCGCCGCGCAACCGGTCAATCGCTTCCGCGATGCCCGGGTCTTCAATATCGGTGGAGACGAAGACGCCGGTCAGTGCCGGCATCTCGGTGCGTGCGCGGTCGAGGGCGCGGAAGAAACTGGTGTCGCCGACAACGTCGCGGCCTGTGTCGCGCAGGATCGAAACGACGGTGTTTGTGGCGGACTCGTCGGGGTCGACCACGATGGCCTGCTGGCGGCCGGAAAGCGCTAGGGCACCGGTAAGGACCGGCATCACGTGCTGCGAGCCGGCGAACTGGGATTTAGGGAGCGCGGCGCCGAGTGCGAGGGCGGCCCGAATTCGCACCATCAGGTCGGGGAAATGCAGTGCCTGGACGAGGGGTTGTTTGTAATCTTCGGTGCCGACGAGTGAGGCTTCGCCCGCGGTGACGCGCAAGGCCTCGATGGCGCCGAGGGCGACGGCGGAGTCGTAGTCGCGGACGGCGCGTTCCAAGACCAGGTGGGCGTATCGTGGTCCCGCGGCCTGGGTGAAATACAAAGCTCGGGGGAAGACGTCGGGGCGGGTGTTGTCGGTCTCGCCGGTCTCGTCGGGGTCGGCGCTTTCGACATTCAGGCCGAGGCGGGCCTCGCGCCGGGTGTTCGCCGCGAGCCAGAGTGCCATCGCTTCGACATGATCGTTGCGGAGGTTCAACGCCTCCTGGCAGCATCGCATGGCCATCACCTGTCCGAAGATACGTTGGGGAACGACCACGTGGGTGAGGCCCTGATCCGTCTCATCCCAGAACCAGACGTTGGCTTGGTCCAGCCTCGGGTCTGCACGGACGGCGTCGTCCTCCAGGTAGTAGCGTTCGCCGAGTCTGAAGAAGAGGTCTTCGGCGGAGCCGGGGACCGTTCGGCCGGCGATCTGCTCGATTCGAGTGATGGCGGCGGCGGCGGCGGATTTCGTGGCGTCGGGCATGGAGTGGTCGGCGATGAGCTTCCTCAAATAGGGGATGGCTTGGGGGTAGCCGATCTCGCCGAGCGCGTGGATGAGGTGCTGGCGGACGTCGTTGTCGTCCATCGACAAGGCCATCACCATCGGCCCGACCGCGGGTTTGCCGAGCAGGTTGAGCGCGTTGACCATTCGGGGGCGCAGGTGCGATTTGGTCGTGTCCAACAGCGCGTCGACGAACGGAGGTATGGCGTATTCGCCGGACTCGATGAGGTTGCGGATGGCGATGTATTCCTGTTGCGGGTCGCCGCCGAGCAACTCGATGTTGGCTGATATTCGCTCGCGTGACTTGCGCTTTTCGTGCTCGCCTTTCTGGAGGAGATCAAGGACGCGGGCGGCGCTTTCGCCGATCGAGGAGCTCTTGATGAGGGTGAAGAGCGTTTCGATGGCTCTGGGGTCTTCGTTGGCAACTTCGAGAACGACGACCGGGTCAAGCTCGGGGTGGGCAAGCAGGGTTTTGGCGTAGGCGTCGGCGGCGGTGAACCGACCGAGCCGGGCGTAGTGCAGGAAGTCCCGGAAGAGTGACTCGACGGTTGCATCCGCGGGGATTTGGATGCCGGAGTCGGTGTTTGTTCCGGATTGTGCGTGGGCGAAAGTCACGAGGCCTGTGAATGTCAGGATTGCGCTGAGGGCCAGGCGTGCCCAACGGTGACAACCTCTTGCACTCCGTGAACTCGTGTACATCAGCGAGATACCTCCCGAATGAATCCCGGGGGGAAAGCTGCCCGGGCCAGGACAGAAAGTCACAGCGGTGTGCGTTCGGCAGCGTGCGTGGAACGCGGACCGCGGGTCGGTAGCCGAGGCAAGCCGACGTAACCGCAAGCCGGCTTGATGGGTCATGCGCCTCTGGTTCGGGCGCAATTCCCCCTCGTGATCGCATGCTCAGCGGCGGCAAGTATAGGAGATGGGCGGCGACCGTCAACGGACGAAAGGCCGTAATCGTACTGGCGTGGCGGGCGGGAACGGGTCGGATGACGCCTTCGCAACCGATGCGGCGGCGTGCCACGTACCGGTGTCTGGACGGCCCTCAGGTTCTAGATGTTCTGAATAATGGCGATGCTTCCGGCGGCGGTTATTCCGAGGAAGATGGTCTGTAGGGTCTCGTTGAACATGGTGCAACCTGCGGCCTGGAGGAGGATCAGGCCGGGGGCCAAGAGCTTGATTGCGCGGGCGAGATTCCGGGCTTTCATGAGCACGCTCCGTGAGTTTCTTGTCGCAAAAGCGAGCCCGGAGCACGACCACGCCGACCGCGGCACCCAGGCCCGAGGCGTATCAGTGTACGGGCGCGGCGTTCGGGGTCAATCGGGCGGGGGGGTCGGAGGATGAGCCGTTGGTGGCGGTGGGATTCACCCGATATGCTCGGTGTGGCGAAAACGACCTGGACAGCGGAACCACAACAGGGCGTTGTGGTTCTTATTCCGCCCCTGCAGGGCTTGGTCGACTACGGGTCCGGTTTCCCAGGGCGTTGCCCAGGGCTTTATCGGTTCAGGCCTTCAGGCTGAACCCTGCACCGGCGATACTGGGGCTGCGAGGTGAGCCGAGGCGTGGCTTCGGGCGCGCCGGAATGCCAATCGGATTTGGACGTATCCTTCTGGAGTCAGCACTATATCTTCCGGCTGGGTGATGGAAATCCGCGCGGCAGGCGTGGAGGTTCGATACTCCGGTATGAGTAGGGACGAGAGGCCAATCGTTTCCACGACGCTGTGGGCCCGGTTCGGGAAGCGGGCGTTCGATCTGGTCGCGGCGGGGATGCTGCTGATTGTGCTGTCGCCGGTGCTGGTGCTCGCGGCGGTCGGGGTGAAGCTGAGCGGTCCGGGGTCTTTGTTCTTTACGCAGGATCGTGCGGGGCGAACGGGTTCGATCTTTCGCGTGCTGAAATTCCGGACCATGCGCGGTGGGCGCAGGCCCGACCCGAATGAGCTTGTGCCGCTCGATCATCCGGAGATTACGCGGATCGGGCGGGTGTGGCGCCGGTTCAAGATCGATGAGCTGCCGCAGCTATTCAACGTTCTTCGGGGGGAGATGTCGCTGATCGGCCCGCGACCCACGCTGCCGGATCAGGCGGCAGCGTATGACGCTTTTCGACGTCAGCGGCTCTTGGTCCGGCCGGGCGTGACCGGATTGGCGCAGGTCAACGGGAATACCTCGATTTCGTGGGATGAGCGGATTCTGTTCGATATTGCCTACGTGCGTCGGTGTGGGTTGCTGATGGACGTCGGAATCCTGCTGCGGACCGTTCTGGTCGTTTTGGGCGGCGAAGGTCGTACGACCAGAGCGTTCGCGTCGACGCGCTATTCCCGGCATGTCACGCCGCCTGAAGGATACCCGGTTTCATGAGATGCTTCAACCATCAAGAGGTGAGCGCGGTCGGGCTTTGCACGGCCTGTAGTCGTGGCGTGTGCGCTGAATGCGCGGTCGACATGGGGCGCGGTCTGGCGTGCAAGGGGCGGTGCGAGCACGAGGTTCGGCGGTTGCTCGATCTACGGGATTTCAACTTCAGCCAGCCGCATCACCACGAGGCGACCGTGAAACAGGCGATCGGCGGTCGGATCGTGGCTGTGGTCATCAACCTGGCGTTGTCGGGGGTGTTTTTCGGCACGTGGTATTTCTACGGTCGGGGTATCTTTCTGGCTGTGGGGTTCATGAATCTGGCGATCGCGATCTTCATCGCGGTCTTCGCCCGACGTTCACGAGTTCGGACCGACCAGTTCAGGCTTTGCGCCAAGTGCGGGTACAACGTGACGGGGAACACGAGCGGGACGTGTCCGGAGTGCGGGTACAAGGTGTGACACGATCGCAGCACTCCCTGTGAAACGGCAACAGAGATTTGGAGCTGATCTAGCGCGGGGGGCGTCCGTGCGGGCTAGAAGCCCGCGGCTCAGGGTGGTTTTTGCGGGTTGGCGTCAGTGGGGGTGGGGGAGTTCCTGGTATTCCTCCCTGGCTGTCCGGGACATCAAAAGTGGGAACACGATGTCGCTTAGACAGCAGGGGACCATGACGGCCAGGACGACGAAGACGAAAATCTTGCCCAGACCGTCGATCCAGGCGACCAAGCCGAGTGGGCCGACCATGTAGAAGATGCTGGCCATGGTGGACGCGGTGACGTGGAGGGAGTGTGAGATGATCGTGCTCTTGATCACGCCGCCGCTGGCTGCGACGCCGACGAAGACGCCCACAACGGCAAACGGCAGCACAAGACCGGGGTGTTCATACACGCATACGTGCCAGGGTGTCTTGACGCCGAGGAGGATCAGCGAGAGGTGTGGCATGGCGATGTCACTGACGCCGCAGACGCCGATGGCGCCGACTAGCCCGATCACGACGGCCTTGCCGACCTTCTTTTCGTAGCGGCAGAACATGGCGGTCGTGGCCAACGCGGAGAAGAGCATGTGGGCGGGGTGGAAGAGATGGAAGAACAGTTGCGGGGGGCTGTGGGCGTGATCGTGTTCGGCGTGGTCGTGGCCGAGGTGTTCGGCGGTTTCGACGGCTTCGAGTGCTTGCTCGGGTCCGAGACTCAGCACGCAAATCACGCCGGCTGCGATGAGCCCCATGGCTACGGCTGAGACCGAGAAGGGAACGTGCTCGCGCAGCTCGATGAGTAGCGCGGGGGCATCGGCGTGGTCGTGATGGTGGCCGTGATGGTGATTGTGGTCATGGTCCGGCATGTTCGGTTTCCCGGTCTTCGCCCGTCGTTCCGTTACGACACGGGATTATTGTCATTGGGGCGGCTGACGCAATCGCGGGGCATGAGACGGTCTAACAAAACCAGCGCGGGAGGTACGCGACCGCGCTCCCTCACGGTCGCGGCGCGGTTCGGTTCGACGCTCCACGTCCGGCGAATCCGGCCGGGCTCATGTCAGGCTGACCTGTCGCGTTTGTGATGGTTGCGGCTGCCTCCGTTGGTCGCTTCGGGTATAATGGGTGAGGCGGTCAAGATCGAGACCGCGGGGAGGTTATCACCTATGTCCGCACGAGTTCGCTTGAAACAACTCTTGTCCGACAACACGATGGTTTCGGCTCCGCAGTTGGTAGTACGCGAGGGGGAGGGTCGGGTTCGGTGCCTGGCGTGTGGGCATCGGTGTTCGATTCTGCCGGGGCGGACGGGCGTGTGCCGGGTGCGGTTCAATGCGGATGGCGAGCTTCGTGCGCCGGGGGGGTACGTGGCTGGGGCGGCTGTCGATCCGATCGAGAAGAAGCCGTTTTATCACGCGTTTCCGGGTCGGGACGCGTTGTCGTTCGGGATGTTAGGCTGTGATCTGCATTGCAGCTATTGCCAGAATTGGGTGACGAGCCAGGCGCTGCGGGACGATTCGGCGATTTCGCGGCCCAGCTTCTGCACGGCGGAGAGTCTGGTCGAGGTGGCGGTCAAGCAGCGCATTCCGGTGATGGTGAGCACCTACAACGAACCGCTGATTACGGCGGATTGGGCGGTCGAGATTTTCAAGCTGGCGAAACCGAAGGGGATTCGGTGCGGGTTCGTCAGCAATGGTAACGCGACGCCGGAGGTGCTCGAGTTCATTCGGCCCTACGTTGACCTGTACAAGGTCGATTTGAAGAGCTTCGATGATAAGCACTATCGGCAGCTTGGGGGGACGCTGAATGCGGTGCTCGATTCGATCAAGCTGCTGAAGGAGATGGACTTCTGGGTGGAGATCGTGACGCTGGTGGTGCCGACGTTCAACGATAGCGACGAGGAATTGAAGCGGATCGCCGAGTTTGTCGCGGGCGTTTCGTGTGACATCCCCTGGCACGTTACGGCGTTTCATCCTGATTACAGGATGACCGATCCGCCGCGGACGCCGAGCAAGACGCTGGTTCGAGCGTATGACATCGGCAAGGAGGTCGGGCTGAGACATGTCTATCCGGGGAACCTGGCAGGCGGGGTCGGCAAGCGAGAGAACACCTATTGCCCGTCGTGCGAGAAGGTGCTGATCCGGCGGCGGGGGTTTTTCGTCGAGGAAAACCGGATGAAGGGCGGCGACTGCCCCTTCTGTCAGGAACCGATCGCGGGGGTCTGGGAAGAGAGGCCGCCGAGTCAGACAAGCGGTTCAGGGATGCCGATGCCGGTGATGATTCCGGAGGGGCCGTGTGGATGATGCGTACGGGCGAGTTCATTCGCGTCGTGACATGCCGCCGTGGTCATTACGTTTCCACCCCGGTTTCCGATGCTTCTGCTCGCGACCTCGCTAGCTGGCGCGGCGCTTACGGGCATCCGTTAGGACCGGCGTGAACTGACCGGGCGACGCCCGGAGTGCGGTTAGGACCGAGCGCCGCGTCTTGACCCGTACTGGCCCGAGTGCGGTCAGCCCATCGTCCAGAAGCCGGTGTTTTTCTCCAGATAAACTCCGGCAGCCGATTCTTGACCGGGCTGGGTCTTAGGCTTAGGTTATCGGTCTCGCGTGACGGCAATCGCACGTTACGGATTTGCGGCCAGTGAGGGCCCCGTGCGGCCGCACGCGAGGCGGCGCGGAAGGTGCCGGGCAAACCAAACCACTGGAGTTTTCAACGATGGCTGTTCGAGTCGGCATCAACGGGTTCGGGCGGATCGGTCGGCTGGCGTTTCGGGTGATGGCGCAGGAGCCGGAGGCCTTTGAAGTTCTGGCGATTAACGATCTCAGCGATCCGGGCACGCTCAGGCAGTTGCTCAAGTACGACTCGGTGCACGGTCGCTTTCCCGGCGGCGTGGAAGTCTCGGGCAACGCCCTTGTGGTCAACGGCCGGGAGGTAAAGATTTTTAACGAGAAGGCGCCGGCCAAG
>JASFUW010000049.1:0-18202 GCA_050050135.1 Phycisphaerae bacterium
TTCATACTCCTGCCAGAACAGCTCCTCGCGCCGGGTGAGCAGGTCGTCGATGTTCAGCTTGCCCTCGAAGTACTCCTCGAGCCCTTGACGGTAATCGTTCTGAAAACGCGGGAGGTTCCGCTCGAGCTCCCGCCGGCTTTGAGCCAGCGTCTCCATCCGCAGGATCGGCTCGAACGTGTCGACGAACACCTGATCCTCGCGTTCCACGATCCTCTGCTCGAAGTGGGCGATGTTGGATTCCGCCTGGCGAATCAGGCTGTCGGTCACCCGTGAGTCAACCGCGCTGACGTCCAGACCGAGTGACACGGCCCAGTCAGAGAGCCCGTCCTCTTCGCCTCCGCCGTCGAGGTTGGAAGTTCCGTCGGCGAGGAACGCGATGTCCCAGCGTCCGCGGCGAGCAAGATCAAGCTGCACCTCGGCGTTTCGCTTCGCGTTGCGCAGCGTCTCGATCTCCGGATCGGTCTCGATGCTGATCCGGAAGAGCTCTTCATGCGTCTGACCTTCGAAGGGATTGAACGCCGCACCGTCGAGTTCGACCACGGTGTCAAAAGGAAGCCCGCAAGCGGCCTTGAGACGTTCGATCTGCACGTCGAATCGGCCGGTGACGTCTCGCAGCGTGGCGATCGCGCTGGCGATCTCGGCCCGGACGCGCTTGCGGTCGGAATCCCTGTCCTTCTCGCCGTCGCCGTCGATCCGCGTGAGCAACGCCTCGAGGTCCGACTGCCACTGTTTGCGATGCTCGCATTCCCGCCGCAGCAAGACAACGTTGTAGAACTGGAACAGCACCGATTCCAGGCGGTTCCGCACCCCCTGGATATACCCGAGTTGCGCGTCGTCCACCTGGTTCTTCCAGAATATCTCCTCACTGGTTCGCTCGAGCTTTTCTCTCGACGCCCACAAGGGATAACGCAGGCGGGCCGACACGAAGGGCTGGTTGCCGAGCGCTTCATCCACGGCCCCGGCCTGGAGACCGACGCTGACGTCCAGTGCCGACGTATCGAAAAACCGCTTCTCGACCGACAGGGCGACGCTGTGATCCCGAGTTCGCGTGACGGGATCGGCGGCTTCGATATTTCTATCGCGGCTCTCCGCATAGCTGTTCGACCACCGGAAGCGCGGGGTCAGCGAATCACGAGAGGTGTAGAAGAAGTCGTACCGGGCTTCTTCCGACTTGAACCGGTGGTAGCTGGACTTGATCGCGGGCTGGCGGTTGAACGCCGTCCTGATCACCGAAAGCGGTGTTAGGCGGTAGGTCTCGCCCGCATCGGAGCGATCGAATCGGCCGGCCTCCAACAGCGTCGAGGCCGACGCCGGTACCGGAAGGGCGATCTCGGACTGCAAACGCGCGGACGGCATCGTGCTCTGGCACGCGGGGAGGCAAAGCAGGATGGCCAGGCAAGGGCGGACGAATCGCCGAGCACCAACGTCGTTTTCCGGTCTCTGCTTCATGGGCTACCGGTGGGCGGTCGGGCGGTGATGCACGTCCGCGGGATCACGAGTGCGAATGTCCAACTGTATTTCGCAGGACGCCCGTGGGCAACTCGGGCAGGGCAACCTGTTGCAAGTTCTTACCACGCACGCCTCCTGCGACCTCCTACTTCCGGCGTACTCGGGTGCGGTAGGTGTGTTTGCGCGCACCGCCGCATTGTCGTGTCGGCCAACGACACCCCATAACCTTAGGTCGGCCTCCCGGACGCCGTGGTCGGCACGTTCGGCGGCTGACGCATCCCCGTGCAGCCACGCGTTCGCCTCGGACCGTCGCACCGTCCTTGCGTCCGCGGGGGCACCGTGATCTTTCCGGACCCACGCACGCCGCCAGCTCGAATCTCGCCCTCTTCCCTTCCTGACCGGAACCGGGTAGCCTACAATTCTGGCAGTCGGCGGCGTACCCAAGTGGACTAAGGGGACGGATTGCAAATCCGTTATTCAAGGGTTCGAATCCCTTCGCCGCCTTTGCCCATGCCCGCCTCGGCGGCTGGGGACCTCTCCTGGATGTGCTCTGCGGCTCGACCTATTCCCACTCGATGGTAGCCGGTGGTTTTGACGAGATGTCGTAGACGACGCGGTTGATCCCCGCCACTTCGTTCATGATCCGGCTGGCGATGCGACCGAGGACCTCGTGGTCGATGTGTACCCAGTCGGCTGTCATGAAGTCCGTGGTCTCGACGAACCGGACGGCCACCACGTATTGTCCGGCGTAGCTTCGGTCGTCGCCCATCACCCCGACCGTGCTGATCGGAAGCAACACGCCGAGTGCCTGGGCGATCTTGCGATACCAGCCCGCCGCCCGAATCTCCTCGATGATGATCGCGTCGGCTTCACGCAGCAGGTCGACCCGCTCGCGCGTCACCGACCCGATAATGCGGACGGCCAACCCCGGACCGGGGAATGGATGACGCCAGACCAGCTCGTCCGGGAGCCCCAGGTGTTCGCCCACGCGTCGAACCTCGTCCTTGAACAGATCGCGCAGCGGCTCGACCAACTCGAACCCGAGTTCTTCGGGCAATCCGCCGACGTTGTGGTGGGCCTTGATGTTCGCCGCCTCACCGCCCACGCCGTGGCCGGACTCGATAACGTCGGGGTACAACGTGCCCTGCGCCAAGAACCGCGCGTCTTTGAAGTGAGCAGCCTCATCCCGAAACACGTCGATGAATTCGTGGCCTATGATAATCCGTTTCTGCTGCGGCTCGCTCACGCCATCGAGCTTCGCCAGAAACCGGTCAGACGCGTCGACCACGCGAAGGTCCACGTCAAAGTGTTGGCAAAACGCCGACTCGACCAGGTCCACCTCACCCTTCCTCAACAGCCCGTTGTCGACGAAGATGCACGTAAGCCGATCACCGACGGCCTGGTGGATGAGCGCGGCGGTCACGCTGCTGTCCACACCGCCGGAAAGCCCGCACAGCACGCGCGACGAGTCGCCGACCTGCCCGCGGATCGCCTCGACCGCCCCCTTGATCACGTGGCCCACCTGCCAGTCGCCCTTACACCCGCAGACGTCGTACAGGAAGTTCCGCATGATCTGGTTCCCGCACGGCGTGTGGGTGACCTCGGCGTGGAACTGAATACCGAAGAACGGCTTGTTTTTGTGTCGCACGGCGGCGTAGGGGCAGTGAGCGGTCCTGGCGAGCGTGATGAAGTCTGGTGACAGCTCGTTGACAATATCCCCGTGGCTCATCCAGACGGTCGTCTGCTTCGGCACGTGCGATAGCAGCGTGCCCTCGTCGGTGACGGTAAGCTGCACGCGCCCGTATTCTCTGGACGAGCTTGAACCCACCTGCCCGCCCAGCAGTTCGCACCCGAGCTGCATCCCGTAGCATATCCCGAGCACGGGCAGGTTCAGCTCGAAGATATCCGGGTTGCACCGAGGCGCGTCCTCGGCGTACACGCTGCCGGGCCCCCCCGAGAGAATCAGTCCGACGGCGTTATGCTCGCGCAGTTGGTCGGCGCTGACATCGGGCGGCACGATGACACTGTGGACGTGGTTTTCGCGAACACGACGGGCAATGAGCTGAACATATTGCGCGCCGAAATCGAGGATGACGATCGTCGTCGGATACGGGACCTCGGACGTCAAAACTGAATCTCCAGCTTCGCAAACAGCGGCGTAAGCAGCAGTGACAAACCATACCACGACCCCGCGGCGACCGCCGCCACGCAAAGCGGTGCGCCCAGCCCCCACAGGGCAACCACTCTCGAACGCGTTCTCTCGGGAGCGGTGAAACCGAGCCGAATGAACCAAAACCAGCACATCACCGCACCGAATCCGGCGAACACCCCCCCCGAGAGCAGGAAGATACGCTCCGAGACATACCACTTCCACCGCTCGATCTGACCAGCGTAAGCCAGGGGTCGCACGCTCGCGATCACGGCTCCCACCACGACGGGCAAACACCACGCGGTGCCGTAGTGGATCGCAGCGGTCATGCGTTGTTCCAGGCGATAGCGTATCGTGTGGGCCCGTTGCACACCGCCGCGGACCATCGCGAGAACGATCCAAGCCGCGATCATGGCACCGAGCAGGGTGGCGACCCACGCGAGAATGGCCTGCGCCGGGTTCCACCACAGATCGACGGGGACCTCCGGGGCCTGCCCCGGCGGCAGAGGGCGCGGAGCGCTGGCAACGTGAAACCACCCACGACCCGCGGGCGTCACCGACCCGCTTGCTTCGACCGCCGGCGACGCGGTCACCAGCCGCCATCCGACACCCGAAACCTGAAATAACGCCAGACTTAGTGCCAGAATGATGACGTTAATTCCGGCAAATCGCCGGGACGCTGCCGACGCCCGCATCAGCGCCATGTGCTTCAAGCGCCCGCCACCCGCAAACCAGACCCATTCCAGCATTCTTCGCCAACCGGTCTCACCGCGGGCAAACGCCCTGGCATAAGGCGTCACGTCCGCCCCCGTAGCATGTACATCGCCGAAGTCGTAACCACACAACGTGCAGCGCGTTACGAAGAAAGACTCGATTCGTTGGGCGCACGCAGGGCATCGACGCACTCTCCCTCGGGATGATCGGCGTGCGGAAATCAACGGCTCGACTCCGGTTGCACCGACCTGCCCGGTCGCGAAACGAGCCGCGACGAGCGGCAACGCCGCCTGCTTCGAGTTATGCCGTCTGGACGGGTCAAGCCAGGAAACGTCAGCCGGTGGTCTCGCGCGATCGGCCTCAACTCATCTCGTCTTCCGCGGTCATCTGCGGCGCCAAGCCCCGGCGCTCCCGGGCCGCGTCGTGCATCTCCAGGTCGAAAACCCGGGGGCCGGGGACACCGTCACTGACCATTGCCTTCCACGGAGGCGTCACCAGCGCGCTGACCGGGCAAAGGGCCGTGTTGACCAGAAACCTCGCACCGCCCGCGAACCACGCGAGGTAATCCTCGGCGGTCCACGCGAACCGATCGTCCGAGCGTTCGTGTTCCTCCCACAAATCCTCGAACAGCAGCGGACCGTGGGTGACGGCCCCGCCTTCGCCCTCGACGACCATCGCGGAAAACGGGCGCCGATTGGCGCGGGGCTGGTAGTCCACCGCCCGGTACGCCGACGCCGACGCGGTGGTGACCGCCGGCTGCCCGCACATCTCGTCTGCGAACGGGTCCACCGTCATGTGGCACCCCAGACAAACCAGCAGACCAGCGGACAACACGATTCTTCCAAGCCTGCTCACGCAGCGCACGGACCGGTTATTCATTGCGATACTCCAACGCATAGTTCGGCGATTCCTTCGTGATCGTAACGTCGTGCGGGTGGGATTCCGTCACGCCGGCCGCGGTCGCCCGGCAAAACCGGGTCTCCGTCCGCAGCTCGTCGATCGTCGCCACCCCGCAGTACCCCATCCCCGCGCGGACCCCGCCGACCAGTTGATAGACAATATCGGATAGCGGTCCACGGTAAGGCACGCGCCCCTCGACACCTTCGGGTACGAGCTTCGTGGTCGCGGTCGAGGCCTTCTGGCCGTATCGGTCCGCAGACCCCTGGACCATCGCCCCGAGCGACCCCATCCCCCGGTATTGCTTGAAGCGTCGCCCCTTCCACGTGACCGTCTCGCCGGGTGCCTCCTCGACCCCCGCGAGCAGCGAGCCCAACATGACCGAATCGGCCCCGGCTGCCAGTGCCTTCGTTATATCGCCGGATTGTCTCACGCCGCCATCGGCGATCACGGGCACTCCGGCGGGAATTGCGACGCTGCAAACGTTCAGGATGGCGGTCAACTGCGGAACGCCGACGCCCGACACTACCCGCGTCGTGCAGATGCTGCCCGGACCGATCCCCACCTTCAGCGCCTGGACGCCGGCATCGATCAGGTCCTTGGCCGCCTCCGCCGTCGCGATGTTGCCCGCAACCACGTCGATGCCCTTGTGGGCCCGTATCTCCTTCACCGTCTCGATGACGTTGTCGGTATGCCCGTGCGCCGTGTCCACCACGATCACGTCCACGTCACTTTCGATCAGCGCTTCGACCCGTTCGAGGTCATGGACGCCCACGGCCGCCCCGACGCGAAGACGGCCACGGCGGTCTTTGCAGCTTCCGGGAAAGTGCCGGGCCCGCTCGATGTCTCGCATGGTGATCAGCCCGGCGAGCCTGCGTTCCCCGTCGACAAGCAGGAGTTTCTCCACCTTCGCTTTGTTCAGGATTTCGGACGCGTCTTCGAGAGCCGTATGCGGCGGTCCGGTGACGAGATTCTCCGAGGTCATCACGTCGCGAACCTTCAGATCGTCCCGCTCGAGGAATTTCATGTCTCGGCGCGTGATGATGCCGACCAGGCGGTTCCCCTCGCTGACGATCGGAATACCCGAGATGTTCTGTAGCGACATCACCGCTTTGGCTTCCGACACTGGTGCGTCCGGCCCGAGCGTGACGGGATCGAGGATCACGCCGCTCTCCGAGCGCTTCACCTTGTGAACCTCACGACACTGCGACTCGACCGTGAGGTTCTTGTGGATGATCCCGATCCCCCCCTCCTGGGCAATCGCGATCGCCAGTCGCGACTCGGTCACCGTGTCCATCGCCGCCGACACGAGCGGGATGTTCAGCCCGATGTTTGCGGTCAGACGCGTACTGACGGTGCTCGCATCCGGAAGGACGGACGAGCGCCGCGGGACCAGAAGGACATCATCGAATGTTAGCGCGAGAGGAATGTCGTGTTTGGCCGCTGACGACGGGAAGCCGCTGTCATTCTGCATGAAACGGGCACCTTTCACCAAAGTACCTGGAGTGGAGGTTTACCTCACCAGGACCGGTTCGTCAAGTGCACAAGGGTACCGCGTTTCTGGTATCTGGGAACGGCAGACTCGAAAATGTGGGCCCCGGCTGGTCGCAATCCCCTTGCGCCGGGACGGGTCTCGCCGGGCTCTGGCGCGATTTGATGTTATTTTGTCAGCAGGCGACCCAGGAATCCCCGCCGGTCCTGCTTGCCCCTGTTTTCCGAGCCGGCGCCGGTGGCGACCTTCTGCGCAACTTTGCGAATCGCCGTCCGGACCGGGCTGCCCTGGTCCAGGGACGCTACCGGTCGCCCGAAATCAATCGATCGGGCCACAAACTGGTAATCGTTCGGAATGCACGCGAAGACCGGCTTCTGGATCGTGTCCTCGATGTCCTTGATCGTAAGGCGACCCGACCGCCCGTCACCCCGGTTGACCACCAGCTCCAGGCGCTCTTCCGGGATACCGAGCTGCTGCAAGGCGTCGTAGTACCGCTTCGCGTTTCGCACGCTGGGAACGAGGAGCTGGCAGACGATCATCACCACGTCCGCGTGCGAAAAGGCGGCAGCCAGCGTCGGCGTGATAAACCGCGCGGTGTCGATGACGATGTTCTCGTACTGGGCCTTGAGCAGGTCCATGACCCGGTGAATCGTGTCCGGGGTTATCGCTTCCAGTTGGTCCAACTGCTCCGGACGCGAAAGGATGGCGACCTTGCACGCCAGCTTGTTCACCGCCGAAGACAGGATCGCCTCGTCGAGTTCGGAGCCGGCAACGGCCAGATCGTAAAGATTGTATTTCGGCTCACAGTCGAAGTTCAGCGCGATGTCGCCGAACTGCAAGTCCAGGTCCACCAGCGCACAATCCCGGTCGCTTAGCTGCCCGATTTCCAAAGCGAGGTTGCAGGCGATCGAAGTCACGCCTGATCCACCGCTCGCCCCGGTGACACAGACGCACCGGCTCTTCGGTTGTGAGAGCAGGCGCTTGCTCGCCACACGACCGACCGCCGTGGCGAGATCCGCCGGATCGATCGGCTCACAGACGAACTGGTCGCACCCGGCCCGCATCGGCGCCAGGATCGCGTCGGGACCCGTGTTGTGACTCACGGCGATCAACGCGACTTCCGGATACCGCGTTGAGACTTGATCAATGACCTCGACCACCGGACCCGGGTCAGGGTCCAGATGGAAGAACACCAGATTGACTTCCGTCTCTTGGATCGCCTGCGCGAGTGTCTCAGGGTCATCGACCGCTGCTACCAGACGCACAAAGTTGAGTCCTTGCAGGGCCGCTTTGAGGTCTTCAGAGGCCTCCGCCTCCCGGTTGTACAAGCATACTTGTAGGAGATTGCCCATAGCCATTCCATTCCCGAACCGTCGGGATTCGCGGAGCGGCGCGCAACACGCTCAACTCCCCAAGCCTAAGAACCGTATCGGTCTGCCGTCAGCGCGAGTTTTCCTGGAATGAAAGCGAACCGCCCCGCACGACCGAGAAGACGACACGGGACGCCCCGGAACCGAGACGCAACACGGGGCGGACCTCCGCCCGACCCGCTGCGTGTTTTCGGACGATGGTGGACCGCCTCCCCGGGAAGCGCGGCGACAGCCCCGGGGGCGCGCACGTCCGATACGCATCTGCCTCGGCACGCGAGTTCCGAGAATCCGAACGCCTCGGGACCGAGGCGTGTGTCGATGCATGAGAGCGCGCAATCCGATGCATGCGGTGGCGGCCCACCTTACATTGCCCAAGTGCAGGCCCGTTCGAGGATCGGCACTTTCATTACTGGACCGTTCGCCCGAGCCCGGTCCCGGCGCGCCGGGACGCGCGCCACCCTTCAACCCGCCGTATCACTTCTTCCGCCCGACCCTGGACCGCCGCGAAGTCTCCGCCCGCCAGGTCGTCCGGCTCGAAGAGCGGCCCCACAAAACCGACGCCCACGCAACCGGCGTCGAGGAAGGCGGTGAAGTTCTCCACGGTCACACCCGCCGTCGGGAAGAGACGCAGGTGTGGCAGCGGACCTCGAATCGCCTCGATAAAGCCCACCCCACCCGCTGTCGCTGGGAAGACTTTGACGAAATCTGCGCTCGCGCGATGGGCTGTCTGCATCTCCGTCGGCGTGTACGCGCCGGGGATGCTGACCACGTCCAGCGCTGCCGCCTTCGCAATCACCTCCACGTCGACCACCGGGGAAACGAGAAACTGGGCACCGGCGGAAACCGCCTCTTGCGCCTGCGACGTGGTCAGCACCGTGCCCGCACCGACCAGCAGGTCTTGATTTGTTCTGAAGGCTGAGATGAGATCGAGCGCGCCCGGCGTCGTGAGCGTGAACTCGACCACGCGAAACCCGCCGTCGACCGCTGCCTTCATTGCGTCCGAGGCCAACGCTCGCCCATTCGTCCGTATGATTGCGCTGACCCGTTCGCGTTCAATCGCGGCCGCGATGTGCTTCCTTTGGGTCCCGTCCATTTCGAGTACCTCCGCCCAACGTGCGATCCCCGGTGCCGACTGTGACCGATAACGACAGCCGTACCGATCTCATCCGCCCTGACCGCATTCTCGCCAGGCCATGCCGTTTTGCAAAAAAGGCCCCGCAAGCCCCGTAGTGCGTGCTTGATCCGGTGCGGCGGGTGGACGATTGCGCACGAAGGAGCTTCGGAAAAGGCGTTAATTCCTGTAATGCTGCCTGATCTCGACGCTCGTTACACGTCGGTAGCGCAGCAGAAGCCGGTGAGTTTGTTACAATACTCGGCCCATGTATCCGGGCGAGGTGAGTCGCCGAAACGCGTGGATACCCGAGAGGCACACGAACCATACCCCGCGCATCGATGCTCGACAGGGCCGATGTCGTCGGGATCGGGAGTACGACAATGCAACGAACGACGCATTCTGGGGCCTTGGTTCTCCTTACCGTGGCAGGCGGCTGCGCCTTGATCGCTTGCCGCCAGGAAGCAGCGACAAGCGCTCCGGACAAAGAAGCCGTGGCCGAATCCCGGCGCGCCGGAACCGGTTCGCCCGATGACTCCCAGGGCAACGCGGCCACGGACAGCGCAACACCCACCGACACCGCAGCACCCGAAGCACCCGCTACAGAATCCCCTACGCCACCTGCGGAAGAGAAAATGTCGCCTCCGCCTCCCGCGGAGCCCACGAAACCGACCGCCGCACAGGGCGGCGAGGAGCCCGAGCAGTCCCAGGCTTCTTCGCGCCGTCTGATGGTCGATCCCAAAGTCAACGAGACCATCCTCGATCTCGTCGCCAAGTGGGAGAACGTGAAGTCCGTCTCGGCCACGCTCGAAACCAGCTTCACGAGCGAAACGCAGAAACAGCAGGGCGAGGGAACACGCGACACGCTCAAGAGGGACGGCAAAATCCTCACCCGTGCCGATTACAGAAACGGCGTCGCCATGAAGGGACCCGACGGGAATTGGATCACCACGGGACAGATCGTTCACAAGGTCTTTGATGGGCAGTTCTTGTGGCTGGACGATCAGCGGCATGAGGGTCGCGTCGTCACCAAAGCCCACCCCGTCCTCGGGCAGATTCAGCCCCTCGGCGGACGACGACTGTTCGCGGGAATCAGCGGTCTGGACGAACTCGCTCTGTTGCCCGACGAAACCGTTGACGGCTCCGAGGTCTACGTGTTCGAAGGAAAGTCCGGTGGAGGAACGGTCACCACCCGGCACTACGTCGCCAAAGATACCGGCATCCTCCTCAAGTCGACTCGCGAGGACAGCCTGGCAGGTGCCGAGTACGCCGTCAAGCTGACCGATGTGAAGGTGAACGTCGAGTTCGACGACGGGCACTTTACCTACACCCCGCCCGAGGGCGTCGAAGTCCGAGACATGACGAAGCGCGGAGTAGGTCGACGCGCGCCGTAGTCGTACCCGGCCGCACCGCGCCAACTGGCAGTGCAGAGACGCTGCTCGACGCAAAGTGCCGTACAGCGAAACCAGGAAGCCGTCCCGGCGCGCCGCCTGCGATTCGCGTTCCGCGGCCCGGAGTTCGCTTACGGTCCGTCCATGGACTCGAAGAGCGGCCTGTAGTCGTCGTCGTCGATGTCGCCGTCCCCGTCCTCGTCGAACCGTTCCACACAAACGCAGCGCGGCGGCTCGAAATCCGGCGACTCGATAGGACCACTGAAACAACGCATCAGCGCAGCCATGTCCACCAGGTCGCCGACCTTATCGACGTTGGTAACCAGACACCCGTCACGGCACGGCGACTCCAGACAATCCGGTATGCCGCCCTGAGACAAACACACATCTCGCGAGTAATTCGGGATGCACGTCCAATCCCAACAGCACCACCCCGTCGGCGGACAGACGCACGTGTCGGGAGGCGTCGTGTACGGACACAGGTCCGTGCAGTCGTCGATACCGTCCTCGTCGAAATCGCCCGGCGGGTCACATCCGTCCGGCAACCCGTCGAGGTCGCAGTCGTGTTCACAGCCCGCCTGGCATCCGTCCGGGACCTCGTTCTCGTCGCAGTCGGCGCAGGTCAAGTCGCCAGGGGGGCAGTCCCTCACATCGCAGTCGTCCGGTATTCCGTTGCCGTTGCAGTCGGTGTCGCGGACTTCGCACTCGTCAGGAACCGAGTTATCGTTGCAGTCCAGCGAACCGCCGCATGGCTGTTCGCACCCGTCACACGAGAGGTCGCAGTGATCCTCGTACCCGTTCGGCTGACAGTCGATCGGACCCAGCGCCGGACCGATCGTCCTGCCCTGAACCGCCACGGGCGAACCCGGTTTGAACAACCCGATCGTCGCCACAATCGGTGCCGGGCCGCGGGCCGCGTCGAACCGGAAGTTGTACGTCGTGCCGAACCGCAGCGCGTTTGCGTTGGGGTTCTCACCGTAAGTCTGCGTCCACCACTCCACCCAGTCCTCAACCTGCTCGAAATCCCAATCCGTTCCGTCGTAGACCTCGCCACTATGGTATTCCACATCGTGGAAGCCGACGTTCTCGATCGTCAGACCGCGCGCGATCGGCACCCGGAACACGCCCGCCGCCCGGTCCGAGTTCAGGTTCTGCAGGGCATATTCATAGTGCCAGAACCCGTTGTTCAGATTGGTCGCTTTCGCCGCCAGAATGAACAACCCTTCGCCCGGAACCTCGATGTCGGTCTCCTCGACCGTGTTGTCCGTGTCCTTCCACGCCCGGATCGCCGGTTCGCCCCGCTGTGTCTGCCCCGTGGGAAACGCCGTGAACAGGTTCGGCGTTTCGGAGTTTTCGGTCACGACGATTCTGCGATAGGACGCGCTGTTGTTCCCGTTGCCGGCCCCAAGATCGTCGGCGGCGACGTAGTGCCCCTGGACGAAGTAGGTGGCACCAGGATTCAATTCCGGGTCCAGGTCCGCGTCGTGGACCTGTAGCCGCTTGTCGATCAGAGTCTGAGGTTCCGGTGCCGTCCAAGGGTAATCAAAGTATCCCGTATGCGGGTTCACATCCGACCGCATGCTCATGTTGCCCTGCACCCCGTTGAGGTACGCCGAATAGGGATCGGAGCAGCCGACCCCCAACTGTGCCCCCTGCGTCAGGTCGTTGCAGGGACCGCACAACGTCCCGTTGACCGCGTAAAACCCGTGCTTGACCCAACTCATCCCGATCTGCTCGAAACGTCCGTCCTTCAGACGATACATGTCCTGCGCGATCACGGGGTGTTGGTTGGTGTAGGAGATCCAGCTCGCCCGTTCGTCTCCGAGGTTGCAGGCATTCGTGCCCACTGCGAACGCCGTGATGTCACCGACACGCCCGAAACGCAGGACCTCGTAGAGGTCCCCGATCACGATGTCCGGACCGATCGTACCGGCGGTTTCCCCGTCGGATGACTTGTCGGTGGCAGCGGCGATCCGATCGCGGTCACGGCGCGGACCGACCAGATCAACGTCCATGGTCAACACGCCGATGACGATGTTCGCCGCCTCCCCAGCACCGAGCGACTCCGCCCACGACGGGGCGACCGCGAGCTCCCCGACCACGCGCAGGTTCTTCTGAGCCGCCGAGAAATCGGTCATCACGTTAGAAAGCTTGAACACGACCTGCTCATTCGCCGGACCACCGATCGTGTTCTTGATCACCCACATACCTTCCGCGTTCACCCCAATCACGAAGTTCCCGATGACCACGCGCTCGCCGAGACCCGTAAGCAGCAGCGCGCCGAGCCCCTCAGCCTCTCCCGTAATGCGTTGTTCGGTGCGTGATTTTCCGGGGATGACGCGGAGCGTACACGTTTCGGCAATCGGGAAAGTGGCGGGTTGACCCAGTCCGACCTCTTGTTCTTTCGGGCCGCCGGTCGTGAAGCCCCAACCGAGTTCAGAAAGCGTGCGTACGTCCAGGTCGAACGTAACGGCCCCGCCACGCGCCGAAAACGCCGCCGGCTTGGCCACCGCGTCGCGCCCTTTCATGTTCGCGTTCGCGGCGAAGAATATGGCGGCCACCACCCCCACGCATACGACCAAGCTTGCAAGTCGCCTAACCATGATGGACTCCTTCTTCGAGGTCACGATGACATGCGTCCACGTGGCACCCCTTACCTGCGGAGTCACACGCGGTATCCACTGCGTCGCCGCGCGCGAGCCCCAGGTGCATAGCTGATCGACAAACCAGCCTCGTTCCTGGCGAGGGCCGTGCATCCGATAAGGAGATGTACCCCTGCCCCCTTGAGCGAAAACCCCTGATCCCCATGCTATGGTAAAGCTTACTGGCCCATGCCCCATTTGTCAACGTTCGGAACCGTCCGCCAGGCCCCCGCACTTAGGCCCGAAAAGCCCGTTTCAGGCCGTGCATTCGACGTTCGGTGCGGACTCGGCAAGATCCCCGGGGTCCGTCGCGGAGGGAAACGGACGCGACGGATACGGGCACAAGAAACGCCCCGTGGCGGGTCAACGTGCGACCAGGCTGTTCGCTCAACGGTCTGCCGCTGTCCGTTCGGGCGACGGCAGCCCGGCAAAGTGCAGGTGCCACCAGATTCTGAAGCGCTGCTTCGCTTCCATAAGCATGGTCGTAACGACAGCCCCGCGCTGCTGATAGTGTTCTTTGGGACGCGGTCTGAGCACGGCGACGAGTTCGAGCGTCTCCGGACCGCGAAGCACCGTCAGTGTCACCGGCGTGCCGGGACCACGCAGGCGGATCGACTCGCCGAACGAGAGCGTCGGTTCGCCCGTCGTGCCCACCAGCGGCGCGCGGTCCAGCCCGATGATCACGTCGCCGGGCACGAGCCCCGCCTCCGCCGCAGCGGTCCGTTCCAGCACCGTGTCCACCGTAACGCCGAAGTGTCCTTCGCCGACTCGCGGGTCGTCGGCATGTACCACGCTCTTGAACTGGTGCCGGATGCCGAGAAAAGCGTTCTTGTTGAAAACATGGCTGTCGAGATACGCCTCTTTGACGACCTGCTCGATGCGCAGTCGTATCTCGAGTTCATCCGTAGCCCGGTACGCCGCCCGCAACTGCGAAAACGCCGGCACGCCGATCTCGACCAGACCCTCCGTCGCCTCCTCACGAAGCGCGTATTCCGGAGACGACAACTCCACGATCAACTCGTCGACCTCTGCCGCAAGCTTGTCACTGATGGGAACGCGGAATTCCTCGTCCGAAATCGTAAGCGCCCCTTCGTCCGGAATCTGTGCCTCGGACGACGGCTCTTGACCCGTCGATCGCCCGGCCATAACACCCAACAGCAATCCGCTCACGACCCACAGCGTTCGCATAAAGCCACCCGCGATCAGCCCGGACACGCAGCCGGTCCTTCTCCCATTCTGTCCTCGCTTAGAGTAAGTCGCCGACCGATTTGCACACAAAATCGACGTCCTCCTCCGTCAACTCGTGATGAAACGGCAACGCCATCGTGCGTCCCGCCACCGCTTCGCAAACCGGGAAGTCCCCCGGTTTGTACCCGAACGTATTTACGTAGTGCGGCTGCAAGTGGATCGGGGCGAAGTAGTTGCTGCACCCGATCCCCCGCTCGCTCAGCGCCTCGAGCAACCCGTCACGATCCTGCTGGGTATACTCATCCGACAGACGAACCACGAAGACGAACCAACTCATTCCCACGTCCGGGCGGATTCGCTGCATAACGACGCGAGGCTCATCAGCGAGCCGCGCACGATAAAGCTCCGCCACCCGGCGCCGCGCCGCGATAATCTCATCGATCCGCTCCAACTGTGCGATTCCGAGCGCGCACGCGACATCGCTGAGCCGATAATTGTACCCAAGCCGCGGATGCGCAAGCCACCCGCCGTTCGTGTCCCGCCCCTGGTTCCGCAACGAGCGACATACCCGGGCAACGCGCTCGTCGTCGGTGACGATCATCCCCCCCTCACCGGTCGTGATCTGTTTGTTCGGGTAGAACCCGAACACCCCCGCATCCGCCAGAGACCCCGCCCGCCTCCCTCGGTAGGTACTTCCCAGGGCTTCGCATGCGTCCTCGATCACTTTCAGGTGGTGCTTTCGAGCGATCGCCTGGATCGGCTCCACATCCACCACCTGCCCGAAGGCGTCCACCGGGATCAGGGCCCGGGTCTTTGGCGTGACGGCCGCCTCGAGAAGGTCGGGATCGATGTTCCAGGTCTCCCGATCGATGTCGACGAAAACGGGCTTGGCGCCGACCATCAGCACGCAGTTCGCCGACGCGATGAACGAAAACGGCGTGGTAACCACCTCGTCCTGCGGCTTGACCTCCATCGCCAGCATCAGCAGATGCAGACCGGCCGTCCCGCTCGAACACGCCACCGCATACCGCGTCGAACAGTACGCGGCGAACCGCTCCTCGAACTCCGTCAGCTTCGGGCCCAGGCTCAGGTGCGGCGTACGCAGGACCGCTACGACGGCATCGATTTCGGCCTGCGTGATGAACGGTCGAGCGAGGGGGATCGAACGTTTCATGGGCGGCTCGCTTGTACGCGGGCGGACTCGCCCGCGACGCTTCTTGGTAACTCGGCGCATAGGCGATTATAGTGTCTTTCGGCGAAGGCCGATATGTCTTCGGCCACCTTCCTGTCGGTGTTGAGACTCAGGCTGGCCGACACGCATAGCGGGTACGATCCCGCCGCGCCGGGCTCGCCCTCGCAAGGCGAACGGCCGATCGGCGCGGCGTCCGTATAATGCCTCGATCTAGCGTGGAAAAGGAATCAGAGCGATGGCAAAGCCCACCGGAACAAGCCGCATGAAAAACGAAACCCCGACAGCCGGAAACCGCCAACCCACGCGACCTCTGATTTCCGAGCAGGATTGGCTCGCCGCGATCAAGCAGCGAACGGTGCAGATCGGAATCGTCGGCATGGGTTACGTCGGCCTGCCCCTGATGCGCACCTTCTGCGCCGAAGGATTCTTCTGCCTCGGGTTCGACGTCGACCACGCCAAGGTCGAGAAGCTCAACGCCGGCAAGAGCTACATCAAGCACATTCCCTCGTCCCTCATCAAGCAGGTCATCGCCGAGCAGCGCTTTCGTGCAAGTGCCGATCCCAAGTCACTCAGAGCGTGCGATGCGATCCTGATCTGCGTCCCGACGCCCCTCGGCAAGACGCGCGACCCCGACATGACCTACGTCGAGAACACCGCCCATCTCATCGCCGATCATCTGCGGCGGGGCCAGCTCGTCGCCCTCGAAAGCACCACCTACCCCGGCACGACCCGCGAGCTGCTCAAGCCGATCCTCGAAACCAGCGGCCTGAAGGTCGAGAAGGACTTCTTCCTCGCCTACTCCCCCGAGCGAGAGGACCCCGGCAGAACCGATTTCACCACGGAAACCATCCCCAAAGTCGTCGGCGGCTATGGCCGCAAAAGTTCAAAGATCGCCACCGCACTCTACGCGGCCGCCGTCAAGCAGGCCGTCCCCGTTACAAGCTGCGAAGTCGCCGAAGCCTGCAAGATCCTGGAGAACGTCTACCGTTGCGTCAACATCGCCATGATCAACGAGCTGAAGCTGGTGTTCGATCGGATGGGCATCGACGTGTGGGAGGTCGTCAACGCCGCCTCCACGAAACCCTTCGGGTTCCAGGCCTTCTACCCGGGTCCCGGCCTTGGCGGTCACTGCATTCCCATCGACCCGTTCTATCTGACCTGGAAGGCCCGGCAGTACGACATGAGCGCCCGCTTCATCGAGTTGGCCGGCGAGATCAACACCGCCATGCCGGAGCACGTCATCACCCGCGTCGCCGAGGCCTTGAACACCAAAAAGAAAGCCCTCAACGGCTCGAAGGTCCTCGTCCTCGGGCTGGCGTACAAGAAGGACGTAGATGACATTCGCGAGTCACCCTCGATCGAGCTGATCGAGCTTCTGAAGGCCCGCGGCGCCAAGGTCGATTACAACGACCCCCACGTCCCCCGCACGCCGAAGCAGCGAGAGCACAACCTCGGCATGACCAGCAAAAAGCTGACCGAAAGGATGCTCGCCTCCTACGATTGCGTCCTGATCGCCACCGACCACACCGCTTACGATTACCCCTGGATCGTTAAGCACGCTAACCTCGTCGTGGACACCCGCAACGCCACTGCCGGCGTGAGGACCGGCCGCAACAAGATAGTCAAAGCCTAGTGTAGCGGCTCATTGATTCTGCACCATATCGAGTGCTTCGTGGGCACGGACGATCTTGGGCAGGATGTCGACGAGGTCGGCGGTCCAAACGAACGGTTTGGGGTTGCGGTTGTGGTCATTGATGAAGTCATAGACTGCCTGTTCCAGCGAGTCGACGCTCCGAAACGTCCCGCGGCGGATGCGTTTGGTGATGATCTCGCGAAACCATCGCTCGATCAGGTTCAGCCACGAGCTGGACGTCGGGATGAAGTGCATGTGGAACCGGGGATGCCTCGCGAGCCAGGCTCGAACCCGGGGGTGTTTGTGAGTGGCGTAGTTGTCAGCGATCAGATGCAGATCGAGATGTCCCGGTGTTCGTTGATCAATCAGCTTGAGGAACTTGAGCCATTCCTGGTGTCGATGACGTTTGAAGCACTGACCAATGAGCCTGCCCTCGGCGAGTTCCATGGCCGCGAAGAGGGTGGTGGTTCCGTGCCGTTTGTAGTCGTGGGTCATGGTGCCGCAGCGTCCCCGCGTAAGCGGCAGGCCGGGCTGGGTGCGGTCCAGGGCCTGCATCTGACTCTTCTCGTCGACGCTGAGGACCAGGGCATGCTCGGGCGGCCGGAGATGGCCTTGTTCTCCGCTCCCACGGCAGCCAGAAGGACGATCTTGGCCCGGGAAACCAACCGGGCCGGCGCGGTGCGACTGCGAGCCCATCCCTGAAGCTGCTCTCGTTCGGCATCGGTAAGCACGACGGAAACCGCTCGGCGCATGACTCTGTACCTCCCGAAAGAGACCATGCAATCAGAGTGCCAATACGTGGCATTAATTGAGAGGCACTACACTAGCACCTGGTGTACCCACTCCGGGTTCCGAGGATATGGTCCGTTGCTTGACCGTTTGCGACGAGAAGCCATTCCGCTGCTACGCTGACTGGGACGTACGCTGCGTCGGCCTGGCCAACGAAGAGTGCCACTTGCGTGTGGGTGGCCCGA